>DAIOGN010000006.1:2528-18498 GCA_036745245.1 Candidatus Zixiibacteriota bacterium
ATATTCGAAGCCATGAAGCGCCATGGCCTGATCCTCGCCGACAACGGCACCGACATGATGATCCAGGGCACCATGGACGATCGCTGGGACAACGATGTGCTGAACCCGGCATTTCACAGCCTCACTGCGGGAGACTTTGAGGTGGTGCAGCTGGGCTACGAACCGTAGTCCGCGATCGAAAGCCCCATTCGGGCGGCGCCGGAGCCGGTGAGTCGGGACCCGGAAGGCGTCTGCAGGATCGGGCGGTTTGCCTTGGGTTCCGACCGGCGGGTCGCTATAATTGCGGGCCGACGTGGACAACATTCGCAATTTTTCGATCATAGCGCACATCGATCACGGCAAGTCGACTCTGGCCGACCGCCTGCTCGAAGAGACAGCCATGCTCACCGGGCGTGAGAAGCACGCCCAGGTGCTCGACTCCATGGACCTGGAGCAGGAGCGCGGTATCACCATCAAGTCGCATGCGGTGCGCATGCCCTACACGGCGCAGGACGGCACCGAGTACATCCTCAACCTCATCGACACACCCGGCCACGTGGACTTCACCTATGAGGTATCGCGGTCGCTTGCGGCCTGCGAGGGAGCCATCCTGGTGGTGGACGCCACACAGGGGGTGGAAGCGCAGACCCTCTCCAATCTGTTCCTCGCGCTCGACAACGACCTGGAGATCATTCCGGTCATCAACAAGATCGACCTCCAGTCGGCCCATCCCGACGAAGTGGCCCGGCAGATCGTGGACTTGATCGGCTGCAAGCCGGAAGAGGTGCTGCGCGTGTCGGCCAAGGAGGGAGTGGGGATCGTTGAGGTGCTCGAGGCCATCGTGAGCAAGGTGCCGGCGCCGGGCGGAAAGCCAGACGCGCCTCTGCGCGCCATGATCTTCGATTCGCTGTTCGACTCGTACCGCGGAGCCATCCCTTACGTTCGCGTGGTGGACGGCCAGGTGAAGAAGGGGGATTGGATTCGCTTCTTCGCCCACTCCACCGAATACGAAGTGGACGAGGTGGGCCACCTCCAGCTCAAGCGCGTACCCACCGATGAGCTGGCGGCCGGCGACGTGGGTTACATCATCGCCAACATACGACAGGTGCAAGACACGCGCGTGGGCGACACCATCACACAGCGCGACCATCCGGCCACCGAGCGGCTCGCGGGATTTCGCGACGTGAAGCCCATGGTGTATTCAGGCCTGTACCCCACCGACTCCGACAGCTACGCCGAACTGCGTGAGGCCCTGGGGAAACTCCAGCTTAACGATGCCGCGCTGGTCTTCGAGCCCGAATCCTCCGCGGCCCTGGGCTTCGGGTTCCGCTGCGGCTTCCTGGGCTTGTTGCACATGGAGATCGTGCAGGAGCGCCTGTCACGCGAGTTCGAACTCGAGATCATCACCACCGTGCCCAACGTGGAATACTGGGTGTACAAAAACGACGGCACGCGCGTGGAGGTGGACAGCCCCGCGCAACTCCCCAAACCTACGGAGATCGACCACATCCAGGAACCGTACGTGAAGGTTCAGATCATCCTGCCATCCGAGTACATCGGCAACATCATGAAGCTGTGCCTCGATCGCCGCGGGATTTACAGAACCACGGAGTACGCCGACACCAAACGTGCCATCCTGCACTACGACATGCCGCTGGCCGAGATCATCTTCGACTTTTACGACAAGCTCAAGTCCCTGTCGCGCGGCTACGCCAGCCTCGACTACGAATTCACCGACTACCGCGAAGGGAAGCTGGTGAAGCTCGACATCCTGATCAATGGCGACCCGGTGGATGCCCTGTCGGCCCTGGTACACTCCGAGCACGCCTTCACCTGGGGGCAGAAGATCACGGCCAAGCTGAAGGAACTGATTCCGAGGCAGATGTTCGAAGTGATTATTCAGGCCGCCATCGGCAGCCGCGTGGTGGCGCGCTCCACGGTGAAAGCGATCCGCAAGAATGTGACGGCGAAATGCTACGGGGGCGACATTTCGCGCAAACGCAAGCTTCTCGAGAAGCAGAAGGAAGGCAAGAAACGCATGAAGCAGGTGGGCTCAGTGGAGATCCCTCAGGAGGCCTTCCTGGCGGTGCTGAAGGTGGAGCGCTAGCAACAAAAAAGGATCGCCCGTCGAGCTCGGCGATCCCTGAAGGCTTAATGCGGGCGACTAAGACCTAGTACTCTTCCTCTTCGTTGTAGTTCTCGTCGTAGTCCTCTTCTTCTTCCTCGTCCTCGTCGTCCTCATCATCGTCGTCGTCATCTTCCCAGTCGTCGTCGTCCTCTTCCTCGTCTGAGGTGGCCCCTGGCTTGAGAACAACGGGATCGTCCGCCGCATCGACGTCGTCGGGATCTACGTCTTTCTCATCCTCATCCTCGTCCTCGTCGTCCTCGTCGTCATCATCCTCCTCGTCATCGTCGTCGTCGTCGTCGTCATCATCGTCGTCTTCATCGTCCGAGTCTTCGCTGTCCTCATCTTCGTCGTCGTCGTCGTCGACTTCGTCTTCATTTTCATCGTCTTCAACTTCGTCTTCGTCGTCATCACGGCGGCGTTTCGAGAGCATGGATACGGATCCCCTTGTTGGTTCGGCGCCCACATGTGGCCCGGGTTCACGCCCGGGACCAGTACGCGCGCGAATTAGTGTCGGAGGGCAGAGAGCGTCAACATGAAACTGGCCGGGGCGACGCGGGCTTGTACTCTGGGCTGGATTTGCTATCCTATTGTGCTACAACGTGATACTATGCAGGTCCCCGGGGCTGCGGCAACTCAAACCCAGCGCCTGAGTTTAAACACGCCGTAAATGACCGCGCCCAGAGCCGCCATTCCGCCCAGCGCGATCCAGAAACCCACAGGATGGCTGGCAAACGGGATTACGGCGAAGTTCATCCCGAACACACTGGCCACAAGCGACAGGGGCAGAATAATCGAGCCCATGATGGTGAGCACCTTGATGATCTCATTGGCGCGCTGCGACATCTGGGTCATGTGGGCATCGAGCACGCTGGCGGACAAATCGCGCATCGATTCCAGCTGATCGTGGAGGCGAATGAGGTGGTCGTGGATGTCCCGAAAGTAGATGTGTGTGGCATCGCGCACGCCCGCCAGAGACCGGAAGGAGAGTGCGTTCACGATGTCCCGCTGCGGGCTCACGAATCGTCTGAATGCCAGAAGATGTTTCTTCAGCTTGAAGATCCGGTCGAACGTGGCCGGATCGGGGTGATCCGTGAGACTGTCTTCGATCGCATCGAGGCGAGCCTCGAGCCGCTCCGCCAGGGGAAAGTAAAAATCCACGGTGCGATCGAGCACGGCGTGCAGCAGCATGTCCGCGCCGGGGGCGAACACATCCGGGCTCCGGGCACATCGGTCCTTCACCTCTTCGATGGCGCGAAGTGCCTTGTCGTGCACCGTCACCAGAAGTCCAGGGGCCAGAAGAATGTCGAGTTCGGTGGTTTCGAGCGAGTCGGCATCCGCCGCAAGCTCAAGACCCTGAAAGACGATGAGCAGGTGTCCCGGATACTCCTCCAGTTTAGGCCGTTGCTCGTTGGACCTGCAGTCATCCACGGCCAGCGGGTGAAACGGATACAGCGCGAGAATCTGCCGCCACTCGGCATCGCTGCCGTCGGTCAGATCGATCCAGGTCACCGAGCCGTCCTTACAGAGCCGGGCCCTGGCATCCTCGGCCGAGTCCACGTCGAAGAGCCGGCCATCGGGACCGAGTTGGAGCAGGTCGATCATCGGGCCGTCACGACTTCGAGCGGAGCCACCCGCCCGAGACCACTGCGATGAGGTGATTCATTTGAGATACAGTCGCTCAAGCAGCACGCTTCTGCCCTTCGCCGAGGAATCGCTGAAGATTCTAACGCCTTCCATGTGTTCCACATCCATGGTGCGGCTTCGAGGGCCCACAATTACATGCCCCAGGGACACGGCCAGCCGTTGCCGGCCCGGATCGAGGGTGAACCCCCGGGTGAAGCGGTCTTCCATCGTCTGGTTGTGGTCGCGATCGAAGGCCGACAGCGCGACTACGAGCGGCTGATCGCTCTCCACCGTGAGGTCCAGTACCAGCGAATCATGCTCGGTCCAGTCGGGGTACACGTCGATGATTTCCACGCCCGGCCATTCGGACGCCTCGAAGACCATGCGTGTTCCGCGCGCCTCAACGCCTGTGATGTCGCTCGTCGCGCCGAATTCCAGCTGCGTCCCGTTGGCTTCCAGAAAGCGTGTGGACAGGCGCGAGTCGAAGTCGCACAACACGGGGAGTTGCAGCTGTCGCTGAACATACGCGGCAGTCCAGACCAACAGCGGCCAGCCGCCCGCAAGCCACAACAGACCTGTGACCGCCAAAAGCGCGGGTTTCAGGCGCGGCCGCTGCGCGCGGGCCTCCCGCAGGTCGCGATCGCGAATGGCCGCGTACAGTGCCAGGAAACTCGCCGCACCCACCACGTCGCGCAGTAAGTCTGTGATGTCGGCGTCGCGCGGGGTGAAGTGTTGCACTCCTTCAGAAAGCGCTCCGAGCGCTGCCGAGAGCGCCAGGGCGATCCCATAGGCCAGGGCGGGCCGGGCGCGCAGCGACGGGCGTGCCAGTTTCACCAGGTGAAGGATGGCGATGGCCAGCAGCCCGAACACCGGCAGATGCCCGGCGTTGTTCAGGGCCTCGAGCCACGGATTGTGGCCCGGAATGTAGAACAACTCGATGAGCGCCAGAACGGCGAGCACCGACAGGGCCGCTACCCAGCCCTTTTCGCGTGAAGTCATGGAGCCGTGCTCTTCACGATATCAACTCCCCCGGATCCGCCCACGGGTGCGCCGAGTGCGTCATGACTCCGGCTGTCCAAGCACATAGGCGACCCTGTCTTTGATGGTGGGATGATCGTACAGCCAGAATTCGATGAAGGGAGAAGGGTCGGGGTTGGACAGATTACGAGCGGCCAGCTTCTCAAAGGCCTTCGCAGCGGCCTCACGGTTCTGCGTGAGCGCCAGCCCGTACTCATCCGCACGGTGTTCAAAGTGACGCGACACGGCATTCGAAACGGGCATGAACAGAAACGAACAAATCAGTAACAGGCCGGCCAGCAAGGGAAAGCTGGCGAAATCGCCGAGCGTTGTGAACCCCCAGCGGGTGCCGTGCCGGCGGAGCATCCCTCCGACCAGCCGGTGAATCAGCCAGGCAGCGAACAGGACAAACGCCGTCACGCCCGCCACTCCGATCCACATGTGGTGCATCGTGTAGTGGCCGATTTCGTGCGCCATGACGAACAGAATCTCATCATCCGTGAGGTCCCGGAGGATGGTGTCGTAAAGCACGATGCGCTTCGACCCGAACAGCCCCGTCACGTAGGCGTTGTACTTGTTGGACTGCCTCGAGGCGTCCACTTCGAACACCCGGCTGTCGGAAATGCCCGCCTGTGCGGCCAGCCCCAGAATCTTGTCGCGGAGACCAACGTTTGCGAGCGGGCTGAACTTGTTGAACATCGGGGCGATCACCACCGGAGCGATGACGATGAAGAACGCGACGACGGGCGCCGTACATCCTCCCACCCACAGCCACCAGCGCCGGCCCATGCGGCGAATGGCCACGTACACGAGGAATGCCACCAGCCCGCCGAATACGTAGCTGATTGCCTCCCCCTTGGCCAGATCCCAGATCCACTCGCCAAACGTCTGATTGGAATGCCCATACGTATGCTCAAGCACGAACCCCGTGTAGTAATCGAAGGGGAGATCCAAAACCACGAGAACCAGCGAGAGCAGGAAAAAGTAAAGGAGCCAGGTACCCAGGGGCCGCGAAACGCGTCGCTCGGCCCAGGCGCGCATTCGCGCCGACCACCCGGAAAACAGAAGCAGGGCCAGAACTGCGAGAGAATAGGCGGTGTTGATGAAGAAGAACCGGTTCCGGATGTCGGAATACTCGATGGCCTGGGCGCGGCGTTCGGGCGTCATTTCGCCGAATCCAAGTGCAGAATCGCTTCCGGACGCGGCACTCGTGGCGGAGGTGTCTGAGCCCGGGTCGCCCACGGCTGCCCGAGTATCGCCCACCAGCCCGGCCAGACTCAGCATGGCCGCGAATCCGAGAATCCACCAGTGGCCAAGCGAGGGTCGGCTGAGGGTTCTCAGAGTGGGCGGTTGCCTTTGGGTGAGGGTCACCCGGCGGCCTCTGGCGATCAAAGTCTCCTCGCAATATACCGCCGCAGACCATTCGCATGGCTCATCACCGACGGCCAGGGGTCGCGCCAGAGAAGGTGGGCATGCCGGGCGAATATCCATGAGTCCAGCCACTCCCCGTAGGTCATCCTTCCTGCTCTGACACGCTCCAGACAGGCGTTCAGGTCGTAGTATGGATCCACGATCGACAGGCCCCCCCGATAGAAACGAAGCGTGGGAACCGGCTCATCCAGCGCATCGACGTAGGCCATCTCGGCCATCGGAAGGCCGCACATCTGGGCAAACCAGATGAACCACCAGGGGCGGCAATTGATCTCCAGGAGCTTATAGGCGCCATCGCGTTCATCCAGTTTGAACTCGGCAGAGAAGATCCCTCGATACGATGTCGACGTCAGGAGTCCCTGGAGAGTTGTGATCGAACGCGAGAGACTGCCCTGGGCCCTGGACACCTGGTAGCAGCTGTTGCCGTAGTCCGGGGGATACATGCGCAGCCGCTGGCGGGCAAAGGCGCACTTGAGGTCTCCGTGGCGGTCCACCAGGCCGTCCACAAAATAGTGATTGGAGGCAGGTCCAGGAATGTAGTCCTGCAGCACCATTTGGTGACCCTCGTCCGACAGTTGTTTCCAGCGGGTGATCGCCTCCTCCCGGGTGCTCACGGTCATGGCTTTGACTCGGTAACGTCTGAAGAATGACTGCGAGTGGCATGGCTTGAGAAAGGCGTGTTCAAGGTGGGCGGATTCGAGTTTTTCCAGATCCGCAACGGACGCCAGGGTCCACGTGGCCGGGTGAGGTACATCGTGTTCCACCAGTAGTCGCGCAAGGTGTCCCTTGTCTGTGAGCGAGGCCAGCGTGTCCGCCGGCGGCATGCTGGTAGGAAACTGATGTCGACGATCCGCCGGGAGGTGAGCCACCCATTCATTGGCCTCATCGGAGCACGGGATCACCACCGCGCGATCCAGTCCATTGTGCTTGAGACAAGCCTCCAGGGACGCAAGACCGGTCTCGACGGAAGAAGTCGAATCAGGAGCCTCGAAGTAGGATGAGCAATACCGCGATCGCCGCTCTACGCCGGCTCCGTGACCCACCTGAATCGCCCGGATGCCCGCCAGCCCCAGTCCGCGCAGGACACCCAGGACGGTTACGCCGGTGCCAAGCACCAGGGCCGGCGGCCAGTCCCGATCCGTGGTGCGGTGGAATCCGGGGCGCTCGTGCGAGGCCAACGTGTCCTCACCGCCCACCCACCTCCGTTTTGCTCTCCAATGCAACAACCGCCCACGACCGCGAGTCGACCGATTGTAGACCCGCAAATGCACCTCGCGGCGCTCGCTCTTTGTCCACCGGTACTTGTAGTCCTCGTCCCCGCACAGAAAGTCGAATTCGGTGCACCCCCTTCGAACGCCTTCCTCCATGGCCTCCAGGAGCATGACGTCGCCCATGTTGACATTGCGAACCGTCGAGCGCTCCGTGGACATGATGTAGAAGTACACTCGTCCTCGATAGGTCATTCCATAGAACCCGCCCACGTACTGCCCGTCTACACTGACATGCGACAGAAGGAGGCGGCCCTCGTTCAGAAGGTCTCGGGCCAGACTTAAGTGGAAACTGTCAAACTGTTCGGACACAAAGGACCCCGGTTTACCCTTTAAGTTCCACAGGCGTCGATTCAGGTCCCGTAGAGCCATCAGGTAGGTCTCCACCTCAGGCTCCGTCGTGCACCATCGAATGATCAGCCCTCCCTGCTCCCTCAGCCCCCGCAGCGACCGTTCCACGGAGTACTTGTGCTTCCCCGACTGTGAGTCCAGCACCCCGGCAGGCGCCGCCAGCAGCGGCATGAAGGGGCACACCGCCGAATCCTCAATCTCGACGGCACGGCACCGCGAGTCCAAAGCGGCCAACCGGCTGAGCCCACGAAGCTGTTCCGACTCGCAGAGCGTGTTGCCATACTCCAGCACATCCCACTCCTGGCGGCACTCGGTGAGGAGGGTCTCCAATACGCCCCGCAGGGCCTCCTGCCGGACGTCCTGCCGCACAAGTATGTCAAGGTAGTCGGAACAGCACTCCCCGGAACCGAAGAGCCGGATTTCGCGGGCGTTCAGCCAGCCCCGCGAGAATCCCATCCTGATCTTGAAGGGAGTGATCGCGACGGGACCCTGTGAATCCCTGAGCACAATGACCAGAAGCGGATTGAGCGGGCCGTAGACCTCGACCCAGCGCCGGATCCACGGCCATGACAGAAACAGGTTGTCGCCCTCAAACTGTGAGAGCAACTCCTCCCACTCGGATTGCAGCTCATAGAAACGATCCGGGGAGCGTACGACTTCACAGGTCAACATTCAAGGAAGGCATCGACCGAGCATTTGAATCATACATCTATCCTGGCCGGGTGCGAGGGTCAAGCCTTCCGCCGACGAAACGGTGTTGTACGCCCACAGGAGAGCTGGCCAGGCAGGTTCAACTAGGAACCACCGGCTGTCGCATCGCCCGCAGGCTCGGGGGACCGGCCTTTGTCCAGCCGGGACAAAGACCAGGTCCGGCCTCCGTCGAGCCGCACCTCCGTACGCTTCAAGCTTCGACTGCACCAGACCAGATTGAGTCGCCGGATCCGCGCGTGATACAGGTGCCCCACGGGTCGATAGCCGCTCTTGGCCACGCCGCGCCGCGACTCCAGGTTTGTGTAGTTCACGTAGGCGATGAGGCCAGCGCAGCTTTGGCCCTCAGGCGTCTGCAACAATTCGTAGTGACGTCGCCCGTGGTGTTTCCGGCCGCGGAATTCTGGCGGCGTAAAGGAAGCGAAGGCGTAGAGGTATCCCTTCGGAGCCCGCAGGCGGACGCCCGGAGCGAGCTTCGGCGCGCCGCCCGTGTGGCCAAACCCGAAGCCTGCCAACGTGGAGCCCACGTAAGCCACCAGGAGGATGTCGTCCGGATCCGCCTCGAGGTCGAACCCATCCAGGTGAAATTTCTGCCGTAGTTCTGGACTCAATGCAGACAATACCGTGGAGTACTCGCGCGCGCGAAGCACCTTGAAGCTCAGCTGAGATTCATCGGGCGTCTCTGGGCAACGCGCACGGTCGCGGTCGATGAGAAGCACGATGAGCACGTCGAACCGGATGACCCTGTTGAGAACGCGGAGGCCGATGAGGCGCAACACAGTGCCCCATCCGAAGGCCCGCGCAATCTGTCGAAATCGCTCGAAGCGCGAATGAAGGCTCAAGGCGGGAGCCAATATGCAGAGGGCGCAGTGGCCAGCCAACAGTTCTGACGCTTCAAGGCGGTGTCTTTCGGGGCTGCCGCACGTCGCCCACCAGTGCGGCCAGACTCCCCATTCAAGCGAACCCATACGTCCATCTGAGGCTACGCGAAAGGTCGGCCTGGGGTCGCTCAAACCGCAGCTCGAGGCAGGTTCACGCGCTCCTTCCTAAGGATGTTATGTCAGGTGTAGTACAATTCCTCAGGTGTCGATCCTATGAACGGGAGTATTCCATACTCAAGGAGTCGCATACGAAGACATCTGAGCGATTTCCCTGCCTTGACGGCCTCCGGGCCCTCTGCATTTCGGTCGTCATGGCCGGGCATCTCGTGGGCACTCAGGGGTATCCGATCACTCTAGATTGGTACCGCCTGATCTTCCCCAGCGCCCACATGGGGGTGAAGACCTTCTTCGTGATTTCCGGATTCCTGATTACGTATCTCCTGATTCGGGAACAACGGAAGTACGGATCCATACTGCTCAAGCGCTTCTTTTTTAGACGAATCCTGCGTATCTGGCCCGCGTTCTTTGGCTATGTCGCCTTTGTGGCGATCTTCGCCGCACTCGGGTGGGTGGTCCTGAAGCAGGGAGATCTGTTGCACGCTTCCACGTTTACCATGAACTACCACTGGGTTCGTGGTTGGCCGCTGGGCCACATCTGGTCTCTCTCGGTGGTGGAACAATTCTATTTTTTGTGGCCCGCTGTTCTGGCCCTGTTCGGAGTCCGGGCGGGGATTCGAGGGGCCGCCGCGTACGTTCTGGTGGCTCCTCTGGTTCGCGTCGGCATTTGGTACTACTTTCCCGACTTGAGGGTCGGCGTTGCCGAGTCGTTTGAGACGGTCGCAGACAACCTTGCCATCGGGTGTATACTCGCTGCGACGCGTGATCAACTTTGGGCTCGGGAGGGCTGGCGTAAGTTCATCCTGAGCCCCTGGTTTGTAGTGGTGCCTCTGATCGTGTACGCGTCGGATCACCTGGAGGGGTTTCCCTCCTACGGGTACCCGCTGGGACACTCGATTGAGAATATTGGCCTAGCGCTGTGCCTGGAGTGGTGCTTGCGAAACTACCCGAAGCGGGCTTTCCCCCGCTTTGTGAATCACCGCATCCTGACCGCTGTCGGACGCATGAGCTACTCGCTGTATCTGTGGCAACAGATGTTCCTCAACCGCAGTGCCAAGTCTCTCCTGTGCGCTTTCCCACAGAACCTCCTTCTGGCATTTGCAGTTGCCTCGATCGCGTATTGGTGCCTCGAGCGGCCCTGCATGAAAATCCGTCCCTACCTCGAAAGCAGAATGGGTATGATTCGAACGGTGCCCGTCAACGGCATAGATTCCGTGGGCACACGCAGGACTATAGTGAGTCGGACACCGTAGTCCGCGTCCGTCAGCGCCCTGATTTGATTCGTCTCCAGAGGCTCTGGAGGAGCGAGCCTCCGGGCCCACGCCGCATGGCCGCCTTGGCTCTGGCCACCATGGCTGCTGTGGCTACGGACGTGCCCGCTCGAAGCCGCAGTTCCAGGAGCGTGACTCGTTCTGACTGAAAGCTGTTCTTCAGAGTCTGTTCCATGTTGAAGTCAAGTACGGCATACTCGATCCCGAGGGAGATCGCAAACGCTTCAATGGAGATCGATCCGGGAGTGGTGGCAAAATCGCGCCCGTATTCCTGCATCTGCTGGTACTGAATCTGCGACAGCGCACCATCGTTGAACACGATGACTGAGAGCGGGATCTTCTCCTGCACAGCAGTCACAAGGGCGAGCCCCGACATCAGAAGCCCGCCATCTCCGACGATCGCCACGACGGGCACATCGGGGCGAGCCAGTTTTGCTCCCATGGCCACCGGGAGGCCGAACCCCATGGATTGAAAGTCGGTAGGCAAAATGAGGCCGAGCGGCGACCAGACGGGGTAATGCTGCCGGCTCCAGACCTGGTGCTGGCCCGAGTCCGTCACGAGGTGGCTTTCACGCGGAAGTACGCGTCGCAGTACGCTGAAGAAGTCGGCCACTCGATGGGCCGGCCAGTCCGGCAGATCGGATTGATGCCGCACCGAACTGGCACGCGCGGACTCGAACCGGGATCGCCAGGTGCTTCGTTCTTCCTCAGTCCAGCCGGATTGTGCGTGAGGCATGGCTCGCACCAGATCGAGTAGTCTTGGTAATGCCGCGCGTGCATCGGCCACCACCGACAACGACGCCGGATACCCGGCCGACAACACTTCGCTTGAGATATCCAGTCTCGCGAGCTTTTCGGCGGGCAGATTCAGGCTGAATCCGCCCGAGCCGTTGTGGGTGAGCTTGCATCCCAGGGCAAGCACCAGGTCGGACTGCTGTATGAGTTCATTGACGAGCCCGCTCCCCCAACCTCCAAAGTCGCTACAGACGGTGCGGGGATGGTCGTCGGGAATGATTCCGCGACCTGACGCATTGGTTATGGCCAGAGCCCCCGTATGCTCGACCAAGGCCACGAGTGCCCCGGCGGCCTGGCTGACGCCCTGCCCCAAAAGCACGCATAGCCGGCGGGACGAAGCTATACGCTGCGCCATGCCTTCCAAAGCCGGCCCGACGTCTTCGTGACTCGCAGTTGAGACCGGGCGGGCCTCCGCGTCGGATCCCATCTCATTCAGGACACGTGGGGACAACGACAACAGCACGGGACCGGGTTCACCGCTCAGCGCCTGTTCGCACGCATCCGCCACCACCGACTCGAGTTCAGCCCGGGTCGACACATGACGCACACCTTTGTAAATGTGCGGCGAGAGGGCACTGGAGTAGGTGGGCTGCAGACCGTAGGGCCTGGAAGGGTCCGCCGGGCTGCCTACCACGATGTGGAGCAACGCCACCGAGTCTTCGCGCGATTCGCCCGCTGCCGTGAGAACGTTGGTGAGCCCGGGTCCCGGGATCGTGACCACGGCCGCTGGTTGGCCCGAGGCACGATAATAGCCGTGTGCCATGAAACCCGCCGAGCCTTCGTCGGAGGCGAGCACGGTCCGGACATCGTTCGCCCGCGAGAGCGCATCAAACAATGCCACCGTCTGGGTGCCGGGCACCCCGAAGACCATGCGCACGCCGCAGGCCTTCAGGGCCTGCACCACTACATCGGCACCAGTTTTCTCAGTCATGGGTCTCAATCGAATGTGTGCTTGAGTGCGTGCCAGGTCCTACGTGGCTGTCAGGATGCGCGACTTGACTCGCGTCACCTTGCACCGAAGGCCCCCGATACACTGGGCGCGTTTTCGGGCCTCGGATAGTGGAGCTGAACGTAGCGGGAATACCGCTCCATTTGTGGAGCCTGCGACACCTGCCACACCCGAATCCCCTCGGGTCCCAGGCAGCGCATGACGCCCAGGGGCGTGATGCCGCTTCCCAGTACCCGTGCCAAGGGGTGCGACATATCCCCAATTACCCACGTCTTCCACGTGTGCGCGAGCGAAATGTCGTCACTCAGGGAGGTGCCGGCCATGCCGATCTAAGAATCGGGGCGAATGGTCGCCCGATTCCCCTCTGGCGCAAGAAATGGAATGAACGCTATCCTTGGCCCGATGATGACTGCCTGGCACGGACTCGTTGGAGCGGCGGCATGAATTTTGTCACCGTGGCCTTCGTCCTGTACTTCACGGCCGTCTTCGTCGTCTACTGGCGCCTGGATCGCAGGGGCCAGAGCATCCTGCTTCTGGCGTCCAGCCTTTACTTCTACGCACAGTGGGACTGGCGATTCCTCGGGCTCATCATTCTGTCCGCGCTGCTCGACTTTGTGGCGGGCCGGCGCGTCCATCTGGCCACCACGCCCCGGGCGCGACGAGGCTGGCTTCTCGTCAGTCTGATTGGCCATCTGGGCATCCTCAGTTATTTCAAGTACTTCAACTTCTTCGCTGGGAGCCTGGCCGCGCTTCTGGAATCCTTCGGGATCCAAGCGTCCTGGACTACACTGAACATCGTCCTGCCTGTGGGCGTGTCGTTCTACTCGTTCCACCCCATGACCTACACGCTCGACATTTACCGTCGTCAGCTCAAACCGGTGGATTCCCTGCTCGACTTTGGGACGTTTGTGGCGTTTTTCCCACAATTGGTGGCCGGGCCCATCGTGCGCGCCAGCGAGTTTCTATATCAGCTCGAGGTGCGTCGCACATTTCAGCCCTCGCAATTCCACGACGGCTTGCGCAGGTTCCTTCTAGGCTTCTTCAAGAAGGCTTTCGTGGCGGATTACCTGGCGTTGCACGTGGTAGACCCTGTGTTTACCGCTCCGGCCGAGTACTCTACAGGAAGCCATTGGCTCGCTCTGCTTGGCTACACAACTCAGATCTATTGTGACTTCTCGGGCTATTCGAGCATGGCCGTGGGCTCGGCGCTCATGCTGGGCCTGAAGCTACCGGAGAACTTCAACTTCCCATATCTCGCCACGAGCATGTCGGATTTCTGGAGGCGCTGGCACATGTCGATGTCACGATTCTTTCGTGACTACGTGTACGTCAGCCTCGGAGGTAACCGCAAGGGTATGCCGCGGACCGTCCTGAACCTCGCCGCCACCACCTTGCTTAGCGGACTGTGGCACGGCGCCAACTGGACATTTGTGGTGTGGGGCGGGTTGCATGGCGTGTTCATTGCCATAAATCAAGTCTGGCGCTCCATCGCCCGCCCGGCGGGGGCACTAAGCGTTTTAGGGCGCGTGCTCGCCACAGTGGCTTCGTGGGTCTGCGTGCAGTCCGCCGTATGGCTGGCCTGGGTAATATTCCGTTCCACCGATTTTCATTCTGCTCGTGTGTTCCTGGGGGGGCTATTCGAATCCGCGGGCACCCGCGTGATCGCCCTCGACATGTTGATGCTTGTGGCGTTCGTCTCCTGCGTGATCGACCACCTGTTCGGGCTGTGGTTTGAGCGGCGTGGCCACGCGCGTGTGTACGTTCCACCGCTCGCCGAGGCCGCTTTCTTCGCGGTGCTCATTGTCTTCATGTTCCACGCCATTCCCAAAGATGCCAACCCCTTCATCTATTTTCAATTCTGATGGCCACTCTGAACCCTGTGCAGGCATCCGGCTTCAGCACCCTCCGCAGCCATCTTCGCGCCATGCCGGCCGTTCGTTATCTGTGGTGGGGGATGCTGGTACTTGAGGGTCTCTGTATCGTGGTCCTGCCGTTTTTCGTGCCAAAGCACGTCTACCTGCGGGCCTATTTGGAGGAGGCCGCGGAGAAACAAACCCTGGCCTTTTCGCGCGACCAGGATCCCTATCTCATGTGGGATGGCGCCACAGGCTGGCGTAACCGACCCCTCGCCAAGAATGGCCACTGGGACGTGGATGAACTCGGTTCGCGCAGCTCGGAACCCCTCTCACGAGCTCATGGGAACAAGCGGCGACTGGTATTTCTCGGAAGCTCCATGACCAACGGCGGGATGCACGTGTCCAACGAGGAGACGGTTTCGGCGTACGCATCGGACGCCACGACCGAATGCCTCAACTTTGCAACCATGGCCTATTCCGTGGATCAGGCTCTCCTGTTGTATTCGGAATACGCCCGGGACTTTGGGGCGGATGTGGTCGTGCTGGGTCTCGACGACTCACCGGAGGCCGGGCTCGAGAACCGCTACGTCCCCTTTCGCAGGCGTGACGAAGTGAACATGCCCTACGCGAAGCCGCGCTTCACGCTTTCAGGTGACCGGCTTGAACTCCTGCCGCCCCCCTCACGGGACACCCTGGCCTCCATGTTGACGAGTGACGGATTTTTTGATGAGCTGATGGGCAGCGACCGGTACTACACACAATTCGCGCGCTTCATGCGATTCGGCCAATTGCCAGTGTCCGCCACGCTTTTGAAAGGCTACGAACGGGCTCAACGAGCCGCGCTGGCACTCTCCGACGCCGACCCGCATCAATACGATCTGTTGCTCGCACTTCTGCAGAAGCTGTCGCAGGCGGTCGATTCCGACGGAGCCCGGCTCGTCATCATGACCATGCCGACCTTTGAAACTGTTTTCCCTTCGCGTTGGCGGCAGTATCTGCCCGACCGTCATGAGGACCTCGTTGACCTGCTCCACCGGGCGGATTTTCTGGTGGTGGACGGGCGAGAGATACTGCGCCGGCAGGACGTGCCGCCCCGCAGCCTGTTCACGGGTGACCTTGTGCACTACAAGCCGGCAGCCAATCGCGCCATCGCCACGGCCCTTACAAACGCCCTGTCCGAGGCACGTAGTACGGGCGGTTCGCCCGCCGACACGGCGACTGCGCCCTGAGTTTCCACGCGCGCGTGTTCTTTGTAGTAGCGAACCCTTAGTCAAGAGTCGCCCGACCTGCCGCACTACAGGGGGCGGAAACGCCTCAGCCCCCATTTGGCGAGCTCACGAATCCTGCGGCGTTCAGGTTCGGTGTAAAACCCAAAGGCCGCCAGAAGCACCGGGAAGGAGAGCACCAGAAGCGTCTTCAAGGCGAGACCGAGAATCAGGCTCTCCGGATCCCAGATCACGGAGACCGCGTACCCGAGGCCGGCAGCGACAAGCAGTTTGACCAGCCGGGACCATTGATAGGGGATCACCAGGTATCGATGTTCAATCCAGTATTGCAGACAGAATAGTAGTGTACACGAGGCCAGCGTGGCCCACG
>DAIOGN010000006.1:18508-47035 GCA_036745245.1 Candidatus Zixiibacteriota bacterium
AGCAGAGAGGGGGGGAGGTGAGAGAGCCAGATGCCAGCGTGGCCCACGCCGCTCCCCACATGCCCAGAGGCGGAATGAGTAAGGGTGCGAGAATAAGCTTCAAACCAGCGGCCACGGCCCCGACCCAGGCGATGTGCCTTGTCTTCTTGGCCAGCAACACACCGAGCTGCATCAGAAGCGAGCCCCCCCACATCAGGTAAGACAGGGCCACCATGGGAACGACGAGACGTGAGGCATGAAATTCCGGCGGCGACATGAAGGGAATCAGATCCTGCGTGAAGGTGGAGATGGCCAGCACCAGGAACATCCCGAGAAAACAGTAGTAGGTGAACACGTTGGAGTACGTCTCTTTGGCATCCTTCTGGTGAGCGATCTCGAACGCCTTCGGCCGCCACACGGCTAGAAACGGCTCGGTAAGCAACGGGCTGACCGCCATGGCAAACTTGGATCCCAGGGCATAGATGCCCACCACCGAAAGCGTGGAGTAACGCTCCAGGAAAAACCGATCACTCAGATGCAGCACAAAGACGGACAGTCCGCTGGCAATGTAAGGGAGGCCGTAGCTGGTCATGGCCCGCAGATCGGGCCAGGAGACCCGAAAGCCCGTTTTCCGAAAGGTATACGCTGACAGAATCAGGGTCGCCGCAATCTGAGACAGGAGCGTGCTGACCAGGATCCCTTCGACTCCCCACTTCATGCCCACCAGAAAGAGGATGTTCAGGCCGAGGCCCATCAGAAGGCGCGCTACAGATATGATGGTAAAGAGCACGGACTTCTGCTGCGCCCGGAGATAGTTGAGTGGCACCTCTGCACAGACCGTGAGGGCGAGCGAGATAAACGCGAGTCGAAAGAGGTTTCGATTATCGGTGGAATGAAATACGAGCCCTGAAATGTTCGGGGACAGGGCGACCAGCCCAATTCCCATGGCCACCGCGATGCCCCACACGGAGACGTGAGCCGTACTCACGATCCGGCGGCGGTCCTCGGGATCGTCGGAATCATAATAGAATCTCAGAACGGCATTGCTCACGCCCATCGCCATGAACATGCCGGCAAAGTACCCCGAAAGCTCCACCAGTTCGAGCGTACCGTAATCGCTGGTGGTCAGATAGTTTGTGTAGAACGGGATGAGCAGAAAACTCAGCATCCGATTAAACACGTTGCCGAGCCCGTAGACGAAGTAGTGCCTGCCGACAGTTTTGATTACGTCCAGCATCGTTTTTCTGAAGTGAACTGCCAGTGTCGGCTAGCTTTCGCGCCCGGTCAACCATCTTCAATGCGACCGCAGTGCAGTTGACCCATGCGCGGATGGTGGATCAACGCTTTCGCAGCGATTCTGAATCATCCCCCCCACGCAAGGGTCCTTCCGATGCTCTCGCCCTTGGCGTCGCGCTTCATGTTGACCACGAGCCGAAATCGGCCGTACCTATTGTACATGACGACTCACGAGCGCTGGGAGAAAGCCCAGGCCTATGAACGAAAGCATTGGGAGCACAAGGCCGAATCCATTCACGCGCACAAGGACGACCTGACCTGGTACAAATGGCGGGCGGATCGCCTGGTCGCTCTCCTGGCCGAGCATGCACCGATTTCAAACCTGGATCAGGCCGAGATACTCGAGATCGGCAGTGGCCCGGTGGGCATGGCCTCCTTCCTGCCGGGAAGGCAGGTACACGCCATCGATCCCCTGTGTGATTTCTACACCAGCAGGCCCGACCTGACGCACAACCGCAACCCCCGGGTCCGGTACGTGAATGGGGGAGCCGAGCAACTGCCCTGGGAATCCGGAAAGTTTGCGCTGGTTGTCATCGACAACGTGATCGACCACACCCAGGATCCGGGTCGCGTACTGGACGAAATCGTTCGCGTCCTGGCTGCAAAAGGGGTGCTGTACCTGAGTGTTAACGTGAGAACCCGCTGGGGCTTGATGATGCGCAAACTCATGGAGCGCTTCGAAGTGGACAAGGGGCATCCACATTCGTATACCAGCGAGATTATGAAAACCCTGGTTCGTTCACACGGTTTTACAGTGCTCTATGACCGCGAGCAGGATCGCGCCGAGGCCAAGCGCATCGAACTGAAAGCGGGGCACGCCCGCAGTGTGGTAAAGTTTTTGCTCGGACTGTACGATATTCATTTTGAACTCCTCGCACGCAAGGGATGAGCTCGTAGTACATTAAGGGGGCGCATCCCTGGTATGGGACAGGGCACGGGCTGGTGGAAAAAATCAAACACTTTGTCAAGGCAGCGCTTTACGTTTGCGGCTATTACCACATCCAGAGAGCCGCAGGATTGCTGCGGCGACCTGGACCCCGACTTGTCGTATTCGTTTACCACAACGTCAAGCAACAAAGCGATTATTCCGCCGACCGACCCAGTCACTACCAGATCCGGCCCGAAGTCACCGCCGAAACGCTCTCGGCACATCTGCACGTTGTAAAGAGCCTGTTCCCCGTGCTGCCGCTGGAGGAAGCCCTGAACGGGCTGTTCTCCGGTCAGCTCGAGAGGGATTCCGCCGCCATCACGTTTGACGACGGCTATCGCTCCTTTAAGCATCTGGTCCTGCCAATCCTCCAGGACCTGAACTTGCCGGCCACCATGTTTCTGGCCACCGACTACGTGGGTCAGTCGCAGTTCTACTGGTGGGACGAGCTCAACCAGATTATCTTTCAACTCCGTGACGTCGACGTGGACCCGGCGAAGCTCGGGTCCGTTCTGGGCGCTCAAAGAACCGCTGCATGGTTCTCCCTCCGGTCCACCCTTCCCGGTTGTCGGAACTTCCTCGAAGAGGTGGAATCCGAGTTCCGCTACATGTCCAAGTCGTTCCGGTCGGATGGCATCGCAGCTCTGCGTGAGCTATTGCCCGCGGACCGCCGGGCGTTGCTTCGGCCCGAGGAGATTCTCACGTGGGACGATGTCCGCGAGCTGTCTGCACACTCCATCGATTGGGGTTCGCATACCTGTTCGCATTGTGGCTTCGGCGATGAGTCTCCACAGACTCTCCTCCGGGAGCTCGAGGAGTCCAAGGCCACCATCGAACGCGAGACGTCTCGACGGGTCACTTCCTTCGCGTATCCCTATGGCGGAGACGGCGACAGTTACCGGCAGACCCTAGAACTCGTTCGGAAGAGCGGTTACCAGTATGCCCGCACCATGATTCCGGGGTTCAACGATCGGAGGTGCGGTCGGTTGCTGTTGAGCGCAGCGGTGATCAGCGGCGACAGCCACTCTCGAGCCTCGATCGGCCGAGACATCATGTCCCGCCTGATCCGCACGCCTGGCTCGTAAGAGCGGTTGGCCTTGCCTTTACCTGGTCCGCAGACACATGCGAGCCAGACTATCCGCCCAGGCACTGTCGGTAAAGGTCTTCATGAGCCGAAAGCATCCGACTGTGCGAGAACCGCTCCCGTACAGATTGCGCAGCGCGTTCGGCCAGCATGTGCGCTTCGGCGGGCTCGGCCAGAAGGGTTTGCACCCGCTTCGCCAGAAGCTCGTCGTTGCCAGCCGGTACCAGATATCCGGTCACGCCGTCTTTTATGATCTCGGGATGGCCGCCTACGTCTGAGGCGATCACCGGCACGCGCGAACCCATGGCCTCGATTGTGGCCAGCGGGTGACCTTCGGACCACGACGGCATGACACACACGTCCATGCAGCGAATTACCTCCGCCACGTCGCTCCGGAAGCCAAGAAAGATGACCTGGTCGCCTACGCCCTGCTGCCGCGCCAGGTCCTGAAGCTCTCGCTTGTACTCAGCGTGTTCATGACCCGCCACGAGTAAAAGCAGGTTGGGCAAGGACGCACGCAATCTGGCGAGAGCATGTATGGCGATGGCATGACCCTTCACCTGACGAACCACCCCCACCATCCCCACGACCGTGGCCTGGGGCGGGATCCCCAGATCGAGCCGCTTCTGCTCACGATTCAGAGGTGTGTCGAATCTTCTCCAGTCCACGCCATTGTACACTACCTCGACTTTGTTCTGCGGGAAGTGATGCCGGTTCACGAGCTCCCGCTGCATGTCTGCCGAAACAGCCACGACCTTCCGCGCCAGTGTTTTCACGATCCATCGCCTGACCCGTTCCGATCGTGAAACCGGGCGCAGCGCGTCGCTTAACGCATGATAGGTGGCCACTACAGGAACGCGGGTGACCGCTCCGGCGATGCAGGCGTAGGCGTTGCTGTCGGGCAGGTGGGAGTGGATCAACTGCGTGTTAAGCCGGCGCGAGAGGCGAGCCAGCCTCAGTGGAAACTGCAGATCGAAGGCTCTGTCGCTCGGCAAGTAGTGTGGAGTAATGGATCGCTCGACGAACGCATCGAACAGCCACCCGCGTTTCATGAGTACTACCTGGACAGGCCAACCGGCCTCCAACAGACCGGTCGCCAGCTCGAGTACTACGGTTTCCGCACCGCCGGGCTCGCTGCTCTCGCTAAAGAGTAGAACGTGTCCTGGCAAATCGCC
The DNA here is from genome assembly GCA_036745245.1 of Candidatus Zixiibacteriota bacterium. Lineage (GTDB taxonomy): Bacteria > Zixibacteria > MSB-5A5 > JAUVRN01 > JAUVRN01 > DAIOGN01. The sequence continues at coordinate 22,971 of DAIOGN010000006.1, forward strand.
TCGCAGAACGGATCACGGCTGAAGCCTGCCCCATGTCACGACGGCAGCCGATTGCGCCCCTGGTAGATGGAAATGCAGCCGGCCAGGAATCCCGCGGAGAAGATCAATTCCTGAACCTCACTGTGAGCCCAGTGATTATCGATATTTGCAATGAGTGGGGAATGCACCAACCCCACGACAAAGAAACCCACACACGACAATGGCACGACCGGGAAGGAGATTTTGTTCATGAGGCGTCTGGCCGCCGTCCAGAAACGATACGCCAGGGGCAGCAGAATGCCGTTGAGCAGCATGAAGATGCTGAACAATCGATGCGGGTCGACCCAGGCCGTCGGTCCGCTCAGAGGCTGCAGATTATGGACGTTGAATTCCTTCTGCACATTGGCGGACATCATGGATTCCGGTGTTCCAAAGCCAAAAATTCGCTGACCCCAGCTGATCTCTTCGCCGGCCATCCAGAGAAAAAACAAGCCCAGGAGTACGGTCAGGAGTTTCTGCTTCCCGGGGAAGTCCGACTTCGACCTGTGGAGCACGTGGGCCAGAAGCAGAATGCCCGCGATCAGGTAGAACACGGCCGTGAGGTTCTCTCCCCACGAATCTTCCGTTCCCAGCCAGATGTACGCGGGTTGATTGACGAACCACAGCAGAGCGACGCCACCCAGAAACAGGAGGGACACGGTGGTCCACACCAGGAAACTCCGCCCACTCTGGTCTATGGAAAATGTTCCGAATGCCGTCTTCTGCATTTACGGGTTCTCCTCTCTGAGATTCGCAGCTGAAAGATAGGGAGCGGTTAGCGCGGCGTAAAGACCTCGTTCCACAACCGTGTGAAGTTCATCCGATCACGCGTACTGCTGCGACGGTCGGGATTTCGGAACTTGCGGGAGCCCAGAGGCCCGCGTATGTTGAGCGCGGCCTTTCCTGGGGGGAATGCTGTGGAAGACGCCTCTGAACGCAAGAAACAAGAAATCCTCAATCAGGCCCAGATGGCGGTTCATCTGGGCGAAATTCCAAAAACTCCAGTGGGCGTGGTGGAACGCTACCGCCAGCTCAAGCACTGGAAGATCTTTCCAAAAGAGTACACGTTCAAGTGCATGGCTCCCTTTGAAGGCAAGCGCATCCTCGATTTTGGCTGTGGTGAGGGCGAAATCAGCACGCAGCTGGCGCTCCTGGGCGCACAGGTAACGGGCGTGGACATTTCTCCGGAGCTGGTGGACCTGGGGCGTATCCGCGCCAAACTCGACGGGGTGGAAGACCGGATTCAATTCATCGCGGGAGATATTACCACGCTCAATCTCCCACCCCAGTCGTTCGATCACGTCTTGTGCTACGCCGTGTTGCACCATGTCGATCTTCAGGAGACGCCGCCCCACTTGTTGAAGGTGCTGAAGCCGGGGGGCACCATGCTCATGGCAGAACCTACTCTATTTGTGCGGTTTCTGCGGAAAATAAGAAGGCTCTTTCCCCTCTACGACCCCGGAACCGATACACAGGAGCAATTCACGCAAAAAGAAATAGGCCTCGTTTCGGCTCACTTTCAGGAGTCTGAAGTGGCCTACTTCAATTGCTTCGCCAGACTACAGCGGCTGTTCCCCAATCGCGACAGGATCGACGAGGGCCACCCCTTCACGCGAGCCGCTGTACTGTTCCTGTATTATCTGGATGCGGCGATGATTCGCGTGTTGCCCTTCATGTGGCGCTTCTACGGGAATGCTGTGATCGTGGGGCGTAAAGCTTCGAAGTAAGGTTTCAAGCGATCCGGGACAATACAAGCGAACGCAGCCCGCCCGGATACCGCTAGTTGCACGCGGCCAAAGGCTCCGGGCCGCCCTTCAACACGTAGTTAACTAGATAGATGATATCAGTGGCAGTGACCGTACTGCCCGCGTCTGCCATGGCCACGCATTGCGGCACCGGTAACTGCTCGCCCTTGAAGACATAGTTCACAAGCTGAATGATATCCGCTGTGGTCACAGACCAGGATGCATTCGCATCCCCCGGCCGGTACGTTCGGAAGGTTTCTGCGTTAGAAGCGGCACTGACCTGATGGTTGTCCCGCCCGGAGACCCTCCACCCGAAGCGACGACCCACTTCGAGGGCCGTGGGTACCACAAAACTCGTATCCTTCAGACCAAGGGTATCGAACGTGAACACGAAGAGGCTGTCATTGGCAGTCTCAAAGTCATACCAGACGGTATCCATCGGATCCGGGTCGGCGCTGTGAGACCACACGTAAGCAGGGTGCTGACTGTAGATGATCTGATCGCCGATCGGAGCAATTGGCATCGGTGCGGAGGGCGACTCCTCAATTGAATTGACGTAGAAGGGGGTCCAGGCGGACCAGTATCCGGTTGTTTCGTAGCCGTCGGTAGCCCGAGCCGTCCAGATGTAGGAGCCGTTCTCCAGAAGGGGGAGGCTTCCGGTCCACCTTACCGTATCTCCCATAGGGACAGGCGAGGGCGGCACGAGCGTCGATGCATCCACAAGGATTGAGTCATCCTGGATCACGGCCATCTGAACTCGCTGGAGGTCACCTTCGTTGTCCTGGCCAACGATTACGGATAGCTGGGGAGGATTCTGGTGCGCCTCCCCAAGTGCCAGCTGCATCGGAGGCGACGGCGCAGTGTTCATTCGTAACGACATCTCCAGCCAATTCGACCATATCCCGTCGTGGCCGATCCTGACTCGGGACTGGTAGGGAAGTCCATCGATTAGCGGCAGCCCGGAATACCCTACTGTTGAATCGCTCGTCGTGATTGCACCTGGTTGCCATTGCTCAGCCATAGCCCAGTTGTTGTCGTAACCCACTTCGATCTGGTATTCGTTCTGTGCGAAGTCATAGGTCCGTGACCAACCAAAGACGGGCGTGTGGGACACGACGTGATCCGAGATCTCGCCTTCCAGATAGTGGGATGCCAGTACGGGCCCTCCGCATCCTACGGGTAGAGCTCCCATCAATCCACAGGCCGTGCTCTCAGGCATGCACGGGGATGCGTCCATTAGGTAGTAGTTGCTGGAGTCTGCACTGCAGAAGAGCGGGTCCTTGGAGATATTGCCATCCACACCCAGAAAGGAAGCAAGTTCACCTGTCCAATCACCAGAGGTGTTGCCGTAAATGTCTGTACACTCGAAGCTCATGCTGTCAGCCTGGACCAGCATCAAATCGTTGCCGAAACCCGAGGGCTCGTTGCTTGCAATCACACTGCCCACGCACCGAAGCTTACTGCATTGAATTAGCAAGCCTTCCCCTGCATGATTGCCCACAATGGTAACACCCTCGATCTGCAAGTCGTCTGCCGCAATGAATGGTGCGTCATAGTACCCACCGCTGCTATTTTGGGCGAACACAGAGTTTCGGATCCGTGCAACACCGCCGAGCGATAGACCGCCGGAGTTTGAGAGAATCGTCACTCGATCAAAGACGACACTGTCGCTCGCGTTAAAACTCATGTGTGTGCGCCAATCGGAATTGCTTCCAGTCAAACTCGAATTCACGACCGTAATCGTCGTTCCGCTTGCCTCGATGTCCGAGTGGAATTCGCCTCGATTAGAGATAAACTCGCAGTCAGTCACCTGAAGCTCACCTCCGCCAAATGTGACCGTGGCATCATGATTGGCCGCGTTCGATTCAAACGAGCATCCTTTTAGTAGAGCGAGCGGGCAATTGATGGCATAGATTCCTCCACCGAAATGCGCATGATTGTCATAGAAAGTACAGTCAATCACATACAGTGCACAGTCTTCTGCATAAAGTGCCCCGCCAATCCACTCGCTCCAATTGTGCTCAAATCTACATTCACGAATCGTGGGCGAAGAGCCGTTCAGACAAATGACGCTTCCGTAAATGCCATCGCCCAGGGAATCGTAACCCCTCGAATTGCGAATCGTCAGCCCCACTAGTTGGGCTGAGGCATCCTCCTGGCTGTGGAACCTGAATGCATGGAGTGTTGGTCCAGAAGACCTATAGCAGTCAATCACACAGTTGCTCGGCCCGTTCTCCGACCTGACAACTATTCTCTTCCCACCAAAGTCCATGTTGTAGTTGCCCGCGCCGGTGTAGGTGCCGTCGGCAATGAGCACTGTGTCCCCGTCCACGGCTGCATCGATCCCGGCTTGTATCGTGGGTTGGTCAGAGGGTACGGCGATGGTAGCCGCTCGCGCGCTCAAGTCGAGCACAACAACAAGAAGGCCGGTCGCAGCCAGGAATCTCATGAGTTGCTCGCGCGCAATCTGCACCGTGATATGCTTCTGCCTCACATATCATTGAGCAGGAAGAAAGATACATTGTCTATGAATCTGACCCAAGGAGCGAACGGAGGCTTCATGCAGCCCATGCCAAGACCACTACGCTCTCAAGAAAATTAGGCAGAATTGCGGAAAATCGCAAGCGCTTTAGCGTCACTGGATTAAGAGCGCACTTCGATCCGAATGCCGAAGACTGCTTGGAAAAGAGTTAATGTAGTGCTATTCTGAAAATCCGTAGTTGAGCTTTTTCTGCAATCCAAGCTGCTCGGCACTACCTTGATTGGCTACACATGAGTTGAAAACTGGGTCACCACCGGAGGTGTGTCATGCGTGCCGCCATCACACTTGTATTTGTCTCCTTGACAGTGCTGCTATCGGGTACAGCGGGAGCTGATGTGCCCACTGGAATGAACATTCAGGGTCGCCTCACTCATCCAAACGGCGCCCCGGTCGCAAACCAGGAGCTAGATTTCACATTCAAGATTTTTGACGCCGCGTCAGGCGGTTCGGAGATCTGGCCCAATGGCCCGGGTGAAGCACAAACCCTTACCACCGAATGGAATGGCCTTTGGACCGCAGAATTGGGCAGCATGATTCCTCTTACAGGACTCGTATTCCAGGACACTGCGCGTTGGCTTGAGGTGAGCGTAGACAATGGTGTAACGGTCGAAACCCTATCCCGCATCCGTCTTCTCAGCGTCCCGTTCAACTTTCAGTCAGCCTCACACTTATGGGTTCTCGATGACTCTATTCTGACTACGGTGGGTCGCTGGGGAATTTCCCGCGGTGGCTTTGGCAATACAGTTGCGCCCGGCGACAGCACGCACACACACGTGAACTTGGGCGCCTACTCGCACGTCGGATATGACGGTCTGTATAACACGATCAGCGGAGGAGATAGCACTTCTAACATTTTTGGCTCGTACAACACTGTATCTGGAGGACATCGTAACCTGATTTTCAAGGGACAAGGCAATACGATATCCGGTGGGATGTACAACTCGCATGACGAAGCATCGTACGGAGTGATTGGAGGTGGGACCAACAACATAAACCTTGCCGTGTTGGGCGGCGTAATTGGCGGTGGCGATAGCAATACAATTTCTAAGTACGCGGTTAGAGGCGTTATTGCCGGTGGCCGGTCGAATTGTGTCTGTGGCGATTCGCATCACGGCGCTATTGTAGGAGGAGAGGACAATACCGTTGGGGAGGATCACGGATTCATTGGCGGCGGCCAAGCCAATCTCGTAGTCAACAACTATGGCACTGTTGCGGGTGGATCAAACAACAGTGCGCTTGGTAGTTCTTGCTCGATCGGCGGCGGCAGTAGCAACTCCGCGGGCGGACAGTGGCCAAACATGGCCTCGTTTAGTACGGTGGCGGGCGGCTCTGGAAATGCCGCATCGGGTGATGCATCTGCCATCGGGGGCGGACAATCCAACATTGCGAGTGGCGAATACTCCACGATTCCAGGCGGACAGGGCAATCTGGCAGCGGGCCATTACTCAATGGCGGCCGGGCGTCGCGCGAAGGCTGACAGCGCGGGGTCGTTCGTTTGGGCCGATGCAAGCGGCTTTGACTTTCACTGTGACACCGCAAATCAATTTGCGGTCCGTGCGACCGGTGGCGTACGCATCGTTACGGAGATCGACGAAACCGGCACCGCGATGGCTGGAGTTCTGTTGCCAGCTGGCGCGAGCGATTGGTTGGTCGTATCCGACAGTTCGATGAAGGAAAACCTCATCTCCATCGACGGAGCTGACGTCCTCGAAAAGATTGCTCAGTTGCCGCTCTGGCAGTGGAACTACAGGACCCAGTCGGCCAGCGTCCAGCATGTCGGACCAACGGCCCAGGACTTTCGTCGCCTGTTCGGGTTAGGTCAGGATGAAAAGACAATTTCAAGCATGGATCCTGCTGGGATCGCGCTCGCGGCAATCAAGGAGTTGAATACTCAGAACCAACAACTAATAGAGCAAAATGAGGAGCTGCTCAAACGGATGGATGCACTAGAGGCCCAATTGAGGCTGCCACAGGCACGCTGACGGCGATCAACGCTTCGTTCCGGCTTGGCAGTGTGCGTTAGGCCGACAACGACGCAAGAATAGCGCTCACACCCCAAGCGCTTCGCACGCCTCTCAGACCGTGAGCATTCGGCAGCCCGCTGCCTTGCACAGCCAAATGACCTTCAGTAGATCATGGGGCGCGCTTGGCCCGCTCCGAAGTCGCTAATTACACGCGGCCAGAGGCTTCGGCCCGCCCTTCAAAACGCAGTTTACCAAATAGATGATGTCGGTGGCATTGACCGTTTCACCCTCATTAACCATGGCCACGCATTCGGGCGTACTCAGCGGCACGCCTCTGAACACATAGCTAACCAAAGCGATGATGTCCCCGGTGGAAAGATGCCATGTGCTGTCTACGTCACCCGGGACGTAGATCCGCACGGCCATCTCAACAGACTCTGAGGTCAGCCCGTGATTATCCCGACCGGCGACCCTCCAGTAGTAACGGTGGCTGACTTCCAGGGTACCTGAATCTGAGAAGGTTGTATCCTGAAGCCCGGTCGCATCGAATGCAGACCCGGGCAACGTGTCGGGGCCCGCGAAGTCGTATTCTACATTGTCCTGGGGATCCGGATCGATGGCACTCAACCAGACAAAACTGGGATGCTGACTGAACACGATCTGATCCTGAGAGGGAAAAGCGGGTACGGGAGCGGAAGGCGGCTCTTCGAGCGCATTGACGAAAAAGGAACTTGAGGCGGCCCAGTAGGGAGTCGTGTCAAAGCCGTCGTACGAGCGTGCCAACCAGATGTAGGATCCATTTTCGAGCAGCGAGCTGGTCCCCGTCCAAGTCACCGTGTCACCTGAGGTTGCAGGCGACGCCGGCAACAGAGGTGACTCGTCTACCGTGATCGAATCGTCCTGAATCACGGCCATCTGAACGAGCTGCAGGTCTCCCTCCGCATCCTCGCCGACGACCAATCGAAAGTCCGGAGGATTCACGTTCACCTCATCGAATCCGATGGGCGCAAGCTGCGTGGGCGGCGCGGGATGGCTGTTCCTGCGAAGCGACGTATCTATCCAGTTTGACCAGAACGAGCCGTCCCCGATCCGGACTCTCGAATAGTAAGTCTCTCCTTCCGCAAGGGGAGGTCCTGAGTAGACCACAAAGGAGTCGCTGCCGGTGAGTACGCCGGGCTGCCACAGCTCTGCACTGGTCCAATCGGAGTCGAGACCCATTTCGATTTCGAACACGGCCTGTGGCGCGATGACATTACGCGACCACGCGAGAGTTGGAGTTTCAGACACCACATGATCCATGGTCTCGCCTGGGATCCAGTGCGAGAACAGTGCCTCACCATCACACCCCACGCCGAGGGCACCCATCAGCCCACAGCCCGACACTTCCGGCCGGCAGGGCGAAGTGTACTTGAGATGATAGTCTTCCGCAGAAGGGTCGCAGAATCGGGGCGACTCCCAGAGATTGTCGCTCACCCCAAGAAGGCCGACAAGATCGAACACCCAGTCGCCGCTGCTGTTGCCGTATATGCAGGTGCAGTCGACCGCGGCCGGGCCCTCAACCAGCGTTGAATCGCCATCGTGTCCCGACCAGAACTCGTTCCCCGCCACGATGCAGTTGCTCAGTGCCACGTCACTCGCCTGCACCATCGGCCCGCGGGTAACATTTCCGCTCACTGTGCATCCTGCGAGGTCAACCGTTCCGGCCGCGAGGAGACTGGTGTTTCCCTCCGATCCCATGACGCTGTTCCGGAGGAGGACGGAATTGCTCACCAGCGCGCTTCCGGCAAAGCTCAATAGGGTGAACCGGCCCGTATTTGCCCGGCAGGTCGAGTACTCCATGGCGACCTCGTTCGACCCGAGGTTCAAAAGCCCGCCAGCATCCGACCTGTTGTCCACGAATTCACAATTCAGGATCACCACATCTGAGGTCTGGCTAACCTGCAGCTGATTGAGGTCAGATGACGTTTCCTCAATCAGGGCCGTCAGTCTTGCGGCCGATGAAGTGGCATCGGCTATTGAACTAAGTCTCGAGGGGAATGTGCTGGTCATCAGGAGTGCAGAGGCACCTTCTCCCCGATTCGCCACGAATTGACAGTCGATGAGCTGAAGCGAATCCCCATGAAACGCCACCGCGCCGCCGTTGTTTGCCGCATTGGATTCGAAGCTGCAGGCTCTGATCACAGCCCCTGGGCTGAACATGTAGAAGACACCGCCCCCCTGGGAGAAGGCGTCGTTGTCGACGAAATTGCACTCTTCGACAATCGGAGCCGCGCCATCAACGAACAGGGCGCCTCCGACGGCCTCGGTGATGTTGTTCTCGAAGTGACACTGGCGAATCCTGGGCGCCGAATTGAATCGGCACAAGATCGCGCCACCCACCCTGTCCGAGTACTCCACGTCGAGACCGGTGCCGTTAATGATCGTGACCCCTACCAGCTGCGAAGTTGAATCTTCACCACTCTGGAAGATGAAGCCCCGTCTGTGAACCCACACCGAGTCGGAACAATCGATGACACACGAGTCGGGGCCCTCTTCCGACATGACCACGATGCGGCGACCAGCGAAATCTATGTTGTAATTGCCTGCACCGGTGTACACGCCGTCCGACAGAAACACCGTGTCTCCGGGTGAAGTGGAGTTAATGCCGGCTTGAATCGTCGGCTGGTCGCCCGGAACATAGATGGAATTGCCCCTGGCCTCCGGCGCTGCGATCGCAAGTACGGCGATCCACGCGAATACTTCCTTGTATCGCATTTGTCGCCCCCGAAAGGAGAATAGAGCAGCGGTCAGCATAGGACCTGAACCGCAACCGACTGGAGAGTAGTTTGACTCTGGGAGACGTAGGGCAACGCAGCATCAGCGACTGACGCAGCAATCCTTGCCACGGGTATTGCAACTTCCATGCTCTTGTAGTGCATACAACGCCTGCAAACGCCGATCGACAGGTCGGAGCCAAGTCATGACTCAGCCAACACTTACCAACGGACGGTGGGTGCGTCCGACGTACTCTATTCTAGCAAGCCTTGGGCCGAAGCCGGAGCTGATTGAGCCCAGGCACCCGCCCTGCCGGCTGGCTGCGAAGTCCGTTGGATCAAACCTCGGATTTTCCCCACCCAATGGAGCTGAGTTTGCTATCCTTAGGCACTGATCGCCGGGGACCCCTCCGCACTTGGAAAACGGCAACACCTCTCATATGCGTATTAACCTCCACGCAATTCTGGCATGGGTCTGTCTGCTTCCTGGGAGTGTTCTGGGAAGTGACCGGGGTGCATTGGTTTCGCCGGTTGATCCTGATGGTGCCAGGGAACTCACGTCATCCGTGAGCCGGCAACCCCTGCGCTTCCAGCAAAACCTGGGTCAATGGCCTGACAGCATTCTCTTCAAAGCCGATGCCGCCGGGTCCACTCTGTGGATCACGCAAACGGGCTTTACCTATCAATTCACTCGAAACGTCGACCCGCAGGAGTCGCCGCAAGGAGTCGAACCCACTGGCCCGCTCTCGTTCAAGACTGAGCAACTCTATGTTCAGGCGGTCTTCGCGGGTGGGCGGCGCATGGTCGGGGCCGTGGGGCAGGATGAACTGGCGTACAAGTGCAACTACCTCCTGGGGAACGATCCGGCGCAATGGCGCACGGATGTGCCAAGTTTCAACTCGATACTGGTCAGAGAAGCCTACCCGGGCATCGATATCAGGTTCACCGGCGACGCGAACCGGCAGGTTCAATGCGAATTCGTGGTGGCGCCAGGTGCTAAGGTGGACCAGATCGAAATGACCTACGTTGGAGTCGACCGGACGTCGGTGGATGCCGAGGGTCGGCTGATCCTGGACACGAAATGGGGTCGTCTCTCCGGAGTCCTGGACGCCCGCCAACGCGCCTCGAACACAGCATCGCCCAGATGGCAGTCTCGTGCCGGAGATGCGTTTGGAGTGGAGAGTGCCACAGAACAGTTGAACTCGTTTCAGTCACTGTCCGTCGGCTTGTCTTTCAGCACGTACCTCGGCGGAACCGACGTGGATGAGGGTCGGGCCATCGTTCACGACGAATCCGGCAACGTCTACGTCACGGGAACCACCTATTCGGCCGCGTTCCCGGTCCAAGACCCCTATCAAACCAAACAAGCCTCGGCCGATGTATTTGTGACCAAACTGTCCAACACAGGCAATGCCTTGTTGTACAGTACATTCATAGGCGGAAACGATGACGACTACGGGTCGAGCCTCGCACTGGACTCAAGCGGAAACGTCTATGTCACGGGAGCGACCTACTCTACAAACTTCCCCACCCTGAACCCGTATCAGACGGACCAGGGCGATCTCGATTTGTTCGTAGTCAAGCTGTTGGCGGCAGGCAACAACATCGGCCTGGGTACGTACCTTGGCGGCAGCGGCTCAGACTATGCACATTCCATCGCCGTGGACGGCGATGGCAGCGCGTTTGTGACAGGCTACACGTTCTCCGAGGACTTTCCGACCGAAGGCCCCATCCAGACCAATCAGGGCGGCATCGACGCCTTCATCGCTAAACTCACCCCTTCAGGCAGCGGTCTGGTCTACAGCACCTATCTTGGCGGAAGTGCCGATGACTACGGCAGAGCGGTTGCGCTGAATGACAGCGGCTATGCGTATCTGACGGGCACATCGTTCTCGTCGGACTTCCCCACGCAGGATCCGTATCTAACGGCGCAAGGCGGATCCGACGTCTTCCTGGCCATCCTGACCCCTTCAGGCGACAGTCTCGAATACAGCACGCACCTCGGAGGGAGCGACGATGACTACCCGCGCGGCCTCGCTCTGGATCACTCGGGCTGTGTTTACCTCACGGGGGCTACACAATCCGATGACTTTCCTATCCTGAATCCCTATCAAACGGACCCGCCAGGCGACGATGCCTTTGTAACCAAGTTCGTGAGCAGTGGGGCCAGTCTGGCCTACAGCACTTACCTGGGTGGCAACGCTTTTGAAATCGGGTGGAGTATCGACGTGGATGACAGTGGCCACGCCTATGTCACGGGCCTCACACAGTCGTCTGATTTCCCAACACAGGACGAATACCAGACCGACCAGCCGGGTGACGATGCTTTTGTAAGCAAGCTGTCAAGCGATGGTGGCAGCCTGGTGTACAGCACGATCCTGGGTGGGAGCGGTAGCGATATCGGCTATGGTATTTCCGTGGACGCGCGCGGCAGTGCCTATGTGACGGGCACCGCCGAAGCCGACTTTCCAACGCTCAATCCCTTCCAGACCGCTCAAGCTGGACGCGACGTCTTTGTCACGAAGCTCACTCCATTCCCGGACACCGATGACGACGGCGTCGATGACCAATTCGACAATTGCCCGCTGGTGTCCAACCCGGGTCAGGAGAACAGCGACTCCGACTTCGACGCCATGGGGGATGCCTGCGATATCTGCACAGGAGGGGACGATGCGCTGGATGCAGACGGAGATTCGATCCCGGACTTCTGCGATGCGTGTCCGGGCTTCGATGATGCTCTCGACGCCGATGCGGACACCGTTCCCGATGGATGCGATACGTGTCCTGCGGACACTCTGAACGACGTTGACGGAGACGGGGTCTGCGGAAGTGTCGACAATTGCCCGGCGGTGGCGAATGCCGACCAATTGAATTACGACGGCGACTCAGAAGGCGATGCCTGTGACACGGACGACGATGACGATGGCATTCTCGATGCCTCCGACAACTGCCCGTTCGTGGCCAATGCCGACCAGTTGGACAACGATGGGGACTCCGAAGGCGATGCCTGTGACCCCGACGATGACAACGACACGATTCCGGACTCCAGTGACAATTGCCTGTTTGCGGCGAATGCAAACCAGATGGACTACGACGGCGACTCCGCAGGAGACGCCTGTGATTCCGACGACGATAACGACGAGGTTCCGGACAGCACCGACAACTGCCCTCTGGGGGCTAACGCAGACCAGCTGGACAACGACGGTGACCTGGCGGGTGACGCCTGCGATCCCGACGATGACAACGATACCGTTCCAGACACCACCGACAACTGCCCTGTTCTGGCCAATGCGGACCAGGCGGACAACGACGGTGATCTGGCGGGTGACGCCTGCGACCCCGACGATGACAACGATACCGTTCCAGACACCACCGACAACTGCCCGCTGGTGATGGGAAGCCAGACGAACAACGACGGCGATGCTGAAGGCGATGTCTGTGACCCCGACGACGACAACGACGAGGTTTCGGATGTCACCGACAATTGCCCGCTCCTGGCGAACAGCTCACAGGAGGACACGGATGACGATGGCCTCGGCAATCCCTGCGACAACTGCCCCACGTTGCCCAACCCGGACCAGGAAGACAGCGACCAGAACGGTGTCGGAGATGAGTGCACGTGTCCCATCGGGGTCACTGGGGATGTCAACCAGTCGGGCGGGCTGACGTCAGCGGACATCATCCTCACGGTGAACTTTGTATTCAAGAGTGGAGCCTCACCGCTGCCATGTGATGGTGCCGCCGACGCGAATTGCAGCGGCGGAGTGAATGCATCGGACATCATCGGGATGGTGAACCATGTATTCAAGAGCGGCCCGGCCCCGTGCGATGCCTGCACACTGTTTCCCGACACGTGGAGATGTGACGTGACTCCGTAGGGGAGGCGGGCTCACCCCGAGTGCTGCCTTTCACCGACACTTGACCCACCCCTGACAAAACAGATGCGGACGCGACGCTCACACCCCGAGCGCTTCGTACGCCTCGGAAACGGTGAGCATCCGGCAGCCCGATGCCTTGCAGAGCCGGACGACCTTTAGTAGATCCCCGGGCGACGTACTCCAGGCATCCGGGTTCTCCTCCACGCCATGCGTATAGAGGATAAGCCAGCCGGAGCGCTTTTCATTCTCTAGGATGAGCTTCGCTAAAGCCTGATGGTCCAGTCTGCCACTGTAGATGTTGTTGGCGCGCAGCATGGTGAGATCAATCGATCCAGAATTGATCCCGCCGTAGACACCCCTCAGCGTCTTGTAATCGCGCCCCAGCGCCTCTTTTGCGGCCAGTGTTACTGCGCCACGCGGATAGGCAAAGTGCTCGATGGGCTCTCCGTCGATCAGCCTGGATAATTCGACACGGCTCTGGTTGCAGTCACGCACCAGAGCCTCCGCTGAGCCTGCGGCAATGTCGAAGTGACTTAGCGTGTGGCAGCCGATGTGGTGTCCCGCTCGGTGAAGCATGCGCACTTCCTCACCCGAAATGAAGTCGCTGGAGCCACCCTCCCCGTGGGCGTCGTGCGGGGACTCGTCCTGGATTTCCAGGGCGACGTAAAACGTAGCGCGTACACCTTCCTGCGCCAGAATGGGCAGTCCGTTCGTGACAGCCGACTTTGGAACATCATCGAAGCAGAGACTTATGACAGAAGGGCTGAGCCTGATGTCTGTGCGTCGGTCGGCTACCTGCTCGAAAAATGTCCTTCTGCACGCGGAGACAAGCCTCTTCAGGATTCCCACGACTTCCCTTGCCAGAGCGTGTGAATGATGCGGTCATCGGGAATGGCACTGTGCAGATCGAAGTGATATGCGTGCACGCCGTCCTGGATGCCCGCCTCGCTGAAACCGAGATCGGCAAACACGGCGCCCGCCTTTGAATTGCGCTCGGTTTTCCGATACATCGCTTCGAGTCGTTCTGCTCCGGCCGCCTTGTAGTGTGAGAGCAGGAACGTGAAAAAGGCATGCTCGACGCGCTTGGCCTGTATGCGGCAGCTGAACATGAGATCGACCAAGCGCGGAACGGCCCGCTCCACCACGGCCAGCCCGATGACGCCGTACTCTCCAAAGGTGTCGGCACAACTCATCACATATATATCGAGGTCGGGGTTCCGAATCATGGCTTCGATCTCCGGGCGGCTGTAGCGATTGCCGGAGTAGTTGAGCTGATTGGTACGCTGCACCAGCTCGTGGATTCTGGCGCTCTGCGATTCCACAGGCGGGTCGATGGTGAGCTTGATGTTGCACGTCCTGAGGAATTGCGTGTAGTCCCCGTCAAAGGCATGCTGAGCGCCTTGGCGTACTTCCTGAGTGCGATAGAACTCGCGTCTCTTCGAGGCTTCGGCCGTCACGGGCGGGCTGAATTCCGGCCGGTCCAGCAACCGGTCGTATTCCATCGCGTCCAGGGCCCGCACTTTGGGGTTCATCGATACGACCTGGGCCCGCTCGAATGCGGAGTCGTCGATGAACACCACGGTATCCTCGCCCACATCAAAATCCGCGATGAGTTGCTTGATGGAGGCTCCCTTGGGCTCCCAGCCGATCTTGGAGAATACCATGTACTCCTGGAGTCCGAAGCGCTTCAGCTGCTCCAGGGCTTCCTCGGGGTGATTCTTGCTCACCACCGAGTTCACGATGCCGCGCCGATCCAGTTCCTTAATGATCTCCAGGATTCCGGACTTGAGACGGATTCCGTCCGCTCCATCCTCCAGCAGAATCCCTTGCCACACCGTCTGATCGAGATCCCAGGCCACCACCTTGACGGTCTTGGGTTGAGCGGCACCGGCGACCGGGGCGGCAAATCGTCGATCCGCCACAAAGGTGAGCATGCCGAAGTAAAGAGTCAGACCCTCCTGCGCAGGGTCGAGCAGATTCGGATTGAGCATGATCTGGAGCTGCCGGGAGTCGTCGATCAGATGAGACATGTCTCTAAAGGGAAACTTGAATCGATGGAATCCGGGCGATAGCTGCAGGAGTGTCTGGAACGGAATCTGTGTCGGCCCCATCATGGAATTGCGCATGGTGAGGGAGAGATTCACGGCGAAGGAATTGGGATTGTACACTTCAGCCAGAAAATAATCCGGCGCGCCCTCCATGCCCGACCACGCTCCCTCGCGCGCGACTCGTGACTTCAGTCGACGGTACAATCTCGACGACAGGCCGCGACGGCCCATGATGGAGATGTTGTGATCCGGAATGCGGGACACCCACGTCTCGGCCCTGCGAGAGAGGCGTTCCACCCGGCGAGCCGTCTTCACATCCACCAACCGCACGTTGGCGCTGGCCAGAAGTTCGGCCCAGCGCTTGAAGGATATTTTGGCAATGTATCCTTGAATGGTCGACGCCGCCTCGATGGGCGATATTCCTCCCAGAAATCGACGGCAGTGCCCGTCCTTGCGGGGCGCATAGAGATCGCAGGTGCTGAAACAATGGGGGATGGCACACTCGGTGCAGTGCTCTTCCCACGAGAAGAGGGACACTGCGGATATGTCGGCTTCGGAGTCGGTGAACTGCGACTTTACTTCGTCGCTGAGCTCACTGGCGTCGGACCAGACATGGTCGATTTCAAGCTCAAACACAAGGGACGCCCATTCCAGTCTTCGTTTCGAGTATCCTTGCCGGGGGCGTGCCGGTCAACACAAAGGCGACTTCACCCGGAACCCCTTCGGGGTCTTCCCCTTCGCTTGCACGCCAGCATCGGTGCCCGAAGGGCAGCCGATGCTGGCGCGCTCAAGCTGGGGAAACGAGCGGCCGTCCTGCGGACGCCGCCCGTCTCGTAGTTACGAGCCGAACACCTCGATCTCGGTCACCCAGAGCACCGACTTATAGAGGAGCGGTCCTCCCAGGGAAGGCTGGTAGATCCGGATGCGACTGGTGTTCAACCCACCGGTTAGCGTGGACGTGACCGCCTCCGCCAGGGGCAGCAGATTGACACTCGTTGAGTATTGCGAGCCGTTCCACGACTGAATCTGGACGTTGGTGGATGTCATCCAGGACGAACGGCCGGAATTGTAGGCCCAGTGGATGCGAACGCTGTCGATCGTTTTCGCCGATCCGAAATCAAAGTCCACCCAGTGAACGGCCAGGCTGTCTTCGTCCGACGCCCAGGTCGTGGATGTACCCCCATTGGCATTGATGGTGCCGTCGTTGATTCTGGAGACGGTGTACCCGGAGTACGTGCCGCATACCGTGGGCGTAACGCTCATCGCCAGGTTCTCGCCGACTACCGGCATTCCCGTCCCCGTCACGGCCAGGTTTTGTACCTGAGACGGGCTGGTGACGTCGAGAGGCGGCGGTGTCCCGTCCTGAACGGCTCCCCAGCGCGTCCAGGTCCGGCCACCATAGGATACATTCATAGCCGGAACAGCCGCTGTGGGGGCGTAGTTGCCGCCGGCGGGATTGACCAGTAACGCGCCGGTGCTGACTACGGAGTGCACGTCGAACGAGGGGGTGGCTTGCCATTGCGCCAACGTCATGTTAGAACCGTAGGCAGCTTTTTGAAATCTGATAGCATCTGATGGGTCGTAGTAAACATTGGAGTCGATCACACCAAAAACATTTACACAAGCGTTGTCCGTGGGATAATTAGTAGCTGCGAAGACTCCCAGGTACCCATTAAAACCAGCCCCGGGTCTAAAGTCATGGATCACGTTGTATTTGATCTGATGTCCTATGCCACAACGTGCAGCCAGGAACTCCCCCACATAGGCAAAGTCACCCGTATTGTAAAAGGTGTTGTTGCCAACAAATGAGCTATCGTTAGGTACAGCACCTCCCGACTGCTGACCATCTGCCTGAAAGAAAATGCTGTGGTCGCCGTCCACGAAAATACACCCATACACAGAATCCCTCAATTGCTTAACGGCCATGCGCAATGCGTGTCGGGACCACGATGGGGAGCCGGGATTAGGGTTGAAAATCGAGAAGGTGCAACGGTTCTGGCGGTAGGAGGGAGCTGCCCCGCCATCCATCTTGTAGTCCAGGCCGAACTCTGCCCATCCGTAAAAGTAGCAACTATCCGTCTTGAACTTTTCCTGGGTGTAGAGCGTAATGGCCCCGCCATGTGTGAACATTCCCGAGGGCCAGCTGGCGGATCCGGATTGCGGCCTTGTACCACCCCAGCCCAGCGAACAGGCCAGCACCTGGTTATTCTTGCTGGTCTGTGAGCCGACACCCATCGACAAAATGCAGGCTCCGTTTTCTCCCCATACACTCATGCCACGGCTAATGTGACAGTGCTGAAAGATTGAACTATCCATGCGCTGATCGGCACCGTTTTGCCAGATCACCGCCGGCTGCCCACCGCGAAGGTCGAGTCCCGTAACCTTGATACGGGAAGCTCCAGAGGCCTGTGGAGTTTTGCAGCACGTCCCCGGCACAGTGCCCCACCCGAACGTTGTACTTTCGTCATCTTGCTGTTGAAACACCGCTGCACGGGACAGGATAAATGGTGTACCGTCTGGGTCGCCACCGCCCGTACCGGCTCCCAACATCCAGACATAGATCGTGTCCTTGGTATCGTCGTAGTAGCTCTCCCCCTTGGCGTTCACATCCGCAGCCGAGGACGGGAGAACCACCAGCATACTATCGTGGTTCTGGATAACAGGAGCGACGATACTGCCCTGAGAAGATTGCCAACTGTAGCACTTCTCCCGCCAACGAGCCTTGTAAACATTACCACTATGTTGAATCCAGGCATTGCTCGGATTGGCAGCGTCATCTGTGACACGATGACCACCATATAAAACGGGTGGATTGGCACCCGCCGCGTAGCGCGAGTAGTGTGCCCCGCTCCCCCGATTAGCGTAAAACGTGGAATCACAGAACACGGTCCACACCTGCGGATTCCCAGAACGGGAGGGCAGAGAAATAGAGCAGTCATAACAAGTATCACGGAAAACAATAGTGTCCCCCGCGACGGCTGTTCCAAGTTGAAATGCAGAATCCAACTTGCCGCAGGTTCGCCATGCCTGAGCCCACGATAGACCCGTGTTGGCGTTGTTACCATTGTCGGGGTCGATAAATCTTGCCACGCCCGCCTGCACCCCTGTCGGCACGAGCAAACACAACAGAATCAGTAGTCGCTTCATGGGAATTACACTCCTTGTGTGACCAGGCCGAGTTCGAACGGCTGAAACATTAGCCCCGCGGGGGTGTGCCGGGACACCCTATTAATCCGGCCGGTGACCGCTCTCCCGTTGGAGCGACTCGTGTGACCCGGGAGAACTCGGTTATAGGGTAACCGCCGGAACGTCGTGCCTCCTCCATCCGACTTGGGGAACGATCCGGGTCTCAACTCCCGAATCAGACCTTCAAGTCGACCACAACTCTTAGTGTTATACACAATAGGTGTCGGAGAGTGTCTCCGCCAACCTTACAGAATTTTGATTTCATGCCTCAGGGTCGAACGTTCTTCACCGGCTAACTCGTACTTGAACAAGCGTTTGCGATACAATTCTCCCATGCTGGATGCGGTTGACAATAAAGCCGCTCGGAAAGATCAGCGCGCACGCGGCCGGCCGGCTAGCTATTGCGGCCCGTCGGATCCAGTTTATTCACCAAATCTCTAATTAATGCTACCGTACGGGCACCAAAATAGATGACCTGGAGAAACAGGCTCTGGAGAAAGTACCTGGTTCCACCGAGTTTCACCACCTTGTAAATTGCCGCCGTGGTCGGGACGGCCATCCAGACGCCTGGCAGGGTCCACCAGGGGATGCTCCCCGCAACGGCCAGAGGCAATAGTAATACCCCCAGGAGCCACAGGGCAAGATTGGCTGCAGTCATCAGGGTGGCTTTGTCCAGGTAGGGGCCCCGACGGATCTTAAAGGAGCCACGTGAGTGCCAAATCGTACTCCTGAAGAACTCTCCCACGGTACGCGGGTTCTTCAGATGAAGTACGGAGATGGCGGGGTTCTCCACCACCTTGAGGTTCCGCTGATTGAGCCTCACCCCCAGATCGTAGTCTTCATCGGTGACCAGCCGCTCGTCGAATCCGCCTACCAGATCGAAGGCGGCCCGCTTCACCACGAGATTTCCAGAGTTGATGTACAGAACGGGCCGCGTCCCATTCAGGCCCCCGGCATACCAGGTCCTCGCCATCCAGCCTTCGTCGTCGGGCACCTTGCAGCGCGATCCCGTGGCGTGGACCTGGGGGGAACGGAGGGTTGCTTCTGCCTCGGTTCGCCAGCCATCGATCAGGAGGCAGTCGCTGTCTATGAACGCCAGGACATCTCCGGTGGTGGATCTCGCACCCAGATTGCGGAGACCGGCTATTCTGGCGTCCGGGGCACTGAACACTCTGGCCCTGCTGTGCTCGGACACGATGGCACGAGTCCGGTCGGTCGAGCCATTGTCCACCACTACGAGTTCGTCATCGGGCTCCATGTTCGACTGGATCCGATCGAGACAGGCCGAAATGTATTTCTCGGAATTGAACGCCGGCACCACGAAACTGAATCGCAATCGGTGTGATTCATCGATCTGAGAGTCCGTCATTCAGCTCCCCTTTGCGGCGCCTCGGAACCGTTTCCTTTCGTGCCCGGCCCAGGGCTGCACGATACGAAATCAGGGTTGTCACGAACAGCCTGAAGCGGCATTCTGGAGGCTCCTTAAAAATATGGCCATGATCCTGGTGTGGCTGTTCTGGGTAACCGGAATTCTTCTCGTGTACACGTACATGGGCTATCCGCTTTGGCTGTGCCTGTGGTCTGCCCTGAGAAAGCGCCCTGTGGCTGCCGACTCGTTTGAACCTCCGATCACGGTAGTCATGGCGGTTCATAACGAAGCGAACGGTCTTGCCCGGAAGCTGGACAATCTCCTGGAACTCGAGTATCCCCGGGACAAGCTCCACATCCTGGTGGTATCGGACGCCTCCTCCGACGCCACGGAGGCCATTGCAGAGTCCTACCGGGACCGCCGGATTTCGCTCCTGCGAACGGATGTTCGGGGCGGCAAGCACTATGCCCAGGGCATGGGAATCGCCCAGGCCAACACCGAGTTCATCCTGTTCACGGATGCCGCCCCGCTCCTGGATCGGCTGGCAGTGAGCCGAATGATGCGGAACTTCGCCGACCCCGAAGTGGCCTGTGTGGGAGGGGAGGACCGGATCATTGAGCGAGGGGTGGTCAGACACTCGGAGAGCGCCTACATCCGCTATGATATGATGCTGCGAAGGATGGAAAGCAGCGTAGGCTCGACGGTGGGCGTGAGCGGGGCTTTCTTCGGCGTCCGCCGGTCCTTGTGCGAACCCTGGTTGTCGGATCGTTCATCCGACCTGCAGCTGGCCCTGGAGGCCGTGCGACGCGGTATGCGGGCCATCAATGATGAAACCAGCCTGCACTTCTATGGAACCACATCCAGTCACAAAGACGAGTTCCGGCGCAAGGCGCGCACCATGCTGAATGGGCTGGTGGTGGTAATGGAGTCTTTGGACCTCCTCAACCCGATTCGATTCGGACACTTTTCGTTGCAGTTGTTCAGTCACAAGCTCTGCAGATGGATCTCCTCTCCGGCCCTCATCGTGCTTTTTGTTTCGAGCGTGCTCTTGTCCGGCCACGGTGTGCTGTATCTGGCGGCGGCTTTGGCGCAGACGGCCACGTACCTCCTCGCGGGCCTTGGCCTGCTCGTGCCTTCGCTTCAGCGCCACACGTTGATTCGCATCCCGTCGTTTTTCGTGCTCACCAACCTGGCCACCCTGGTGGCCTGGTCCAATCTGCTCCGCGGACAGAACAGCTCGATCTGGGATCCAACAGCTCGGGCGTGACGGACGCACCCCCTCTCCGCGTTGCCCATCTGGGTTCGGGCGACCTCTGGGCAGGTGCGGAACTGCAGCTGTTCACACTCCTCTCCGAGCTTGTCCAACGCCCGCAATTCAAGATCCGGGTGGTACTCTTTAACCACGGACTTCTGGAGCAGAAACTCCTGGAACAGGGTCTGGAAGTGGTCGTTCTGGACGAGAATCGGCTCAACCCCTTCTCCCTGTTGCGATCTCTGACGCTAACGCTGCGAGATTTCTCGCCGCACATCGTGCATACACATCGCTATAAGGAGACCATCCTCGGCGGACTGGCAAGCCGGTGGGCGGGTAAACCGCGGCTCATCAAGACCGTGCATGGTCTTCGGGAGCCGTTCAACGGGTGGAGGAGTGCCAGGATGCAACTCTACGGGTACCTGGACCGCCAGATCACGGCTCGATACTTCGATACCATCATTGGTGTCTCGGACGACATCGTTTACCGCACCTCCCCAGTTGCAGGCCGAGCGAGCGTGGTCAGAATCCATAACGGCATCAACCTGGAACGTTGCCGCGCCAGTACAGGGCGTTCGGAGGTGCGCCAAAGTCTCCAGATTCCGGAGAATTCCACGGTCCTCGGACTGGTGGGGCGGCTGGTACGGGTGAAAGGCGTTGAGAATCTGCTGCACGCGGCTCAGATACTGAAAGCGTCCATTCCCGGCCTGCGTGTAGTGGTTGTGGGCGACGGACCGGAGGCGGGCTCCCTGCATGCACTCAGCAAGGCGCTTGGTCTGGAAGATTGCGTACTTTTCACAGGCTTCCGCACGGATGTGATCGACCTGCTCGCCGCGATGGATGCGTTGGTCCTCTCCTCCTACTCCGAAGGCGTCCCCATGATCGTTCTTGAGGCTATGGCCATGGAGATACCCATTGTGGCCACGTCGGTGGGGGGCATTCCGGAAATCCTCACCCATGGTGAAACGGCGCTCCTGGTGCCATCGGGACGTCCTGACGAGCTGGCGAACGCCTGTCGGCGGCTCTTCGATACGCCGGGCCTTGTGGAACATCTCACACGCGCTGCCCGGTCGAGAGTCGAAGCAGATTTTTCGGCCCCGACCATGGCGGATCGCGTGGCTCGAGTGTACACCTCAGGACTCGAGCCATAGGGCTTACCTGGCCGCCCGAGTGAAAGTCCGGAAGATCACCGGAACTGGGCTGTTATATCCCCACCCGCTGTGTGGGGATTGAGCGGATCTCAACCATTGCACAGCAAGCCGCAGTTCCTGGCGCGACATAATGATGGTGCAAAAAGGGCAAGCCATTGGGCCACAATGTGTCCTACCACTCCGACCCGATGGGCACGTTTTTTTCTATCGGGAAACGTCTTATGAGCCAGGGAAGTGTTTCGAGACTTGCCATGATCGGCTCAGGGGAGTATACGGTAGCACGAGGGTACTCGGTGCCATGTGGGTTTTCGCTACCACGGGGTTTTACACCACGGAGGGGGATTCAATCCATGGGATATTTTCTCACCAGAGCATCAAAGTGTCACGCTATCTTTAAGGTTGGCTTCTTAGTTACTGCAATGCTGCTGGCCATCATGGGTCCCAGCTCGCCGGCTTGGGCGCAGGTGGGCACGGCGCATGTTCAGCTTCAGTGGACGGCGCCTGGAGATGACGGCATGATTGGTACCGCCTCCGCCTACGAAGTGCGCTATTCGACGGCGCCCGTCACCGGGGCTACGTGGAGCCAGGCGACCGCCATCCCGGACGTACTGCCGGCACCCAAATCTTCCGGCT
The DNA here is from genome assembly GCA_036745245.1 of Candidatus Zixiibacteriota bacterium. Taxonomy (GTDB): domain Bacteria; phylum Zixibacteria; class MSB-5A5; order JAUVRN01; family JAUVRN01; genus DAIOGN01. The sequence continues at coordinate 45,510 of DAIOGN010000006.1, forward strand.
CGGCCGAAAGTTTCGTGGTGAGCGTCCCCGATGCCCTGCTGGGAGACACCTACTATGTCGCCATCAGGGCTCGCGATGAGGCGTTCAACTGGGCGCCGGTCTCCAACAACGCCAGCTTTGTTTATGAACTCGGCTCAGATGTAGGTGACGACGGGGACGGAATTCTCCCCGTCCTTGAACTAAGTCCCAACTATCCCAATCCGTTCAATGCCCAGACGGCCATCCCATTTTCCATCCCCTCCGCTTCTCACGTCGAAATCTCCATCTACAATGCGGTCGGTCAGCGGGTAAAGGTGCTGGTGGATGGGTTCTATGGGGCCAACACGTACAGCGTGATTTGGGACGGCACCAGCCAGTCGGGATTCCCCGTGGCTTCGGGAACCTACTTCTACCGGATGATCACGAACGGTTACGCAACCACTCGGAGCATGACGCTTCTCAAGTGACCAGGGCCGCTTCTCGCGGACTCTCCAGCTTCGGAATGGGAACCGCCGCCTGCGACTGGGCGGCGGTTTCTTTTAGTGCAATGGCATGCAGGGATACAATGAGTGCAAGATTCACGTACATGAACGGGTAGTAAAGCATCGCCGTAAATGTACCCGTGACGATGAATCCCACCATGCTGATATCCAGAGCATGCGTAAAAGCTGTCATTTGCTTTGCCCGCCCGCCCCGGCCGGCAAGGATCTGGCGCGTCTCCCGGTTCCGCTCAAAGGCGATATAGAGAACCCACAGGAACAGGAGGATCGCGAAAACGCCCAGTTCAGAGCCGGCCTGAATCCAGTTGGAGTGCGAATACCGGGCGGCGCCAACCGCCTTCGGATCGGCCTCAATGTTGGGTCTGAAGTTGCTCATCCCCACACCGGCCAGAGGGTGCTCCACCATCATCCGCAGACCCCCTTTCCAGGCCTCCAATCGCTGGGTGGCGGAACGGTCCTGTTCATAGTCCACGCCCGAATGAAATCGGCTTTCCAGTTCCGGTGGAGCCACAATCCAGTACCCGGCCAAGAGCACCGCGATCTTCACCGCCGGGATGGCCGAATACGCCGAGATCGCGCTGGTCGGACGCCTCGCCCGCAGCTTCGCCGACGAGGCCGCCAACGCCACGCTGCGTCTCACCCCGGCGAGCGGCCACGAAGCCATCGAGCAGCTCGACCGCGGCGAGATCGACGTCGCCGTCGCGCACCTGCCGCACCTGCCGACGCATGTCGAGTCGATGGTTCTGTTGCGGGACCCGTTCGTCGTCGTCGCCCGCAAGGGCCATCCGATCACGGCGCAATCACTGTCGCTCGAAACCTATGCGGCGCAGAGCCATGTGCTGGTGTCGCCGCGCGGCACGACATCGGGCGCGCTCGACCGCATCCTCGTCGATTTTGGCTTGAAGCGGCGGATCGCGCTATTGGTGGCGACCTATCTCGCGGTGCCGGCGGCGCTCGCCGCTTCCGACCTCGTCGCCACGGTGCCGCAGCGCACCGCCCGGCAGATCGCCGGCACCGCCGAGATCGCGATCATGCCGTTGCCGATCG
>DAIOGN010000007.1:0-13277 GCA_036745245.1 Candidatus Zixiibacteriota bacterium
CATCATCGTGGCATCGTTTTCCGGATCTCCATCGTCGTCGGAGTCTGCCGTCATCCGGGCATAGGCTGACGAGGCCGCTCCGCCGCCGCCACCGCCACCCAGCGAACTCACCGAAGACACGGCCGCCCTGGCTTCGGCATGGCCGTCGCCGTCGTCGTCGACTTCGATCACCTGGATGGCCGACGAGTCGTCGCAGGTGCCGCCGATCGTGCGGTTCTTGTCGGCGCCGGTGCCCTTGACGTTGATGGCCATCGAGGACGTCGTGGGAGTGACCATCATGGATGCTTCGTTTTCGGGAATGCCGTCGTCGTCGGAGTCGTGCAAAGCGCCAATCACCACATTGCCGTTTATGAGGGCTGCAATGTTGGCCTGCGACTCTGCGGTGCCGTCGCCGTCGGAGTCGACCACGCATTCGCTGGCGGCACTGTCGGTGGCAGACATGCCCACCCGAACAGTGGCTCCCGTGCCTTTGGTGTTGATGGCTCTGAACGTGGATCCCCCGGAGTCCACTACCTGATCCTGAGTCGGGATGTCCCCATTCTGGAATTCATCCTTGAGCTGCGTGCGAGTGAAGCCGTCCGCGTGAAGTACGTTCCAGCCATCTGCGTGGTTCCCCGGAACGACAGAAAGCCCGGTCACACTCCATTGAGAGGATGTGTCGTTGACCACGCCACCGCCCGAGAAGTCGGCCAGGCCGTCGCCATCGCTGTCTCTGTCCAGAGTGGAGATCACACCTGCACTGTCGGCCGAGCTGCCAAAACCTGACCTGGCCCCGGACATCTCCACCTTGAAGCCTCGCACTTGAGCGAACTTGTCGTCCACAGCAGATTCCGCCATGGTTTCCGGCACGCCGTCATCATCAGAATCACCGAGCATCCGGCTGGAAGCGCTCATCGATCCTGACCCGGTTGCACTCTTCACACTGATGATCCCGCGACCCTCGGCAATCCCGTCACCATCATCGTCGATTTCCAGCACTTGCACTGCCGAGCTGTCGTCGCAGGTTCCGCCGATGCTGCGACCCTTGTCGGCTCCTGTACCCTTGGTATTAATCGCCACCCCGGAGGTCGTGGGCGTCAAGGTGTTCGTGATGCTCGAACGGGCGAGCAACCCGATCGATTGCAGTTTTGTCTCCAGCTCGTTGATGCGGACCTTCATGTTGCTGGACGACGAGCCGCTGGGGCCGTTCGCCTCGGAATTCACATAGGCTCCCGTCGCGTCGACGCTGTCGATCACCTGACTCTGAGTCGGAAAATCGCCGGTCTGGAAAAAGGTCTTGAGCACGGCGCGCGGTACTTTCGCCGAAGACGATGAGCCCACATCTGGATCGCCGTCATCATCCAGGTCGACAGCAGCTATGCTGATGCTTTCCGTATTGTCGACTTTCTCCCAGACACTCACTTCTGCGATGCCGTCGGCGTCATCGTCGTAGCCCAGAGTACGCTGTGCAATGTTTTGATCCACGATGACAGCATCGCCCACGAGGTACTGGAGGGTGGGATCATAGGATCTCAGGCCGAGCATGCCGCGATCGTCCTCGAGGTGCACATAGCTGTCGATCAGATTGGAGAAGCCCTGGTGGGAGGCGGTAATCCTCGTGGTGTCGTCGCCCACACTCATCTCCATCGATCCGACGCCGGGTTCGACGTGGTGAACACTGGAGGAGATGAACGCACGCGGCACGGAGCCGAGCGCCAGGCGCGGCACGAGGACTTCGCCCGACACAGCCGTCTGCAGATACAGGTCGTTGTCGGCATGGATGACAATGGGTCCACCCAAAGGCTGGAGGTTGCCCAAAAGGCAGGTGAACAGCCCTTCGCCGCCCGTGACGTGGACGTCCTGGAGTTCGGTCCAGATCAGGCTTCCGCCCACGGAATCGGTCCAGAGGCTGAAGACGACTGCGTAGTTTCCGTCGGCCACCGGCGCACCGCCCGACGTGGTCAGTTTGCCCTGATAGCTGATGGTGGAGGAAGTTCCGAGCGCACTCCCGGCCCACGCCAGGGTCAGTGCGATTACTGTGAAGGCCAGCGCACGAGCAGGACGCATCCATCGACTCCTTTGGTTTGTACCTTGGTGCATGACACACTCGGGTCGCACGGCAAAGGACCCGGAGTGACTAAGAGGAGCCGTAAAGGTACCGGTCGTAGTCAAAAAGTCAACGTATTACAGGGAGCAGGGGGAGGTGGGAGGGCCCGGGAGATTCGTTCCGGGTCGAGTATGTGTCGCGCAATGCAACGATCCCGCCTGTCCGCTTGACCTCGATCGGGGGTTTCGCTCTAACTGGAGTTGGTTTCCAACAAGGGGACTGGAGGAAGACCCCATGAGCATCACTGTCGTTTCGAATATCCGCATCATCGCCCTTCGGGATCTCCATGACGTGAGACGGGAGGTCGAGGCGTACCCGGATGACGCTTCTCTCTGGAAGACGGCACCGGGCATCACCAATCCCGGCGGGACTCTGGCGCTGCATCTGGCGGGGAACATGCAGCACTACATCGGCACAGTGCTTGGGCAGAGCTCCTACGTGCGCAACCGGGACGCGGAGTTTTCGCAACGTGGACTGACTCGCGAACAGGTCCTGCGCCGGCTGGATGAAGCCATGGCCGACGTCGACGATTCCCTGCGACACCTCACGGACGACGAACTTGGCGAACCGTTCCCGGAGCGCGTGGGCGAAATGAGTCTGCTCACGGGCCAGTTCCTGATCCATTGTCTGGCCCATATGGGTTACCATCTCGGTCAGCTGGACTATCATCGCCGCATGGTGACCGGCATCAATCGGACCATCTCGGCGCAGGCCATCCCGGCGCTCGACAGCATTCCGGACTAGCCTCTTCGCGCAAGCCGGGGCGGCTCAATAGAGCTCGAAGTCGTACCGTAGAATGTAATGCAAACCAATGACGATAAATGTCACCGCGGTCAGCCGGTGCAGCCATCTCGCTATGGCCGTCACTCGATTGAACACCCGGCCCAGGGATCCAGCGCCAAAGGCGATCACGAATCCGAACGCTATCACCGGCAGACCGGTGCCAATACCGTAGAGACTGGGCAGAAGAATGTACGACTTGTGCTGCAGGGCGAGCGGAATGAGACTACCGAAGAACAAGCCCGCAGACACCGGACAAAGTGACATCGCGAAGATGAATCCCAGCACGATGGCACCCCACATGCCTCCACGCTCAGCCAGTCGTCGCGTCCAGTCTCCGCTTCCTACACTGGGAAGCGGCAGGCCGAACGAACCTAGTAACAGCAATCCCACCAGCACCAGCAGCGGACCCAGGACCTTGTCCATGTAATCCTGCAGGAAATTGGCCACGGCTGGTATGGAGAGCAATCCGGCCACCACAACAGCCGCAAGACCGATATACGTGACCATCCGACCCACCGTGTACAGCAACCCCGACAAGACGGCACGCCGTGGGCTCCCAACCTCCCTGCCAATGAACGAGACGGCCACAATGTTGGTCGCCAGCGGGCACGGCGAAATCGAGGTGAGGAGTCCGAACCAGAACGCCGTGCCGGCAGCCACAAGCAGGGAGGCCATTACCTGGCCTCCAGCAGGGCTGAGACCTCGTCGCGGACGTACGTCTGGAACGTGGCTTTATCTCCGAGAACTTCCCAGATCTTGTCGAGATTCTTCCACCGGACCTGTTTGCCGTCGGCCAGATCGCTGAGTACGACCGACTTGGTGAACAGCTGGTAATCGTCGCGAAAGTGCTTATTGGCATCTTCGTCGGTGTTGATCACACGCCAAACGATGGAGCTGTCCTTCACCTGGGTGGCGAAAGCGCTATCGACAACCTCCTTGGTGTAGGCTTCGATCTTAATGCAATTGGAGCAGCGTTGCGTTCCGTGGAAGTAGTACACGATCAGTTGATGAGTACTGCTTGGTTTGACAGGCAAAGTGTCGGACACGACCTGTGATTCTGGTCCAGCCTCCTTCGGCTCAGCGTCGGTGGCGTCAGACGGGCTGAGGGGAGGGCTGGCTGCGACCAGCCAGACCATGCACATCATCAGTACGATGGCTTTCATAACGGGCACCTCAAGTAATGAGTTTCTTGATTTCAGACACGCTGAGCACCTTGCCGCTTGTCCTGACCGCGCCGTCAATCACGAGAGCCGGTGTGGCCATGACGCCGTACTTCATGATCTCGGTGATGTCCTCGATCTGTTCGACGTCTGCGACCACGCGGGCCTCCATCACGGCGGCCATCACATTCCTGTGGAGATGCTTGCAATTGGTACACCCTGGACCGAGTACTTGAATCTTCATATCAGGATCTCCTGGATTGACTTCATAGAATTGCGTTAAACAAGTACCCCACGCCGATAATGGCTACTGCGACAATCCCGAAGAACGTCAGCAGAAGCCTCATCTTAAGCACCTGTTTCAGAATCACCGCCTCCGGCAGTGACAGCGCGGTCACCGCCATCATGAACGCCAGGACCGTTCCCGTGGCCATCCCCTTTTCCATGAGCGCCTGGACGATGGGGATCACTCCGGCGGCATTGCTGTAGAGCGGCACACCTATCAGCACGGCCACCACCACGCCGAACGGATTGCCGGGCCCGGCGTACGTCAGAAGAAAGCCCTCCGGTACGTATCCGTGAATCAAACCACCGATCCCGATTCCGATGACTACGTACGGCCAGATTCTCTTGAGCAGGCTCAACGTGTAGTCGCGGGCGTATCTGAGTCTCTCAGGCCAACTCATCCGTGGCTCGAATCCGGCGCCCACCTTCACCGAGTAGACATAGTCCTGCACAAACCGTTCCATCTTGAGCAGGCCAATGAGTATGCCCGCAACAATGGCCACGGAGACACCGGTGACGACGTACATCAGCGCGATCTTCCAGCCGAACAGGCCCCACAGCAGAATAAGTGCCACTTCGTTGACCAAGGGCGACGAGACGAGGAATGAGAACGTTACGCCCAGGGGGATCCCTGATTCGACAAAGCCAATGAACAGCGGTACGGCCGAACAGGAACAGAACGGCGTGACGATGCCGAGGAGTGCCGCCGATACGTGACCGACATACACGGCTCGGTGTGACAAGAGACGTCGAGTCCGCTCGGGAGTGAATTGGGACCGAAGCACCGCCACGACAAAGATGATGGTGGTCAGCAGAAGGAATATCTTGGTCGCGTCGTAGATAAAGAAGTGAAGGGCTTCACCAAGGCGGGTGCCGGGGGTCAGCCCGAAGAGTGAAAACACGATATAGTCAGCAAGTTGCGTAAGCACAGGCGAGATGTCCTTCAGCAGGCCGGGATGGCCCCCCCCGATTCTTCGCCCGGACCAGCCCGTTTCTGTACGGCCTTTCGGGACCGAGAGGAGGTCCCCGTGCACAGGACCAGGATGCGAATCTTCCGAATCACTTTGCGCTCGCGCAGAGCTTCGTGCGGCTGTATCGCGCCAGGCTGGCCGCGTCCTTCTTGAATTGATCCATTCCTGTCAAATGGTGCTTGAGTAATTGTCTCAGGTCTTCAACGAGTGGGCTCGGTGTCAGGCGGTAATGCACCCATTTCCCATCCCGGCGGTCCAGAACCCAACCTGCGCTTTTTAGCCGGATCATGTGTCGCGAAACGGTGGATTGCGGCAGCTGCAGCACGGCCATGAGATCGCACACGCACAGCTCCCGCTCGGACAAAAGCGCCACAATGCGCAGACGCGTTGGATCGGACAGGCCCTTGAATACTTCGTGGTGTGTGATCATGAGGCTTCCACTTCTGCGCTCTTGTCGCGGAAGTATCGTCGCTGGAAATAGAGCGCGAGACCCACCAACGAAACGAGTACCGGCACCTCGACCAGCGGCCCGATCACGGCTGCAAAGGCTGCTCCGGAGTCGATCCCAAACACCGCCACAGCCACAGCGATTGCCAATTCGAAATTGTTGCTTGCCGCCGTGAAGGATAGAGTGGCGGTTTTTGAGTAATCCGCGCCCATCCGGTGACCCATCCAAAAACTCACCAGAAACATCACGACGAAGTAGATCAAAAGCGGCACCGCAATGCGGAGCACATCGAGCGGGATCTGCACGATCAGGTTCCCCTTGAGGCTGAACATCACCACAATGGTGAACAAGAGCGCCACCAGTGTGATCGGGCTGATCCAGGGAAGGAAGGTCTCCTCATACCACGCCCGGCCCCTGGTCTTCAGAGCGATCAGGCGGGTCAGCATTCCTGCGATGAAGGGAATCCCCAGGTAGATGAACACCGATTCAGCAATCTGGCCCATGCTCACCTGGACCAGCGAGCCCTTGAGTCCGAACAGGGGGGGCAGAATCGTGATGAAGAACCAGGCATAGACAGAGTAGAAGAGAACCTGGAAGACGGAATTGAATGCCACCAGCCCGGCAGCGTACTCGGTGTCGCCTCTGGCCAACTCATTCCAGACGATGACCATGGCGATGCATCTCGCCAGCCCGATCATGATCAGGCCGACCATGTACTCCGGATAACCCGACAGAAAAGTGATCGCCAGGAAAAACATCAGGATGGGACCGATCACCCAATTCTGCAGAAGCGATAGTCCGAGGATTTTGGTATTCCGAAAGACATCTCCCAGCTCCTCATACTTCACCTTGGCGAGCGGTGGATACATCATCAGGATCAGCCCGATCGCAATCGGGACGTTCGTCGTGCCGACCTGGAATTGATGGATGAAGCCCTCCACCCCTGGCAGCAGGTAGCCCAGTGCGACGCCTGCAGCCATGCCGAGGAATATCCAAAGAGTGAGGTAGCGATCCAGAAAGGAGAGCCGCTTGTGATTCTGCTTTGTCACCGATCGCACGTTCTTATCCCGTCGCCCCATGGAGCCTGGCGGCTCCAACATATCCGCTTATGCAAATATGTGGGTATATTTGCGGAGAGTCAAGTCCGCGAGTGAAGATGGACGTACGAGTTGCCGGTATCGTGTTGGTAGTTATAGAGATAAGGTTATGACGGGGGTGGAAACGCTCTCATCGGCCCTCGAATCGAGGGGAGGTGGACTCACGGCGGGGAGGACCATTGAATCCATGCACTGCCGGGTCCCACCAGCGCAATGTTCCGATCTCGCTGAACCAGTTCAGCACCACCATGAGCTGGGTTCGATCGCCCTGAGCCCCTTGCCTGCGGCTATCAACATGCTTCGTGCTCCAGATCTGTGTGGCTCAGACGTTTTGCCGGTGCCGAGAACGCCATCAGGCTGGACTGCCAGTCAGACTCAACGGCAGAAGCTCTGCAAGAAAGCTATCGGCTCGCGTGTATTCAAGGGGTTGTGCCGGAGACTTGTAGTGGATTCGAATCAATGGCGGGAGCGGCGAGACGTTTTCATCAACTCCCTGATAGCCCGGCAAGCGGCCCAATGTCAAGGCGGCCTGGCGACCTGAAGGTCCGCTGCGCTGACGCCTGCCGCGGTGGCTGCGGTCGGAGCCATGACGGCAGGGGCATGCAGAGCGGCAAGCGGGGCGGATCGCTCCTTGAATCCGCCCGCGCACGTCTCGGCGATTGCAGGATAGCCCGTGTATCGCGTTGAAGACTGGCTGGCGAAGGCCGGCTCTTACTTCAGCAACAGCATCTTCTTCGTCTGCATGACATCGCCGGCACTGAAGCGGTACAGATACACGCCGGTCGAAACCGGCTTGCCGGCTTCGTCATGGCCATTCCACTCAATCCGATAGGACCCGGCCTGTTTCATCTCGTCCACCAACGTACGAACCTTCCGACCCAATATGTTGAACACCTCGATCGTCACCTGCGATGGTGACGCCACACTGTACGAAATCGTGGTCACCGGATTGAACGGGTTTGGATAGTTCTGGCTCAGTTCAAACCGCTGCGGCAGGTTTCCCTGGCTCGGAGGGTCGTTCACACCTGTAGGCACGGAAGTCGAAAACAGTGCATACACCCCCGGCTCAGTGATGCCGTGCACCACTTCGTTGTGAAAGGTATCCACCGAGCCGCCCATGGCGCTCCACTGCATGACCGAATCATCAAAACGATGCACTTCCAGCGTCAACTCCTGTTCGGAAGACTCCACGTCGGAATTGGAATAGTGTAGGGTGATGGTACCCGACACAGACTCAACTCCGCCAAAGGCCACGCCGTGCGCATCTCCCGCCTGGCGAGCCAAAGACCCGAGACCATCCATGATGACCGGATACGACGACGATGCCATCGTGATACTCGGAATGCCCGCTCCGGCCGTTTCAACGACAATCTCTGCGTCTCCCTCCGACGAGCTGGCTTGAAGGGCCGTCACGGCCGTATCGTAAACCGAGTGTACGTAGGCCACCGGCGCGAAGAACGAAAACGCGGAGTCATCGAGGGCATCGAACTGAAAGTCTCCGGAGGTCGCAGGCGTTGGCCACAGAGCGGAATAGCCATTCGCAATCGCCGTCACACTTAGCGGAGCCGGAGGCAGGTCGTCCGGCTGGTGCTCCACGGCAGGAGTCTGTGAAAAGGCAGCGGGAGTCCACGAAGTGAGCGAGAGGTCGCCGTTGGCATAGGTGGGTGCGAAGACGATGGGGTAGTAGCCGAACACTTCGTTCATGATAATAGCAACACTGTCGTCAGCCGCTGACAGCACGTGTCTCGAATGGTATCGACCCGCTTGCCCGGATGGATCCAGCATTCCAAAGAGCCACCGCTTCGTCAGCGCACCGCCGGCCGCCCGACTTCCGGTGACAAATCTGGCGGCCGTGGTCTTAATTGTGTCTCCGGGCAGGTAATCGAGGACGCGGATTCGCCCTAGATCTGAAGTGAACCCCTGCTTGCCCACACCGCCGACCGCATAATGTAAATTCACATCGCTATTTGGCACCGAGTCTCCTGCCGCATCCCAACACGATACGATGATGTTCCCTCTGACGGGAGCGGTATGGCTCACGGAAAACGACACGAGGGCCCCCACATCATAATCCAGGCTGGCAGAAGAGTTGTTCGGCCCTGCGAGAAAGCCCAGTCCATCGGGAAGCACGCGTTCCTCGGGCATGTTCACCACCACGCCGATGCTGTCGGGCCCGTAGGCGCGCTCCATGTTGTGCTCGAACAGCGACCAGCACGACATGGCATATAGATTCCACTGGAAGTTATTGCGACACGCCACATTCGAGTAGGAGATCTCGGATGACATTTCTGAGCAGTAGTCGGTGCCATTGTCGTACTGATAGTCCATGAATCCAAAGGGAAGTGAACTATTGACGTGAGCGGCACAGCGCACGTCCCCGGAGTCATACCTGTATTCGTCCTTGAGGCCCCAGGCGTAATGTCCCACTTCATGCAGGATCGTCCTGTACTGCCCCGAGACATCCATCTGCAGTGGCCACTCACTCCAGGTGCCGTTGCGAGTGGCGTCCTTGCTTCCAAACCACTTGCGTGGCATTTCCACCGGATCGCCTGAAGCGCCGGTCCGGTCGATTCCACCCACGTCGGCCACATGCGGGTGCACCTGGTTGCTAGCCCGGAAATGGATGTCGGCTTCCCTCCAGTGCGCGCCATTGTCATAGAGATAAACACTGCCGAGGCGCGCCTGGCCGTCGGTGACGTCGTACATGTAATTGGCCATGCTGCGAAAACTGTTCTCGAAATCGGCGATCAGACTCAGATCGGCATCCCATTCGATCGACGCGACGAAGTCATAGACAAAGGTGGTGTGGTCGATGAAAACTTCCTGGGTATCGGAGGTAAAAACCAGGGTGTCGAATTTCGGACGGCCGAGAGAATCGAACATGACGTTGTCAAGATAGACATGGTATTTAGTCGTGGTAATGCCGGTGTGCTTAACAGCCGGTACCTCCGCAACGTCGAGAGTCACTTTGAATCGTTCGCCGGGGGAAATGCTGTCGGACTTAAACTCCACGACCCCGGCTGGATCCACCACGTAGTTCCCGACCACCCGCTCCGTGTACGATGGACTGTTGTTGTTTACGCGGGTAATGGAGACCGTCTTTCCCGGTAGGGAGTCCCCGTAGGGACCATAGATTTTCAATCTGTACCAGTGCGGCGTGAGCAGAAAAGCCCGGTTTTCGCCGTTGCGAATGCCTATGCCAACAATCTGCCCGGAATCGTTGAGGTCATAGGCAAAGGTGAGTGAATTCCACCCCGAGGCGGGCGGAAGGAGCGATTGGAGAGCCTGAAACTGACCCTGTCTCCAAAGTACGGGTTGCAACGGACTGGAACCCTGGGTACCGAGGATGTCCCCCAGGTTGTTTATCACCACACCCTGGCTCGGCGCGCCGCCATAGAAGTCGATCCAGGTAGTGTCTTTGTAGAGCATGGCACGAGTTGCGGTGAACGTGGGATATTGGAATAAGGCCGAGCCGACCACGTGTCCGGAGTCGTTTATGCCATTGGCAACGCTCCACAGGCTCCCCACGGGCTTGTCCAGGTTGGCCACCGCCCCTCCGTCGTAGACAATCCCGCGGAAGCTGTTGGTAACATCTCTGTTCACTACAAGGCCCGCGACCTGGCCCAGGTTGTTGATATCATTTACCTGCCAAAAGATGCGTCCCACCGGGCCGATCCCCTGCATGGCGCCTCCGGCGGGCCTCAAGAAAGCCGATGCACTGTTGAGCTGGTCGGCGGTAAAAAACGATTGTCCGATGATGTCACCTGCGTTGTTGATTGCCACGGCCCAGGCTACGTTGCCTCCCAGATCCCCGATCGAACCCGGGACGCCATTATTCCAGAGCACGGCATAGTAGGCTGCCCCAGTGTTCCAGGATTGACCTACCACCTGTCCAGCATCGTTGATGTCCTCCGCTGAGTTATCGGCACCGAGATAATCCGGGAGTTCAGTCATGATTCCGTCTGACCAGAGAAAAGCATGGCGGTTGGTGCCGTCGTGATACCACCCTACCACCTCACCCTTGTTATTAATGGCATGAGCCTCGGAAGCTGCGGCTCCGGTCAATACGCCGAGATCGATGATGTCGTAGTTGGGCCCTGAAATGGCAGGGCTCGCCGGCCAGCAAAGTGCAGCGAGCAGAACCTTCATGGCACTTCTGTGGCAGCTCATAGCGTTCACCTTTCGTCGTCGATGTTTCAGTCCGGTCAGTTGGACTACGCAAGTCTTCGGTCGGTCGCGTAGCACCAGTTGCGGAACGTGACCGGGATATGGAAGTCTACGGTGGTCTCCGCGATCGCTCGGGGATCGCTTCGGGTGAATATCGTTTCCCGATCTGGGCAGCAATCGCCGAAGGGCATCAAACTCAAAACTGGCGGGGCCGACGAGACTCGAACTCGCGACCTCCTGCGTGACAGGCAGGCGTTCTAACCAACTGAACTACGACCCCGATATGGCTTGCGAACGGCCGACTGGCCGCCGAAGAGCCACTAAGATAGCGGCCGAGAAAGCAGGTGCAACCTCATTCTGGAACCTCCGAAAACACCGCAAACCCGCGCCCCTGTTGGCGTTGGCGGGAGCCGCCAAATCCCACGCAGAGTTGTCTGCTAGTGCGCCTGTACGCGATCGGAGAACAGGCGCGCAGAGTTCACCCTGATGAGCCTGTATGCAAGCAACAGCGAAGCGGGCACCAGGATGGCCCAGGCCAGTTCGGCCGTGTAGTGAAGTCGCGAGCCCTGCCAGAAGCTCGATCCGCAGAACATCGTAAAGACGACGTAGTGCGTCCCGAGGACCCAGGCCGCCAGCGCCCGGCCCGTGAGCGAAAGCAGCAGGATGCCCAGGAGGCTCAGCCAAAGCAGAGTGTAGCCCCAATAATTCACCATTTTGTCGTTTAGGGTCTTCATGAACGGGGCCAGAGGCGGAATCTGCAGTCCCACGTAATCGTTGGACGCCCTCAGATTGATGTCCACATTAAAGAGGTAGTAGTACAACATCCGCCCGGGCATCTGCTGCCACGCTTCGGCCACCTTCTGTTTCGCAATGGCATAGGCGCCACGGTAGTGCTCCAGATCGGAGACGCGCTCTTCATGACCGTATTCCAGCCTGTACTTCTGAATCAGCTCCGCATCATCGTCGGCCATCGCCTGTGCCACAAGACAATGGCGCATGGTGATAGCTGGAAGTGTGGTAAACAGGAAGAGGTCTTCCTTGACGTGGTTTCGAAGCGACCATGAGAATACGACAGAACCGGCCACCAGAGCGGCCAGCCCGGCACGCGAAATGAGTTCTCGACGCGACGCGTACAGCGGCCGGACAGGCAGCACCAGGGCCAGGAGTGCGAACACGAGTATGGCCAGCTGTCCCGAGCCCCTCACGAGGGCCGCGGCTCCTGCCACAAGGCCGGCCGCGATGAACCACCCTCGATGGCGGCGTTGGTACCCAAGTATGAAACAGAGTAGCCCGGTTGCGTAGAGCGTAAACAGCGGCTGATCTGTCATTATGTGGCAGCTGATGCTTACGGCGGTGAGCGAAAGCGCGTTGGTGAGGCCTGCCGCGAGGGCCACCCAACGGTGCTCCACGACTCTGACCGCAATCAGGTACACGAGGAGGGGCGACAGGGACCCCAGAAGAATGTTAAACAGAATTGGAAACACCGCATGAGGTCCGAAAATCCAGTCGAGCGCCGCCACGATCGCGCCATATCCCGGTCCCACGATCAATAGAATACTCGGGCCACGGAGGTGGCCGTGCAGTATGTGCTCTGCCACAATGTGATAGAATTGGCTGTCGGGCGCGAACGTGGAGAACTTCTCAAAGCCCATGCTGTAGGATGCCGCTGCCAGGTAAGACAGGCGCACAATGAGAGCCGTGGCGAACAGCACCAGCAGGTCGCAGGACGAACCCCATCGGGACGGGGAAGGCGGCACATTCACGGAGTCTCTCCAGGCGAGCACAGGATCCCTTCAGGCGCAATGGAAGCGCGCCTTTGTAAGCAGCTTTTCCCGGGGCTGTGAGTCAAGCAGGCAACGGCAGCTAAGCGGGAAGACGTCGACGGCGGAGATCGCACCCCAACAAAAAAGCCCACACCGTAGGCGTGGGCTTTGGATCAGCAAGGCGTATGGCTAGGACTTTTTCGAGCGACGCAGCCGGAGGGCACCCAGGCCGACGATCCCCGATCCCAGGAGAGCGATCGTTCCGGGCTCGGGAACAGGATCCGGGTTGCTGGCGCCACCGGGCGTATAGTCCATCATGAGAATTGCGTAGTCGATTCGCAGATTCACTTCACCCGCAGTCACCGTTACGTCGAGCGTTCCGTCGTTCCAGAATCCGGGCACGTCGACGTCGGTGAGCCAGTACGAAGAGTTGTCGAGGAAATCGCTCGAGAGCGGATCCCAGTCCAGCGTCCCCTGGATTTCCACAGCATTGTTGTTGCCATCGATCAACCAGCCG
>DAIOGN010000007.1:13287-40597 GCA_036745245.1 Candidatus Zixiibacteriota bacterium
GCGCGATCGATCGCGTCGGGCGGCACGGAGAGTCCGGCCGGCAGCGTATGCGCCCACGCCAGCGACCCGGGCAGTCCGGACGACGTGCCGATATACACGCCGTTGAACGTGTAGTCCTGAATGCTCGAGCTTCTGAAATCCACCTTCGAAGCGTATTCGTAGGTGTGCATGTCGCCGAGGAAGAAGTAGTTGGAGAGAATCTGCTCGGAGATGATGGGGGCCGCCGTCGCCGTGGACGAAGCAGCGACTGTCACAAGCACCAGCGCACACAGCATGGCCTGCCAGCCTGCGCTACGAGTTCCAATTTCGCGGACGCGCTTGAACATTAAGAACCGCCTTTAGGTACTGCCTGTTGAGAGTTTGAATCTGTTGCAGACCTTTCGCATGCTCCAAGTCGCGCCGCTGGGCAGCGCACCCGAAGGTGAATCATGTCGCGGTCACCTACCGTATATCGGCCAAAAGTATAATGCAGGGCCTCGTTTTCGTCAAGATGGTATCTGCTGGAACCCGCGTCCCTGGCGGGTGGGATGGCTTCTCCCCCCCTGCGGCGACACCAACTTTTCCACATAGCTCAACCTGCTATGCGGCACCGACTAAGGCTGGCTGGGACATTTCGGAAGCTCTGTGGTGCTGGGATACGTGCGCATTTTTTTCGGCTGGGCGCTGGGTAGCATGGAGGCCATCAAGCGCCGGAGCCATGCCACTGCCGGCTTCGCTGCGCGCGCGCGGCAGCGCCATGGTGTTTCTGGGGCTGTAGAAAAAAAGAAACCCCCGGGCTGGACCGGGGGTTCGAATGGTAGCGGGGGCAGGATTCGAACCTGCGACCTTCGGGTTATGAGCCCGACGAGCTACCGGACTGCTCCACCCCGCGACGATCTTTCAGGCGAGCCAATAAACACCCACCTGATTCGGTGTCAAGCCGTTAGGGATTCCACTGCGGCGGTCGTGCGCGCCTGCACGAATTCAGGGCGGAAGTCGATGAATGCGCCTGGAATCGGTGCGCGAGCAGCCAGTTCGGAGTGCCGATTCGCGTGCACCTTGCTCCGGGGCTCGGTTTGCCAGGGCCACTGCAGGTATCTTTAATTCGTTGCCCTGCAACAAAATACCGATTCGTCCAAGCCGGCCGCTCACGCGAGTTTGATACGCGGTTCAGAGCGGCCCGTCGTATGCTATGAATAAGGCAAACGAATCCGCCGGGACGTGTATATTAAACATGTACCTGCCGGGCCGAGGTCGGAAGACAGTCTGGAGTGAGGGCCATGAAAACGATTCTGATGCGCTTAGTAACGGGACTCGTGACGGTGCTTGCCGCGACCACAGCGAGCGCCACCGTTTCTGTGGAAGAGATCATTCGACTCCACACGGCCGGGCTATCGGATCACTCTCTGCTTCTTGTGGTTTCAGCGTCCGACACGCCCGACACTCTCTCCACCGCACAACTCACTCAGATGATCGAAGCCCAGGTGCCCGACACGGTCATCTCCGCGCTCGTGGGCAAAGCCGACGCGGTGATGGAAGACTGGCAGCCTGTAAATCTCGAAGAAGAGATGAAAGGCCGCACGGCATACACGGAAACTGAAGTGCACTACGTGTATCCCACGTGGGACGGCTGGTATGGCTATGGCGGCTGGGGCTGGTGTGGCACGCCGTGGTATGGTTGGAATTCTCCCTGGTACGGCTATGGCTATGCCACTCCGTACAGCGGGTTGTACGTTGGCTACGGGTGGGGCGGCGGCTGGAGCGTGGGCATCAACTTCGGCTGGGGGTACGGCTACTGCGCTCCCTATTACGCGCCCTACTATCCCTACTATGGCGGAGGCTACTGCGGGTGGTACGACCCGTATCCGGGCTACGATCCGTACCCGGGCTATGGCGGCGATCCTTACAATTCCTACCGCGTTGTCGATCGCGTCGACTATCACAGCGGGCCCAACCGCGGGCCGGGGCGCAGTGCTCCCGGCACGCCGTATCGGCAGGATGAACCGGCCGACACCCGCACGGAATTGTCGCGGATGGAAGGACGTAATCTCACCACAGTGGACAAGGGCGGGAACACCTCCAACGGCAAGACGGTGCGCGACCAGGGCGGAGTCCCCGCCACGCGGTCGGCCGAAGATTTGAAGCGCGTGACCGACCCGACGACCGGTAAGTCCACTCTGAATTCCGCCGACCGCGGCGATGGACGCTACGTCATCAAGGGTGACGAAAAGAAACTCCGCGAAAACTCCGGCACCACCGGACGCACGCTTGAGACCGTGGGCCGCAAGTCGGAGCGAAGCACCTCCGTCGAGACACCCTCCACCAAGTCTAACTCGTCAACAAAAGGTGCAGTGGTGCGCGGTCTCGATCGCGGCGCGGAGCAGCGTACGTCCGACCTGGCCGACCGGGTCACCGAACGTACTCGAAACGTCACGAGCAAAGCCACCGGCGCAGAATCGGTGGGCGAACAGGTCAATCGCTACGTGAAGATGAAGGATGCTCAGCGCTCCACGGCCGGCTCACGCGGAAGCCGTTCCAAAGCCTCAAGCACGCGCCTGGCCGATGCGACGCCACGCGACGCCGCGTCCGCTCCGAGCCAGAGAAGCACGTCCACCTCGGGCAGCAAACGCCAGGTGCAGGGGGCTGAGCCTGCTGCGAAGGCGCCGGCGAAAGCCGCTCCGTCCACGCGATCGAGCGCGCCCAAGTCTTTCTCGCCGAAGAGCGGTCAGCGGTCCACGGGATCCGTCGGTTCGCCGTCACGCAGCGGTGGCGCCACGTCCGGAGGGGGTTCCCGGGGAATCACTCGTAGTGGGGGCGGCGGAAGCCGCGGCGGTCGGCGCTAGAGCCGATTCAGATAACGATCTACGGGAAGTACAACGGAGCGCGGCTGCGCTCCGTTTCTTTTTGGCCCGGCCGGGGGCCGGGCTACCGCTTGCGCCGCTCTTGCTTGCGGCGATCGCTGGCCGCACGCGGCGCGGGGGCCAGAGCTTTGTTGATGGCATCGTGCACCGTGGCCACCGGCACAAACTCCAGCTCGTTGCGCACGTCCTTCGGAATCTCGACCAGATCTTTTATGTTGTCGCGCGGCATGATGACGCGCGTGATGCCCGCGCGGTGGGCCGCCAGCGACTTTTCCTTGAGGCCCCCGATGGGGAGCACATCGCCGGACAGATTGACTTCGCCGGTCATGGCCAGCTTCGCCAGGGGACGGCGTCCCGTGAGCAGCGAGGCAAGGGCCGTGGCCATGGTGACGCCCGCCGACGGGCCGTCCTTGGGGATGGCGCCCGACGGCACATGCACGTGCAGGTCGGACACCTCGAAGAAATCCGGCTGGATACCGAACTCCTGTGCGTGCGCGCGCAGGTAGCTGAGCGCCGCCTGCACCGACTCGCGCATCACATCGCCCAGGTTGCCGGTGAGCATGAGATTGCGCTTTCCATTCATGCGACTCGCTTCCACAAAGAGGATTTCGCCGCCGGTGGGAGTCCAGGCCAGCCCCGGCACCACGCCCACGCGCGGCGGGCGGTCCATCTCGCGGAAATACTTCACGGGGCCGAGGAATTCGGAGAGGTTCTTCCCCGAGAGCGTGACCTTCTTCGCCTCTTCGGAGGCGACCTTCATGGCCACCTTGCGACAGATGGTGGCGATCTGACGCTCGAAGTTACGCAGACCCGCCTCGCGCGTGTACTCGTTGATGAGCTGCGACAGCACGGGATCCGACACCTTCAAAGACGTCGGCTTCAGTCCATGGTTTTCGAGCTGACGGGGAATGAGGAACTGCCGCGCGATGTGAACCTTGTCGTAATCGGTGTAGCCGGGTAGTTCGATCACTTCCATCCGGTCGCGCAGCACGTCGGGGATGGCATACAGCACGTTGGCCGTGGTGATGAAGACCACCTTCGACAGGTCGAACGGCACGTCGACGTAGTGGTCGGCGAACGTGTTGTTCTGCTCCGGGTCGAGCACTTCGAGGAGGGCCGACGCAGGATCGCCCCGGAAGTCTTTGCCCACCTTGTCGATTTCGTCGAGCATAAAGATGGGATTGCACGTCCCCGCCCGCTTGATCCCTTGAATGATTCGACCGGGCAGGGCGCCGATGTAGGTGCGCCGGTGGCCGCGGATTTCGGCCTCGTCGTGCATGCCGCCCAGGCTGATACGCTCGAACTTGCGGCCCATGGCGCGCGCGATCGACTTGCCCAGCGACGTCTTGCCCACTCCCGGCGGCCCCACAAAACAGAGAATGGGGCTCTTCGTGTCGGGCTTGAGTTTGCGCACGGCCAGGTACTCGAGAATGCGGTCCTTCACTTTTTCCAGATCGTAGTGGTCTTCGTGGAGCACCTGGCGGGCCTGCTTGATGTCGATGACGTCCTTGGAGGACACCGACCAGGGAATGTCCACGAGCCAGTCGAGGTAGGTGCGCGCCACGGTGTACTCCGCGGCGGACGGGTGCATCTTCTGGAGCCGATCCAGCTCTTTGCGTGCGGCCTCAGCGGCCAGTTGCGGCATGGCCGCCTTCTCGATCTTCGTCTGATACTCTTCGTATTCGCGCTGCCGTTCGTCGCCCTCGCCCAGCTCCTTCTGAATCACCTTGAGCTGCTCGCGCAGGATGTACTCGCGCTGTGATTTCCCCATCTCGTGCGCGGCGTCCGACTGGATCTTGCGAGACAGCTCGAGCACTTCCACTTCTTTATGGATGCGGCGCGTCACCAGCTCGAGCCGCTCTCTCACCGGCAGGGTCTCGAGAATCTCCTGCTTCTCCTGCGTGGTGAGGTTGAGGCTGGTGGCCACCAGGTCGGCCAGCCGCGAAGGGTCGTCTGTGTTGAGCGCGGTGACGTGCAGCTCTTCCGTGAGGTACGGGGCCAGGTTTACGATGCTCTTTACCTGTTCCGTGAGATTGCGCGACAGGGCCTCGATCTCCACCGAGTTCTCGTCGGGCTCCGGCACCTCCACCTCGGTCACGCCGGCCACGATGTAGGGGTCGGTGCGGAGAATCCCCCGCATCTGGATGCGCGCCTGTCCCTGCACCAGGAAACGCACGGATCCATCGGGGAAGCGCAGCATCTTCACGATCTGCCCGGCGCAGCCCATGGTGTACAGCTCGTCGGGCCCCGGGTTGTCGGCTTCGGGATCGAGCTGCGCGAAGAGGCCGATCGTCTTGCCGCCCATGAGTGCTTCGTCGATCAGCTTGGCGTATCTCTGGTCGGAGATCACCAGGGGCGTCATCATGTACGGAAACACCACCACTCCGCGCGTCGGCAGAATGGGCAGCGTGTCGAAGCGGGTGTCCTCCGACTTCGTCTCGGGGCCGGTTTCCGTGCGAACGGCGTTACTCATCGGTTTCGATCTCGATTAAGTGAGGTCCGGTCCCGTCCTTGGAGCGCTTCAGGATCTTGATCTCCAGGAATCCGTCGCGATAGTGCGCCTGGATGGAATCGGGGTCGACGTTTTCATGGAGGTAGAGATTGCGCTCGAAGGGCCCAAAGTTCACTTCCATGTTTCGGTAGGCCATGTCGGCCTTGTCGCGAAACAACCGGCGCTCGCCAGAGAGCTTGAGAATATTTCCCTTCAGTGTCAGCTGAACCTCTTCCTTTCGCACGCCCGCCAGCTCCACCAGAATGATCATCTCGTCGGTGGATTCGAACACATCTGTATTGGGCCGCCAGGGGCGTCCCACCCAGGCGTGGCCAGGGCGGGCCACTAAAGACTCGAACTGACCCTCCATCTCGGAGGTCACATGGTCGAGGTCTCGGTGTTCCTTTTTCTTCGGGTCGGACATGGTTGGCTCCGGGCTCGCCGGGGGGGGCCCACCCACAGTGTGTCGGCTGGTTGGCGCCCCGGCCTGACGGCCCATATCAACAGCTTACACGTTGAATCGAAAATAGATCACGTCCCCATCCCGAACAACGTAATCCTTGCCTTCGAGGCGAAACCGGCCTGCCTGTTTGGCCCCGGCCACGCCCTTGTGGGCAATGTAGTCGTCGTAGGGAATTACTTCGGCGCGAATGAAACCGCGGGCGATGTCGGAGTGGATCACATCCGCTGCTTCCACAGCGGTGGCGCCTCCGGGGATGGTCCAGGCGCGCACCTCGGGATCTCCGGCCGTGAAGTAGGAGATGAGCCCGAGCAGTCCGTAGGAGGCGCGAATCATTCGACCCAGCGCCGGCTCCGCAATGCCCAGGTCGGAGAGAAACGCCGCGCGCTCCGCGTTGTCGAGTTGAGCGATTTCCATTTCGATCTGGGCGCACAGCACCACGGCGGCGGATTGATCCGCCGCGAGCCGCTCCTGCCAGCTTGACTCCAGCGTGGTGGACTCGGCCAGCTGGTTCTCCCCCACGTTGATCACCACCAGAAGTGGTTTCACCGTGAGAAAACCGAATCCTCGCAGGCGTTGCAGTTCCTCGCGGGACAATTCGAGAGAGCGAAGGGACCGCTCGGCCTCGAGGTGCGTACGGCAGCGAATCAGAGTCTTCTGCTCCAGCTCGAGGAGCTGGTCCTTCTTCACCTTGAGCGTGCGCTCGAGCCGGTCCAGACGCGTTTCCACGGTGGCCAGATCCGCCAGCACCAGGGCCGTCTGCAGGTCGGAGAGATCCCGGCGGGCGTCCACCGAGCCGCGCGGATGCGCCACCACATCGCTTTCAAACGCGCGGATCACGGCCACCAGCGCGTCGCACGCGCGAATTTCGGCGGGGACTTTCGACTCCATGTCGGCCGCCTGCGATGGATCGGTGGCCACGCCGCCCCAGTCGAGATACTCGACCTCCGCCGGAGTGTTCTTCTTCGGATGCACAATGGCAGCGAGTTCAGCCAACCGGCGGTCGGGCACCTTCACGACGGCGCGCAACGCTCCACTGCCGGCTGTGGGAGCCGCTCCGGTGGCGGCCCGGAAGAGCGTGGTCTTACCCGATTGTGCGGGTCCGATGATTCCCAGGTGCATGGAGCGGCCGCTCTAGCGGTGCGAGCCCTGCGTGTAGAACGGTGGCTTGATGACTTCGCCCGGCTCGCGTCGATCGCGAATTTCAACCTCCAGCCGCGTGCCCACGGAACTCAGTTCGGAGGGTACGTAGGCGGTGGCGATACCGCACCGAAGCGTTGGTGAAAACACTCCCGAACACACCTGACCCACCGCCCGGCCGTCGTGCACCACGTTGTAATGCTCGCGCGGAATGGCCTTTGGGCCCAGCCTGAGGCACACGAGCTTGCGGACGGGTCCCTTCTCCTTCATGGAGGCGATGGCCGGCCGTCCCAGGAAGTCGCGCTTGTCGAGTTTGCAGATCCAGCCCAGGCCCGCCTCGATGGGGTTGGTGTGCAGGTCGATTTCGTGACCATACAGCGCGTACTTCATCTCGAGGCGCAGGGAATCGCGGGCGCCCAGTCCCACGAGGGTGAGGCCGAAGCTCGCCCCCTCGCGCACTGCCGAGTCCCAGAGTTCTACAGCCGCTCTATTGGGGCAGTAGATTTCAAAACCATCCTCGCCCGTGTATCCCGTGCGCGAAAACAGCAGTCGGTGCCGGCCAAAGCGCCCTTCGGCGCAGGTATAGAACTTCATGTCGGCCAGGGGGGCGTCGGTCATCCTGCTCACAACCTCTTCCGCGCGCGGTCCCTGAATGGCCAGGAGTGCGGTCTGATCCGACTCATTCTGAACCGCCGCGTTCGTGGGGGCATGTCGTTCCAGCCACTCCAGATCTTTTTCGATGTTGGATGCGTTGATCACGAGCAGGTAGGAGTCGGCCAGCCGGTACACCAGAAGGTCGTCTACGATGCCGCCCTCCGGCGTGCACATGGCCGAATACTGCACCTGACCCACCGCCAGCGCCGAAACGTCGTTGGTGGTGACTTTTTGAAGAAACTCCATGGCCGCAGGACCGGTCACCCTGGCCTCGCCCATGTGCGAGAGATCGAACAGGCCCACGGCTGTGCGTACCGCCTCGTGCTCCTTCTGGATGCTGGAGTAGGACAGCGGCATGGAGTAGCCGGCAAAGGGCACCATGCGGGCCCCGGCGGCTACGTGCCGGGCCGTCAGTGGCGTAAGTTTCTCAACCATAAGGACTCCTAAGCAACGCCCGGGACCGGGGCGGGCAAGCCGGATCGGGGGAGGAGTTTGGGAACTGCCCAACATTATGGCACGCTTCCCATAATCTGCGCAGACTGCTCAACTTCAGAACACGGTTCCTGTGAAGCCGGAGCTGTCGCGGCTGCCGCGGAGGCTCCAGGCCTTTCTTCGTACCCCGAATGCCGCAACGAGTTACGAGGGCGCCACGGGTTGGGAAGATGAAGCACCCTGCCGATACACTGAATGCGAGCAGTGTCTGCTGTGGGCACGCCGCTTGAATAGTTCAACGCTTGGCAATCGGCGCAGTGACGCCGGAAAGGTACGACCATGAGCAAGGCACGAGTTCTCACAGATCGATCGCGACGCCGCCAGAGCGGATTCACGATCGTTGAGATGCTGATCGCCGCGCTCATTCTCGGCCTGGTGATGACCGCGGGGTTCCGCTTCTACGCCCGTATGCACCAGGCGGCCATGGCGCAGGATACGGTGTCGGAGCTGCAGTTCCAGGGACGCAACACCCTTCGCGACATGCGCAAGACCGTCCGCCAGGCCGGCTACAATCTCACGGGACATCCGGCCTACCAGATCAAGACCGACACGCTGGCCGTGTACTACAGCCTCACCAAGCCCGTGGACACCGTGCTGTACTACATGACGGAATTCACCACCACGGACTACAGCAAGATGATCAATCAGCCCACGGGGAAGAAGTTGTACCGGCTCATGAAGCAGACCAACGGAGGCGCTGCCACGCTGTACGCGGACTACGTGAACTCCTTCCAGGCCGTGGCCGTGGACGCCAGGAATGTGGTCCTCACCATTACAGTGCAGTCCGATCGACCGGACGACAAGTACACGCCAAACAACGGGTATCGCACCTACACGCAGGGTGAACGCGTGATGATGCGGAATATCACATGAAAGCAGGTGGTTCGATGAAACTGTCCCGCAACGAACGTGGCAGCGCGATTCTCCTGGCCCTCGCCCTGATCGTGATGTTTTCGGGCATCGGGCTCATGGTGCTCAATCGCGCCAACACAGACACCGATCTGTCGTTCAACCAGGTGCACTACGACCAGGCCTTCTGGCTGGCCGACGCCGGCGCCGAACGCGCCGTGGCGCAGCTGAAGGACTCGGCGATCTGGCGTACGGGCTACCCCAACACGGCTCTGGGGGAAGGCACGTACTCGGTGTCGGTGGCCGACAGTCTGACGGACACCAGCCTCGATGACCGCGTGCGTCTCGTCGCGCTGGGCAAGCGTGGCGAAGCCGCCGGCGGCGTGGAAGTGATCATGGGTCCGGCCGGGTACCACCCGCTGTACGACCATGCGATCTACGCGGGCAACTACTGGGAGCACGATTCCAAGCCCGATTCGGTGCCCTACGCGGATACCATGAAGTTCAGCGGCACGGGTGGCGACGGCGACATCATCAACGGTGACATCTTCTTCAACGGCAACGTTAAGACCACAGGCAGTGCCACGATCAATGGCTCGGCCGAGGCGGGTGGCAACTACACGGGGAATGCCCCCACGGCCGGCTCCACGACCAATGTGGACTATCTGGAACCCCCAGACTTGGCAGCCATGAACTACGAGACCATCGCCAACTACAAGGTCAATTCGTCGTCCCCGTGGGACGGCAGCGGCCGGATCGCCTCATCGGATCCGCGGCACATCTTCGTGCGGAATTTCCGTACGGACCTGAAGCCCCCGGGCGTGAGCAGTTCTTCGTACACCTTCAGCAACACCAACTACTTCTGGGGCGACCCGTGGGAGGGCTCCGACCTGGCGGAAGTGTCGGTGCCGGCTGCCGGCAACAATAAGGTGTACTTCGTGGACGGCAACCTGTGGGTCGAGCCCGACGGCACGACGTCGCAACTGAAGAACAGCCCCACCGGAGGCACCCATATCACGGTGGTGGTGAAGGGTAACATTTACTTTTCGGACAATCTGCTGTACGACAAGCCCACCCAGGACGGCATCGCCTTCGTGGCTATGACCGACAAGGAAAGCTACGACGACAAGGACAACGATGGCAAATTCGACGCTGGAGAAGCGATTCTCCACGACGACGGTGACGGTATCTACGAAGGGCCGGCGGAGGGCTCTGGCAACGTCTGCTTCGGCGACCCCAACGGCGGTCCGCTGGGTCACGTGTACGGATTCCTGTATGCCGACAACGACTTCAAGGACTACGTGCTGGCCCCGGGTGGCGAGCCGCTCGACTTCGAAGTCACCGGCACCATGTCGGCCGGAAATGACCTCGACATCCGTCGCGACCTCGTGGGCGGACATGCGCAGATGCGGGTGAATCACGACACGCGCCTGCGTGACGGCGTATTGGACCTGCCCGGACTCCCGTCCGGCACCGGCGCCGGTGCAAGCGGTCTGGTGGTACTTTCCTGGCGCGAGCTTTAGGCTTGTGCCCTGGCGCCCGGCGGTCCCAGACAGCCGCCGGGCGTCTTTGATTTTCTGCTTCGATTGAAAGAGCCTTGCGGAGAGACTGGGATTCTAACCCGGGCAAAACAAACTAGATCCGCCATCCCAGTTCAAAGTACAACTCGCTGGACTTGAGTTGCTCATCCAGATACTGCCTGAAGCTGCCTGACAGGAAGTAGCGCGTGCCAAGGGACTTCGTCGTGGCCGCTTCGACGTAGTAGTTCGTCGTGGTGACGGTGGCGCTGGTGTAGGTGTACACGCCGCCGGATGCGCTGAGGAAAAAGCCTCGCGCCACCGGGAACCTGTAGCTCAGCACGGGGCGATAGCCGGTGGTGAGTCCTGCGTCCACGATGGACAGGCTCATCCAGATGGAGTGGCGCGACCACGGGAAGCGGTTCAGACGCGCAGAGAACGAGACAAAACGGCTCTCCACCGAATCGGATTCGCGCAGTCGAATCCCCCCATCCGCACGCAGGTACAGCCGGGTCCAGGGCGAAATGCGCATGCCGGCGCGCCAGCCGCGGTGCGTATCGCTGTCGAACAGGCTGTCCGGGATGTCGCGTGTGTCGGCGTAACGGTAGTTCTGGCGTGAATCGTAGGACACGTCGAGACCGAAGGCCCGACCAAGATTGGCGGTGAACATCGAGTACAGATTCGACAGGCTGAAATTCTCACCCGTCTCCTCGTATCGCCAGTCGCGGTTGTAATCCACCTCGGCCGACTGGTAGAAGGAGAATCGGCTGCCGTAGTTGTACACCCCCTGCACGTACAGGAAGTCGCGGCTCACCGTGCCACCCTCGTATTGAGTGGACAACGCACCCGAGAGGACCAGTCGATGGGCCGCAGGTTCACCAAACTCATAGGCAGCGAACAGGCCTGCTTTGCGGCTCTCGGAATCGAACTTCGATGTCTGAGGATCGGGGGTGGCGCCCAGGGCCACGCCGGTGCGGAAGCGTCGGTTCAGGTTGTAAAGAAAGAATCCGCCGTCGATGTAGCCCATGCCGCGCACGTCATTGACCAGCACGCGGCCGATGCCCCACTGCGAGCCGCCCTCGCGGGAGCCGGACACAAGCGCGAACTCGAAGATGCGGTTGCTCCACTCTTCGGGAGCCTGGCCTGAGGCCGGAGGAGACGTGCGGTGGTAGTAACGTGTGCGGTGCCGGAACAGGAGGTGCGTGTTCCAGCCGTTGATGTTGTGCATCTCCAGGTGAGTGCGGAGGCCGGGCTGGATCCAGGAGGCCTCCGATTCGGTGAGGTCGCTGCGGCCGTAGAACTGAAACGAAATGTCGCCCTCGAAGATGTTGCGCGTCCGTGGCGGTCGCCCGGGCTCTGCCCCGCCAGGGGTGACGACCGCCGGCGCCGGTGAGGTGGGCTGCACTCTTGCAGTCACCGTGGCAGGAACAAGGACCTGGTCGCCCGACTTGAGCTGAACCCCCGGCTCGACCACGGTGGCGGCCGCCGACTTCGAGGCGGTCTGGCCGATGACTACGTGGGCCACGGTTTGGCCTGCGCGGATCACGGCCAGTGTATCACCGGATGAGAGCCCGATCGCTGAGCCGGCGTCGATGTACACACCCTCCGCAGCTACGTAGCTGATCCGTGCCGTCTGCTTCTCAGCCGGGGCGGCCTGCAGCCCGGTCGATTCTCCGATCGGCCAGGCCAGGGCGGCCAGCAGTGCGGCAGCGCCGCGACTCCACCTGTGCAGAATTGCCTGCACTAGTTCTGCCCATCCGGGTGGCAGGTGAGACAGGCCTGGCTGTCGTAACTGTACCCGTTGACGTCCTGATGCTGGCCGTTGGTGCGGGTCGCGGTGTGCTGATGACAGCCTTCGAAGCATGTGAACGCGGATCGGTCCGCCGGATTGGTGTGACAGTCGGCGCACGTGGTCCATTCATTGCGATGCCTGCCGCTGAAGATCGGGAAGAACTGGGCGTCGTGCTCGACGAACTGGCCAGCTTGTCCCGTGGGGTGACAGGTGTAGCAGTTTGCGCTCTGCCAGGCGTAGCCCGGCATCCCCTGATGCACGGGGTCCATGAGCGGCTGGTCGTGCTCGTGACAGGACAGGCAGTTGAATTCGCTGCGCGTCGCCGGGTTGGTATGGCACGTGCTGCAATCGGTCCAGGTGCCGGCGTGTCTGCCCGAGAAGATGGGGAAGAACGTGGCGTCGTGCTGCACGAACTGCCCCTTCACTCCGTTGGGGTGGCAGGTGAGGCAGGCCGTCGACTGCCAGGCATAGCCCGGCATTCCTTGGTGCACGGGGTCCATGATCGGCTGAGTGTGTTCGTGGCAAGTGAGACAGGTGACCTGCGCGCGCACGGCAGGATTGTCGTGACACATGGTGCAATCCACCCACGTGCCCGCGTGATTGCCTGTGTAGATGGGGAAGTACGTGCCGTCATGCTGAATGAACTGACCCTTGGTACCGGTGGGATGACAGTTCAGACAGGCGTTGCTCTCCCACGCGTAGCCGGGGAACCCCTGGTGCTTCGGGTCCATGGTCGGCTGGTCGTGTTCGTGACAAGACAGGCAGTTGAACTGCGCGCGGTTGGCCGGATTGTCATGACACGTGGAGCAGTCGGCCCACGTGCCGGCGTGCTTGCCTGAGTAGACCGGGAAGAACTGCGCATCGTGCTCGTTGAATCTCCCCGCCGCGCCGGTTGGGTGACAGGTGTAGCAGGCGTGACTCTCCCAGCTGTACCCCGGCATGCCCACATGGCGGGCATCCATCGGCGTCTGGTCGTGCTCGTGGCAGGAGAGGCAGGTGAAGTTGCGATTGTTGGCCGGATCGAAATGGCACGTGCTGCAGTCGTTCCATTGCCCCGCGTGCGTACCGGAGAAAATGGGAAACAGCGGGTCGTGATCGCCCATGTTCGCCGGTCGCCAGAAGTTCATCTGGTGGCAGTCCTGGCACTCCGTGGAGAATCCGGCAGAGACGTGATTGGGGCTGGTGACCCCGAGGTAGTCGGGCTGGTGGCAGTCCACGCAGCGCGTGGTCTGCGCCGCCATGTCGCCGCGCGGCATGCTGGGGTGGCAGCTCTGGCAGTCCACCTGCGCGTGCCGGCCCATCACGGGATAGCGGGTGCTCTGGTGGATGTCGTCGAGATCGAACACCGACCAGGATGCCGCGCCGTGACAGCGCGCGCAGTCGGCGCCCAACTTGGCTTCATGTACATCGAGGTGACAGGACGCGCACCGGCTCTCCGCTTTTGCAAAGTCCTTGATGTCGTGGCAGGACTTGCAGGTGACCGTCGCATGTCGCCCATCCAGCGCGAAGTCGGTGCGGCCGTGGTCGTACTCCACATCCTTGAATGACGTGGACGCGTGACACGACTCGCAGGCCTCCTTCAGCGGCCCATGCGGAGATTCCACCGACGCCTCGGCGAAGCCGACCAGGCCGAGCCACGCCAGGACTGAAATCCATCTCATGCTATTCATATCGGCACCCCTCTCAGCCTTTTTGTCCCACATCGCCAGCGGGCCGCTTGCCTCCGTGGCAGGATTCGCAGGTGTTGGGCGTCTCCCGGTACATGACCACAATTTGACCTTTGATCTGTTCGGACTTGTGACACTTCAGACAGGGCACGGCCTTGTGCGCGCCTTCGAGTTTGTACGCCGTCAGTGCGTTGTGGTCGAAGTTGGGCAGGCGCCACTGTTCCACGCCGTGACAGTGCGTGCACTGTTTGGGCGGGTCGGAGAGAACGAATTGCGCCGCATGGACATCCTGGTGACAGGCCAGGCACGCGCGGTCTTCGTAGCGATATCGCCGGTATTTGCCCCGGGCATCCGAGAGGGTCGACTCGTGGCAGGCCAGGCAGGTCTGGGCCAGGTGGGCGCCTGCCAGCGGGAAACGGGTGGCGGCATGGTCCTTCACCGTGAAGACCGCCGGCTTGAACGTATCCAGGGAGTGACAGCTCTCGCAGCGGCCCGAGTCGGGGCGTTGCGCGAACTGCCCGCGATGAATGTCGATGTGGCAATCCGCACAGCGCGCATGCGGCAGCCTGGCCTGCTTGTCCCCCGACGTGTGGCACTTCTCACACGGTGTGGCCACGTGCTTTCCGCGCAAAGGGAAATCGGTTCGGTCGTGGTCGAACCCCTTCTGCACCAGAGTGCGCCAGCCGGCGGGGCTGTGGCACTGCGTGCAATCCGGGCCGAGCCGGTTGGCGTGGGGATCCTTGTGGCAGTCGGTGCAGCGCGCATGCGGAAGGGTCGCAAGAACGTCCCCCGTCTTGTGGCACTTGTCGCACGCCACGCTCACGTGCTTTCCTCGCAGGGGAAAGTCGGTCTTGTCGTGGTACACAGACTTCTGGGCCGAGGTCTTCCAGCCGTCGGTTCCGTGGCACTGCGTGCAGTTGGGTCCCAGGCGGTTCTGGTGCGGATCCTTGTGGCAATCGGTGCAGGCGCCGAACTTCAGGTTCTTGTACTGAGTGTAGGCCGTGTCCGACCCCGAACGGTCGGCCACCTGCAGGTGGCACGCGCCGCACTTCGCGGTGACGTGCTTTCCGGTGAGCGGATACCGGGAGTGTGCATGATCAAATACCGGAG
This sequence comes from Candidatus Zixiibacteriota bacterium, assembly GCA_036745245.1. GTDB lineage: Bacteria > Zixibacteria > MSB-5A5 > JAUVRN01 > JAUVRN01 > DAIOGN01. The sequence goes on from DAIOGN010000007.1 coordinate 28,300, forward strand.
CGGGTGTCCACGTCTCTTCATTGTGACAGCCCACGCAACGTGTGCCGAGTTGCTTTCGATGTTCGTCGAAGTGGCAACCGAGGCAATCGCCCGACAGGCCGAGAAACGTGCGACGCCGGTTGAGATCGGGGCCCTTGAGGTTCTTGTCCATAAATGTGTCACTGTGGCACTGGCGACATTCCAGCTTCGCGTGGCGACCCCGCAAAGGGAAGCCCGTCTGCGCATGATCGAATCCCTTCTCACCCTGCGGCCAGTGCACCAGCTCGAAATCCCGCCCCGCGTGTTCGCTATGGCAGGTGGGGCAGCCCTGAACCTGACCCGCAGGCATGCGGCCGTGGAAGCCTCGCCCCTGCTGGATGCGTTCCTGGAGCGCCTGGTGACAAGCGAGGCACTTCTCCCGGCTGGGCCCTTTGCCCACTTCGTGGCACTGCGTGCAGTTCGCCATGCCTTCAAGCTTCTCGTGCGGCTTGGATAGATCGCCCGGGGATATCTGGGCGACTGCTGACCGACCGAACGACACAAAGAGAAGCAGCGCGAGAATCGAACTCCCCGCACTGCGTCCGGAACAGCGCATCAAAAGATCCACCGATAGCCCATGAGCACCACCACCGCGATGTGGATGAACATGATGATGACGGCAATCCAGGCGAACGGCTTGTGCACAACATGCCACAGGTCGAAGACCGAATTGACGGCATCGAGAAACGCCCGCCGGCGCAGAAGCATGGAACGCTTGTGCACCACGGCCGAAAGCTCGTGCAGCACGGCGGGCTTCAGCTGAGGCATCGCCTCATGCACCAGGCGCCGGAACAGCCAGGGCCGGTACCAGCGAGTGAGGTCGTACAACAGGATGCGCAGCCACAGCACCGGGCCACGCCTCCTGGGCTGCTCGAGGCGGCCCGCGTATTCCCGTGTGAGTTCGAGGATCTCTTCTCCGGCGATCGATTGACTGGCAACGGTCTGACCCAGCTGGTCGATCTGTTCATCGATCTCCTTCAACGACAGCACATCGCCCGTGGAGCTGTGCGGAATCTGGCTGTAAATGTATCGCCCCACGAATCCGGAGAGCATGACCGCCATCATGGAGAAATACGAAACGGACACGATGCCCTGAAACTTCATGGCCGTGTGCAGCGTGATAAACAGCGGGCCCATGAAGCCCAGCCAGATGTGCACCGACAGCCAGCGGTTCATGGGGCCGAAGCGCAGGCCGAGCCATTGTCTCTTGCGTACGGAGTACACGAAGAGCAGAAGCACCATGCTGCTGCCCAGGATGCCCACGCCGTGCCCGATGGTACCCCCGGGCTTGTAGTCGGCGTGCTGCTCGGCGTGCGGGCGCTCCTGGAGCGGCAGGCGATAGTAGTCCCAGGCCGGCCAGGCAAAGTAGATCAAGGCCGCAAAGGCTGCGGCGTACATCCCACCCAGAATGCCGTGAAAGGGGCAGCGCATCAGCGTGTTCCGAACTTGGTCTCCACCCGGACGCCCGCCTGAGCCAGAAAGGCGGTGGGCGGTTCACCACCCGCGAACACAAACACAAAGTCATTGGGGAGTTTCTCTCGTGACCCCGCCTGCTTGAGCACCACGTGGCTCTGCTCGATCGCCTCCACGTCAGACTCGAGGCGTACGTGGACTCGGCCGTTGCGTTCGGCTTCATCGAGGCGGTGACGGTTTTTCTCCTTCAGCCTGGAGAACACGGATTTTCTGTACGAGAGCGTCACGGTTGTGCCCGGCGCTTCGCTCAGCGTGAGTGCCGCTTCCACGGCGCTATCGCCGCCCCCCACTACCAGAAGGCGCTTATACGCGTATTGATCCGGTTCCAGCAAGGCGTACGCCACTTTGGCCAGGTCTTCGCCCGGCACGCCCAGCTTGCGAGGAGTCCCTCGACGTCCGATCGCCAGAAGCACTCTGGCCGGGTAATACGATCCTCTGTTTGTGCGCACTTCGAACCGATCCGAAGATTGCGTGACCGTTTCGACTTTCTCCCCGAACTGAATCTTGATGCCGGTCTCCGCCACCACCTGCTGGAAGAGTTGCAGAAGTTCTTCCTTGCTGATCTCCTTCTGCTTGTACTGTCCGTACAGGGGAATGTCCATGGGCTGCGTCATCACCAGTTTTCGGCGGGGGAAATGCAGAAGCGTGCCGCCCAGATCGGGCGCCTGGTCCAACGTGATGTAGCGCAATCCGCTTTTCACAGCCTGCAACGTGGCCGAGATCCCTGCCGGGCCGGCGCCCACAATGAGCACGTCCGGATCGTGACCTGTGGCGTTCTTCAGCGAATTGGCGATCTGCTCCATGGCCTGGCGGCCCTGGTTCACGGCATTGCGGATCAGCCCCATACCTCCCAGCTCCCCGGCAATGTACAGCCCTGGCTGATTGGTCTCAAAACTCGGTTTCACAAAGGGTATGTCCACGCCGCGCGTGGCCGTGCCAAACACCAGGTCGATGGCGCCCACGGGACAGGCCGACTGGCAGGCCCCGTGACCGATGCAGCGCGTCGGTTCGATCAGTTCGGCTTTGCCGTTGATGAGGCCGAGAATTTCGCCTTCGGGGCAGGCGTCCACGCAGGAGGCGCAGCCGATGCACTTTACCGGATCGATAATCGGGTGCAGACTGGACGGCTCGTTGAGTCCCGCGGACTCCACGGCCAACTGAGCTTCGAACGCGCGCAGTCGGCGCCTGCGCAGGCTTGCGTAATAGGCGAGCGGGAGCCCGAGAGTAAGCGCCCCCACGATTCCATACAGCAGCCACTCCAGCAATGTCTGCAGGCTCCTCCAGTTGTAACAATGAGAACCGATCCACCCCGTCGGGATCGGTGGTGGTTATTCTGTAATATCGGGAACCACCACTAGAATAGTTAGAACCCGCTCAACGCCAACCACTAGTACTGTATAAAAAATCAACGGCGGACCGTTGGACGGCCGCCGCGCGGACCCTTCGGGAGCTAGCGCTCCAGCAGGACCAGTTCCGAGGAAAACCCCGGACCCAGAGCGGTGGCCAGGCCTCGTTCACCGGCCCGCAGCTGGTCCTCGGCCAGAAGCCGATCCAGCACGAACAGCATTGACGCCGACGACATGTTGCCGTACTCGCGCAGGACGTCGCGGGCTCCCTGCATCACCCCGGGGCCCAGCGACAGCGCTTCCTCATAGGCGGCGATCACCTTGGCGCCGCCGGGATGCGCCACGAAGAACCCGATCTGATCGAGCGTGAGTTCCTGCCGGGCGAGGAAGTCGGTGATGTTCCGCTTGGACTCGCGAAGGACGATCGAGGGGATGTCCTTTGAGAATACGACCTGCATTCCATCCGCCTCAAAGTCCCAGCCCATGACATCGGTGGAGCCGGGCCACAGCGTGCTTTCCGTATCGAGGATCTCCAGCCCGTCGCCTTCCACCAGGTTTCCGCCCACGACCGCCGCCGCCGCGCCATCGCCGAAGAGAGCCGAAGCCACCAGGTTGCTCTTGCTTTTGTCCCCGAAGTGAAACGTCAGGCTACAGAGTTCCACGGCCACCAGAAGCGTGATCGACTTCGGATGCCCCAGGGCATGGTGATGCGCGTGCGAAAGCCCGGCCACACCGCCTGCGCAGCCGAGTCCCCAGATCGGCGTTCGGCGCGTGTGTTCGCCCATCCCCATGTGGCCGATCAGGCGCGCATCGATGCTCGGTGTGGCCAACCCTGTAGTGGAGACGAAAATCAGGTAGTCCACGTCGGCGGGCTTCAGGCCGGCACGGTTCAACGCAAGCGTTGCGGCCTGCGAACCCAGCTCAACGCTCCAGTGGATGTAGTCGTCGTTCTTTTCACGAAACGACTTGGGGGAGGTGAACCAGTCGAGGGGGTTACAGATGTACCGCCGGTCGATGTCGGCACTGTCGAACACGGGCAGCAATCGGTCGATATCGACGTGGCCGCTTGCAAAGAACGCCTTTGCGAACTGTTTGGCGTCCTGCCTGTGCAGCACGTGAGGAGGCACGGCCGTGGCCGCCGAGAGAATCCTGGGCATCGTTCAGCCCCTTCGACACTCAGGCAAGTTCACCAGCCAAGCTTTTCTGCCGACACCTTGCGCCCTTCAGCTTTCGCCAGGACCCAGGCGTCGATGGTCACTTTGAGCGAGTCGGCTTCTGCCTGATGCTTGTGATCCACCAGCCACTGGTGCTCGGCCTGAGCCTGCGCCACGCTGTCGAGCGCCAGATAAGCGCGGGCGCGGTACTCGTGCGCCTGCATGAAGTCAGGACGCAACTCGATGGCGCGGTTGTAATGGGTCATGGCTTCATCGTACCGCCCCGAGACGCGCAGGCTGAAGGCCAGGTTGTTCAGCGCCTCCGGGTAGTCCTTACGGTATTCAAGTGCCTCTGAGAAGTTCTTTGCGGCTTTGTCGAACCCCTTCGCGGCCTTGGCGCGATCCTTGTCGGACTTGGCCTTCTGCCAGGCTTCCTTGGCGCTCTCCATCTTCTTGACGCCGTCGTTGTAATGCTTCTGCGCCACCTCCGCGCTGTCTGGCGCCTCCTCCGGCTCCCACTCGCTCTCCGATACGGGATCATCGGGCTGGCTCGTGGGCTGGGGATCCTCACCCGAGCCCGATGCCAGAACCGAGGGTGGGAGGGCCAGTGTGAAACACAGCGCAATCCCGGAGATTGCGAGACTCGTGGCATTCCAATTCATGACCAGGTTTCCTTGTTCAAGACACGTCCATGTTTGAGACGACAGCTTACCAACCGAGCTTTTCCACCGACACCTTGCGTCCCTCTGCCTTCGCCAGCACCCACGCGTCGATGGCCATCTTGAGCGTGTCGGCCTCGGCCTGGTGCTTGTGGTCTATCAGCCACTGGTATTCGGTTTGCGCCAGGGCCACGCTGTCGAGGGCCAGGTAGGCGCGGGCGCGGTACTCGTGCGCCTGCATGAAATCGGGATTCAGCTTGATGGCCAAAGAGTAGTTCATGAGCGCTTCCTCATATCGTCCCGTGATGCGCAGGCTGTACCCGAGGTTGTTGAGCGCGTCCGGGAAGTCGGGCTTGTACTCCACCGCCTCGGCAAACCGCTTGGCGGCCTGCTCCATTTCACGCTGAGCCTTGGATCGATCGCCCTTGAGCAACTGCTCCTCCGCCTTCTTCATTTTGTTTACACCGTCGTTGTACTTGGCGGTGGCTTTTTTCTCGTTCTCCACCGCCTTCTCTTCGGGCGACTTTTCCTTGGATCCCAGGGCGTGAGCCTGGGGGGTCATCGCGCCCAGCAGGAACAGAGCCAACAGGCTGGTGAGCATGGGTGTACGGCGTTTCATGAATCGATCCTTTGCTATGGGAGGCCGGCGGGCGTCCTCCCAAAGGTTGCGACGCGCGGGATGGATTGAGTATATTGAATCAGCGAACATCGGGAAAGGGGGCTTCTCTCATGAATGCTCGCAAGGAGCAACAAGCCACCCCGGAGGAACTCTCCAGGGATCTGGTGTATGTCATCTATGGAGTCAGTCGCAGGGGAAAGGGCTTTGGCTACCAGGTAGCGGAGGCCATGTCGGAGCGCGGCTTCACCCTCTTCGTGATCCACCCCGATGCCGACCGCGTCGGCCCGTGGTACACCAAGCGTCATGCCACCGATCTGCATCCCAGGCCGGACGTGGCACTCATGTGCAGCCCGGCGGCCGCCTCGGAAGGAATCCTGTCCGAGCTGCATCAGGCGGGAGTGACCCAGGTGGTGGCATGGAAGGACTCGATCGATGAAGCGGGAATGGACTATGCAAAGAAGCACGGCATGAGTCTCTGGGCCGACTGCCCGTTGCTTCACGTGAAGGGGATGGGGTTCCCGCATAATCTGCACAAGGGTCTGCGGGATTTGTTCGGCTCTACCTACTGACACTGGCGGGACTTCGGCACGGGGTACTGCCCGCTTGACGGACTGGGGGCCCCCTCTATATTGGGGGCTTCCTGAGCCCTACACTCCTCGGTAGCTCAGCTGGTAGAGCAGGTGACTGTTAATCACCGGGTCGCAGGTTCGAGTCCTGCCCGAGGAGCTTCAGCCTTCGCTACGGGCACGTCCACTGATCAAGGTTGATCGTGCATTCCGCTTCCACATCGCATGGCGCCGTTCCGCTCTTGAACACGTGATTCACAAGCTTGATGATGTCGGATGATGTGACGCTTGCCGAGCAGTCGACGTCACCTGTTGCCGGTACCGGGTAGGGCGTCTTTCCAGCCTTGAACACGTAGTTTACCAACCAGATCACGTCCGCCGCCGTGAGCGCACGGTCGTTGTTGGCGTCTCCCGTGAGGTCTACGGTCCACGGCCGCAGTGCGAGCGCCACGACGGCGTCATAGTTGCTGTTACCGTTGAGGACCACCATGGGTGCATTGTCGCCGGGGGGCCATTCCACTAGCTCAAGGGTGACTTCGCGATATTCAGAAGAGGGAGGCAAGGTGAGCTCAGCACGCCCCAGTGGATAACGCCCGGATGGCGGACCCAAGCCCGTAAACTTGATGGCACCTCCCATCAGGTATCCTGGCGGCACTTCAGCCGAACTGGAATCGCCGAATTCCACCGTGCTCCAGATGGAATTGGGATTGAAGGCTGTATCACCGCTCAGCTGCGGGGTTTGTCCGTTCACCAGCACGCGAAGAAAGAGCGACACGCCCTGCACATAGTAAGCTGTCCGCACATCCACGTGTAGTGACACCATGGTATCGCCCGGTGGAATCAGATTGTTATAAATCAGCTGATACCCCGTGTCGCTTACTGGCACAAGAAAAGGCCCCCCCGGGCCGCAATTTGGCTGGAGAACGCCAATGTACACGTAATGGGTATGACGGAGCATGTCACGTAACGTAACGCCTTCGTAACCGTCGAGATCCATGCAGCCATGCTCCGCAGCTGGCTCAATGCCCTTGAGAACGAAATCCTTGAAGGCAAGGACGTCAGCGGATGTAACGGTGTTGCTCAGATTCAGGTCACCGCACAAGGTCGGGCATTGGGCCTTCGATGGTCAGCCTCCAGCGCGCTCACTATGGCCACGATGGCTGCCGCAAAAGGCCCTGCTCGCAGTTGGCCGTGCCGGATTGGATCCATACAGCAAATGTAGCGGGAGGGCGGATACTAGAACAGCCTCTTCGGCGGGCCCCATTAGAGCTTGGGGGCACTTCTAATGAAGCCAAACCCGGAGAATGGGTTAGAGTGTGCGGTTATCGTGATCCACAGGGATCATCGATTGAGTAACTGCCTGGCCAGAGCGACTCGAATGGTTCGAAATTCGTCCAGTCCGGGGAGCTTCAGCCTTCGCTACGGGCACGTCCACTGATCAAGGTTGATCGTGCATTCCGCTTCCACATCGCATGGCGCCGTTCCGCTCTTAAAGATGTAATTGACCAATCCAATAATATCCGATGACGTCACTTCGGCCGAGCAGTTGATATCTCCGGCCGCGGGCACTGGGTAGGGTGTTCGGCCGCTCTTGAAAACAAAGTTCACAAGTCCGATGATATCGGCTGCACTTAGAATGCGATCGTTGTTGGTGTCGCCGGTGAGGGCTACTGTGATTGGGTCCGGATTCAGCGCCCATCCATCGTGCGTATACCTGCGCACCACCATGGGCGTGTTGTCTCCCGGAGGCCATTCAGAAGGCTCCAACGTAAGGACTCGGTACTCCAGGGAGGCCGGCACAAGTAGCTCGACGGTGCACACCTCGTATCGCCCCGGGGGGGCCCCATGAGTAGGGTCATGATCGAACATTCTTGCGAACAGGTGCCCTTGAGGAACCGGCGTGGACTTCGGGTCCGTCAGCAGGAACAAATTCCAGGACGGCGGGTCTTGGACGACAAGGGACCCGAATGTGGGAGTCTGTCCATCGACTTCAAAGCGGTGACCCACGGCCACGGCCAGGTTGTTTCCGGTCACTGTGACTTCTACATACACCGTAATCGACGTGTCACCCGGGGGAATGATGCAATTGTAGTGAAGGTAATGGCTGTCATTTGGAATGGGAACGAACGTTCCACTATCTGGAGTGCAATCCAAGTCGGGGCCGATCCACATGGCCTGTGCCATCAACCTGCAATAGTCACTCACCGAGTTACCCTGGTGGTTGTCTACTTCCGCGCAGGCGGAGTCAAAGCCGCCCCAGCTAAGGTAGCGGTAATAATCCCAATAGACGGCCATATCGGCGCTGCTGATGAATCCGTTTTCGGTGAGGTCCCCACAGAGAGCTGTACATTGGGCATTTGAAGCGGCAGAGCCCGGCCCGAGCGCCATCGACAAGACGAAGGCCAGTACGATGAGAAAACGCATTGGAAACACGCTCCTGCAAGTCAGCCCAACGGAATGGCCAGCCCTGCCTCAACAAGGTAGTGCATACTTTGGAGGAGGGGTATCCGGAACACAGGTGACAGCTTGCCGTGGATGCCATTAGTTGAGGCGGCAAGTTGGAACACAAGTGCTATCACAGGGTTACGTGATTGAGCCAAGGGATATTCCCGGTAATGTCAGAGGATTTGCATTACCACCCGAAAGGTTCGAGTTTCGTACGACCCGAAGAGCTTATCTTTCGCCACACACTTCAAACTGAGATCTTCGGACTATGGAAATCAAGAGAAGCGGCTCTCAACCAACTCGCAAAGGACCGGCCGAGTATTTCACCGGCTCGGTACAGATTGATCCCCTGTTTGAGGCGCAGGCGCCGGCGCGCGCAGTGGGTGCCAGGGTGACCTTCGAGCCCGGCGCGCGTACAGCGTGGCACACTCACCCGCTGGGTCAGACGTTAATCGTGACGGCTGGCCGCGGTCGAGCGCAATGCTGGGGCGGGCCGGTGGTGGAGATTCGACCGGGAGACGTGATTTCGTTTCTGCCAGGCGAAAAACACTGGCATGGTGCCACGGCGGAGGCCTCGATGACACACATCGCAGTTCAGGAGGCGCTTGACGGCAAGACCGCCGAGTGGATGGAGCAGGTGAGCGACGAACAATACCAGGCGGAAGCAGCCAGGGAGACGCAATGAAACGACCGGCAGATAACGAATATGCATCGTTCTTTCGTGGCTACGTCGACCTGGTACCCGAGGAAGATCTCCTCGGTGTGCTCGAAAGCCAGGGTGGACTCTTGCGTCGGTTCGCTGCCGGTGTACCGCGTGATCGTGAAACATTTGCGTACGCGCCAGGGAAGTGGACGATTCGGCAGGTGATGGGGCACCTGGGCGATGGCGAACGCGTCTTCGGATTCCGTGCCTTGTGCTTCGGGCGCGGCGATCAGACGCCGCTCCCCGGGTTCGACGAGAACGAGTACGTGGAACGATCTCGGTACAACGAAGCCCCGCTCCTGGAGCTGGCGGAAGATTTTGTGCAGAGCCGCGAGTCCAACCTGCGGACCTTCAGGGGCTTTGGCGAGGAGGAATGGTCCAGGTCCGGAGTCGCCAACGGGAACGCCGTCACAGTGCGCGCACTCGCGTTCGTGATGGCGGGCCATGTGCGCCACCATCTGAAAGTCCTGCACGAACGATACGGAGCCGACGTCGACAGTTGAGGAGTAGCCTCCGAGTCACGTTTGCCCTACGATACGGCCACCGCGTGGTTTGCAGCAGGAGAGGGCGTGCGAATGCCCTGCGCCGCCTCCGACAGAAAGCTCGCGGCCCAGCGATAGACGTTGTTCTCATCCACCACCTGACGCATGCGCGTCATCCGCGCCCGACGCTCCTCGTCGGGCATGGAGAGGGCCGCGTGCAGGGCCTCCGCGAATCCCTCGCCGTCGTACGGATTGATCACCATGGCATCGGGAAGCTCGCGTGCCGCGCCCGCGAATTCCGAGAGGATCAGCACTCCGTCGGAATCGGCTTTCGCGGCGACGTACTCCTTCGCCACCAGGTTCATCCCGTCGTGAAGCGAACTGACCACGCACAGCGACGCCATGGATAGAAACGTGTGCACCGCGGCAGAGTTGTGCTGGGCCACCAGAAACTGAATGGGTTTCCAGCCATTCTCCTCGAACTTCCAATTGATCCGGTCGGCGAGAGCTTCGAGATCCGTCACCAGGTCGCGATAGCGGGGAATGTGCGTGCGGCTGGGAGCGCCCAGTTGCACGAAGGTGAAGCGCCCGCGATGCTCGGGGTGCTTTTCGAAGAGCCTCGCGATGGCGTGAAAGCGCTCGGGCAGCCCCTTCGTGTAGTCGATCCGTTCCACTCCCACGCCCACCTGTACATCGTGCAGCTTGAGACGGGTCTTGATCTCGTCCTTGTGAGCCTCCAGCGCTTCGCCTGAGGCCACCCGGCGTTCATCCCAGCTCTGCACGCTGATGGGAAAGGGGCGCACCAGCGTCCGAGTGCGTTCGAAGTCCACCGCGGACTGATCCCAATCGAGGCGCGCCTCCAGCGATCGATCCACGGTATCGAGGAAGTTGTTGCAATGTTGCTGTAGATGGAAGCCGATGAGGTCGGACCCCAGCAGACCGCGCACAATGTCGGGTCCCCAGGGGCAAATGCGAAACGCCTCCGCGGTGGGCCAGGGAATGTGCCAGAACACGGCCGTCTTCAGATCGGGGCGCGCCGCTTTGAGAATCTGCGGCAACAGGGCCAGGTGATAGTCATGCACCCACACCAGGGCCGGCGAGGAGTCCAGTTCGTCCAGGATTGCCTCGGCGAACCGGTGATTCACACGCACATACGCATTCCAGTCTTCCGAACGAAAGATCGGACGCTCGTGCGTGTGGTGACACAAGGGCCACAGCCCTTCGTTGGAGAATCCGTAGTAGTAGCCCTGCTCCTCGTCGCGGGAGAGCCAGATACGCTTGAGCGTGTACCTCGGGTCGCGCGGAGGCACGGTGAGTCTGCCCCGTGAGTCGGAGAAGCTTCGGTCGGCATCCCCTGAACCATGCGCCACCCACATGCCGCCACAGGCCTGCAGAATGGGATCCACCGCCGTCACGAGACCTGAGGCGGGGATGGAGACCCGCGGGGTGCCATCCTTCATGGAGTGCACGTAGGGCTCGCGATTGCTCACCACGATGAGGGGCGCACCGGAAAGGCACGTGGTGGCGTGAGCTTCCAGGCGCTCTCGCGACCACACCTTGTCGCGATGCACGGATTCCTCCGAACGTGCCCGGGCGCTCGACTTCGCGGCACGGTACGACGCGGCCAGATGTTCCGTTTCCTCCGTGAGAGTGCCCACGGGCAGGCGCGGCGGCGGTAGTTCGGAGGCATCGCCCATGCGCACGCCTTTCATCCAGCTGGCCAGCCGGATCAGGGGCCCTTCGTACACCACCCAGGTCACGAGCATGGTGCCAACCAGGAGACCCAGGGTCACCACGAACACCCAGAAGAGTGCATGCAGAAGCCGCCCGGTGCTCCGTTCCTCCAGGTAGGAGGCGTCGTGGACTGCGGCGAGGACGCCCCGCCGGCCCGACAGACTGTCGTACACCGGCAGCGCAAGAACATGGAGAGGCGACTCGCGCAGCTCCACCAGTTCCACGAATTCCGCCTTCGAGTTGCCTACGCGTGCGGCCACGGGGGCGATATCGTCTGAGAATTCGTCCACACGCCGATGGGCACACAACAGGTGTCCCTGCTCGTCGAAGAGCAGAAAGCCCAGAAGCCGAGAACGCACCTCAGGCTGATCGCTGAGGACGGGAGGCAGATCTTTGGGTTCGAGGGTGAGGGCCTGCGAGGCGGCGGGTGCCAGGTTGAGCGCAATCGCGCGCGATCGCCGGGTCAGATCCTCCACATCGATCTCGTGTTCCCGCTGGATCGTGCGCCAGAACATGAACGCGGTCGTCAGGCCCGCCATCCCCGCGATGAGCAGGGCGACACGCACGGCCCGGTTGGTCCGAATCAGCGAGTTCAGTGGCATACCTTCCCTCCCTGGAACCACGTCTGAAGCCTTGCCTGAAGCTCGTCGCGGGTGCTGCGCACGGCGGCCGGGATGAGGCCCGGGTCGGGGATTCCGATCGGGTCGTCCATGGGCCAGAAGTGATGCACAGCGTTGGGAAACTGCCGGGCCGCGGCCGTCCAGGCGTCTTCTGCGAGGACAATTACTTCATCGACGACATCGCTACGCACGTCCTCGAGGGTCTTCGAACTCTGGCGGCTGGCATCGAGGCCGATTTCAGAAAGCGCCGACAGGACCTCGGCATTTACCATCGTGCGTGTGAGGCCGGCGCTCAGCACGCGCACATCGGCAGGCGCACACGATCGGGCCAGGCATTCCGCGAGTTGACTGCGCGCCGAATTGTAACGGCACACGAAGAGGATCGTCTTTCCGGGGGCGACCACGGTACAGGGCTCGCCGACGCCCGGCTCGAGCCGGAACCACATGAAGCCATGGGGGCCCAGCGAGAGCGGGTATCG
>DAIOGN010000007.1:40607-42691 GCA_036745245.1 Candidatus Zixiibacteriota bacterium
CTGCGGGAACACGCTTCGTCCGATGATTTCCACCGGCAGCTGGCTGCGCCAGGCCGACAGGTCCAGGAGCGCGTGATGCACGAACCGCGACAGATTGTAAGCGCACAGCACGGTCTCGCCTTCGCGCTCCCGCACGAAGGCCAGAATGTGTGGATTGTTTGCATCGACCAGTTTGAGATCACGGCTGCGGAAGGCGCGCACGTCATGGTGCGCCTTGATGAACCGCCGGAACCAGTTCAGAAATGACGTCGGCAGGTGGTCCGCCGACTCCACGTTGCGTCCCGCGTAGTGGTATTCGGGCGACGTGATCACGGGAGCGTCCAGCCGCTCGGGATCCGCGTCCGAAAAGCCGGCGTTCCGTCCCGAATTCCATTGCATCGGAGTGCGCACTGAGAGTCGGTCGTCGAGCCGCACATCATCGCCCATGCCGATCTCGTCGCCGTAGTAGAACACCGCGCAGCCGGGCAGACCCAGGATGAGCGCATGCAGCAATTCGATCTGTCGGCGCCCGCCCAGAAGCAACGGCCATAGCCGCCGCCGGATCCCCAGATTCAGTCGCATCCCCGGCGCGACGGCGAAGGCTGTCATCATGTACTCACGCTCGTCGGGAGTGACCATTTCCAGGCTGAGCTCGTCGTGGTTTCTGAGAAACATGGCCCACTGGCAGCCCGGAGGCAGAGGTGGCTCAGCCCGCAACAGGTCAATCAGCACTCCGGCGTTCTCGCTGCGGATGGCCATGAACAGGCGCGGCATGAGAGGAAAGTGGAAGGCCATCTGAAACTCGTCGCCACCACCGAAGTAGGCGACCAGGTCGTTCAGGTTCTGATTGGCTTCGGCCAGAAGAACGCGCCTGGGCTCAAACGAGTCGGCCACGTGCCGGAGCTCCCTGAGAAAAGCGTGGGTCTCGGGCAGGCTCTCGCAGTTGGTTCCATCGCGCTCAAACAGATACGGGACGGCGTCGACACGAAATCCGTCCACGCCCACGTCGAGCCAGAATCGAGCCACGTCGAGCATTTCCGCGCGCACGTCCGGGTGGTCGAAATTGAGGTCGGGCTGATGAGAGAAGAAGCGGTGCCAGTAATACAGGCCGCAGGCGGGCTCCAGGGCCCAGTTTGACGTTTCCCGGTCGGTGAAAATGACACGGGCCTGTGAGTATCTGTCGGGAGTGGCGCTCCAGACATAGTAATCGTGGTACGGATGCCCGGGGCCCTGGCGCGCCGACTGGTACCAAGGGTGCTGATCGCTGGTGTGATTGAGCACCAGGTCGATGATCACGCGCAGGCCGGAGTCGTGCGCCGTTCGCAGCAGTTCCCGAAAGTCTTCGAGCGTGCCCAGGTCCGGGTGAACGCCTTTGAAATCCGCGACGTCGTAGCCGCCGTCACGCATGGGGCTGGGGAAGACGGGCGAGAGCCACACCGCGCCCACGCCCAGCTCGCGAATGTACCCCAACTTCTGTGTGAGTCCGCGAAGGTCGCCGATCCCGTCGCCGTTGGAATCGCAGAATGCACGCACGTGAACCTGATAGATGTCGAGGTCCTCATACCAGGCCGGACCCGGTCGTTCAGGCTTAGTAGCGTGCGCGTGAAGTGTTTGTGTTGCCATCTCGCTCCCCATGGATTGAAGGGCGCTGCATGGCCCTGATCGTTCAGCCAGGCGTGATTCTGCCTGGTGTTCTGATGTCCCTTGCTCGCGTCGCGGAGTGCTCAGTCCGGTCGGCCAGGCCGCCCGGAAGGGTCGCGCTGGACTGGATTGCGTGCATCCGTCAGGACGGACGGTGCACACGGCTCGTGCAAGCTTTGTACCCCCGGGGCATGACCCGGGTTTCAAGGGGAGAGAGAGTTTTCCGGCCCCTCATATGAAGGCACTCCCGGCATCGCGTATTGCCTGCACAGGAGCGTAATGGGTATATGGAATCGACTCCCATGCCACACAGCGTCGACCTCATCACCACTCTCGCCGCAGGGCTCGGGCTCGCGGCGATCTTCGGATTCCTCGCAGTCCGGCTGAAACTGCCGGCTCTGGTCGGCTATCTGGTAGCCGGCATCGTCATCGGTCCCGGTACGCCGGGCTTCGTGGCCGACGCC
>DAIOGN010000007.1:42701-44511 GCA_036745245.1 Candidatus Zixiibacteriota bacterium
GATCTCGCCGCTCGTCGGCTATCTGCTCGCGGGCGTGCTGGTGGGCCCCTTCACTCCCGGCTTCGTCGCCGATCAGGCGCTGGCCCCGGAGCTGGCCGAGATTGGCGTCATTCTCCTCATGTTCGGCGTGGGGCTGCACTTTTCGCTGGGGGAGCTTCTCTCCGTGCGCCGAATCGCGCTTCCCGGCGCTCTATTGCGAATCGTGGTGGCCACCTTCATGGGCATGGCAGCCGCGCATCTGTGGGGGTGGTCGACCGGGGCGGGGCTGGTCTTCGGCCTGTCGCTCTCGGTGGCCTCAACCGTCGTGCTCATCCGATCGCTCGAAAGCCGTGGCCTCCTGAAGTCCGTGCACGGACACATCGCGGTGGGATGGGTCGTGGTGGAAGACGTGGTGACGGTGCTGATTCTCGTTCTGTTGCCCTCCCTGGCGGGCTGGCTGGGTGCGGACACGTCGGTTGTGAATTCGGCGCCCCCGGAGAGTCTGTGGCTGAAGCTCTTGTTCACGCTGGGCCAGGTCGCAGCGTTCATCGGCATCATGATCGTCCTGGGACGCCGTGTGTTTCCCTGGCTTCTCTGGCAGGTGGCGCACAGCGGTTCACGCGAACTCTTCACGCTATGTGTTGTGGCCGCGGCCGTGGGCATCGCCTTCCTGTCGGCCGAGCTGTTCGGCATCTCGTTCGCGCTGGGCGCTTTCTTTGCCGGCGCCATGATGCGCGAGTCTTCGCTGTCCCGGCGAGCGGCAGACGATTCGCTCCCCCTGCGCGAAGCGTTTTCTGTGTTGTTCTTCGTGTCGGTGGGCATGCTCTTCGATCCGGGCATCGTGATGCGTGAACCGCTACGACTGCTCGTGGTCCTGCTCATCATCCTCGTGGGGAGGACGCTGGCGGCCCTCAGTCTCGTGCTGGCGTTCCGATATCCCCTCGTGACGGCCCTCACGGTCTCCGTCAGCCTGGCTCAGATTGGTGAGTTTTCGTTCATCCTGGCGAGCGCAGGCATGGCCATGAATCTCCTGCCGGCGGAAGCGAACAGCCTGATTCTGGCAGGTGCCATCGTCTCCATCGCCGTGAATCCATTTCTGTTCGGCTTGATTGAGCCGGTCTGCGCCTTCGTCCGGGCCCGACCCGCACTCACGCGTGCCCTGGAGATTCCCGGCGATCCGCTTTCGGAACTGCCGGTTTCCGTCGCGCAGGAACGACTCACCGGCCACATCGTGGTAGTGGGATACGGCCGCGTCGGCAGCCGCATCGCCGAGGCGTTACTGAAGCAGGGCATTCCGATCGTGGTTGCGGAGCAGCTCCGGGAAGCCGTGGAGAGACTGCGCAGCCGGGGCGTGCCCGCGGTGGTGGGCGATGCCTCGGAGCCCGAGGTGCTGGTGCAGGCGCACGTGCTGCGGGCGCGCATGCTTGTGGTGGCGCTACCCGACGCCTTCCGGGCACGCAAGGTCATCGAAACGGCCCGAGCCATGCGACCGAAGCTGGAGATCATCGTACGCACTCACAGCGACGAAGAGACCACCCTGCTCGAGAGTGAAGGAACAGGGGCCGCGTTCTTTGGCGAACACGAACTGGCCTTGGGCATGACGCGCCACATACTGGAGCGCTGGAACACAGGGGAAACTCTCAGAGAGAGCTGACCATTGTCCCTGGTCCGCGATCACGGCACGCAAATGACCACTTTGCCCACCGTGCCCCCACGCTCCAGTGCGGCGAAGGCCAGGGCGGCCTGCTCCAAGGGATAGACGCAGCCGATCACGGGAGTGACTCTGCCCGCTGCGATGTCGGATTCCAGGGTCGCGTAGTCCTCCGCCCGG
>DAIOGN010000008.1:0-4274 GCA_036745245.1 Candidatus Zixiibacteriota bacterium
ACATCAATGCGGATGGCACGCCGTTGACGGTGGCCGACCTGGTGTACCTGATCCGCGTGATCACGGGCGACGCTCAGCCGATCGCCGGTGACATTCTGGGTGGTGGTCCGAAGACGATCGCTGGCAAGGTGAACATGGAGGTGCTCTCACAGGGTGCCGTGACCACGGTTCGCTCGTCCAGTGATGTCGAGATGGGCGCGGGCCTCTTCGTGTTCAGCTACACGGGCACCGAGATCTCGAAGGTGGAAGTGGTGGGACGTGCGTCCAACATGGACGTGACCCATCAGGCCGCCAACGGCGAGCTCCGCGTGCTTGTGTACAACATCGAAGACGGCTACAAGGTGGCGGCCGGACATGGAGAGATCCTGTCCATCACCACCTCGGGCGCTGGAACGGTGGAGCTGGTGAACGTGGAAGCGGCGTCCTTCATGGGCGGCGCTCTGGAAGCGAACGTGACGGCGAAGGTCCTGCCCACGCAGTTTGCGTTGAAGCAGAACTTCCCGAATCCGTTCAATCCTTCCACGTCCCTGGCCATCGACTTCCCGAACGCCTCGGACTACAAGCTGACCATCTACAACATCGCGGGCCAGACGGTACGCGCCTTCTCGGGTAACACCGAGGCGGGCACGGTCACGTTGACCTGGGATGGTCGTGACGCCAGAGGGTCGCAGGTCGCTACGGGTGTGTACTTCTACTCCGTGGAAGCCGGTGCCTTCAAGGATGTCAAGAAGATGGTGCTCCTCAAGTAAGGTCTCGCACCTTACACGCTTTACGCAAAGGCCCCGCCGAACGGCGGGGCCTTTGTTTTTGTGCCGAGGACCCGGGGAAATAGAATTGGGGTCAGAGGCAAATTAAATCCATCAGCAATCCGACGGCACCTGCTCGTCGTCGACTGACTTAATTTGCCTCTGACCCCAATTACGGTACACGGCGGAGGGCACGATCGCCTTCAGCGTATCCGCTTACAGTTTAGCCGGGCGACCGACGGAGCCCTCCGCCCTTGAGAGGACCGGGATACCGGTCCGACTTCAGCGTGGCAAAAGCGGCTCGTACACGATCAGCCGACCGCCGGGTAGGCTCGGCAGCGGCAGAAGCCGATTCTGACCGCGCAGGATGGAATTGACGACGTGGGTGAACTGTTCGGGCTGCAGCATCTGCAGACCGTAAGGATGCCAGCACTCCTTGAGACCGGGTTCCGCGTAATCCTGTGCGCCTCGAATCCTTCGCATACACCCTCCCTCGTAAGCGGGGTACCGAACTGGCTGCAAGACAATGTCGAGGTCGCGGGAAGCTACATCAGATTGTACGCAGGGAAGGCGTGGCTTGGTTGAGAAATTAGACAGGTGGGGAGAAAATCGAGTCTGACCCCGTGCTCTCCGCCCGCGTCTAATCGAAGAACGTGGCGGCGATATCGTAGAGTTCCCGATCCACCTTTTTGTTTCGGGACGTGGCTTCCGCCAGTGGCACTGACACGATCTGATTGCCTCGGAGGGCGGCGATGTTCCGGACATCTCCGGCGGCGATCATGTCCACGGCATAGGCGCCCATGCGCGTGCCCAGGACGCGGTCGAAGGCGCTCGGGGATCCACCGCGCTGAATGTGGCCCAGGATCACATACCGTGTCTCAAACCCCGTGATGCGTTCGATTTCCTCGGCCAGCACCTTGCCGATGCCCCCCAGCCGGATGTGTCCGAACGCATCCCGTTCGGACGTCTGCAGGATGTGCCCATCCTCCGTGGTGGCCTGTTCAAACTCGACTTTGGCCCCTTCGGCCACCACCACGATACTGAAGTCTTTCCCCCGTGCATGTCGCTTCTGAATGCTGGCACACACGTCCCGGATCGACACCGGGAACTCGGGAATCAGGATGTAATCCGCGCCCGCGGCCATGCCGGCCGCCAGGGCGATCCAGCCTGAGTGCCGGCCCATCACTTCCACCACCATCGCGCGGTTGTGAGACTCGGCCGTGGTGTGCACCCGGTCGATGGCCTCCATCGCAGTATTCACCGCCGTGTCGAAGCCGAACGTGTAGTCGGTGCCCATCAAGTCGTTGTCGATCGTCTTGGGCACACCCACCACCGGCAGTCCCTGCTGCACAAGGACGGAAGCCACTCCCAGCGTGTCATCGCCGCCCACCGCCACGAGACCGTGAAGCTGCAGCTGTCTGAGCCGCTCGATGACTTTGTCCATGCCTCCCGGTTCGGCCGCCGGGTTGGTGCGCGAAGTTTTCAGGATTGTGCCGCCGCGGTGAAGAATCCCCGAGACGGAAGAGAGATTCAGCGGTCCGGTGAGGTGGTCTTCGAGCAGTCCACGCCACCCTTCGCGGATGCCGAGCACGCTCCAGCCATGGCGAACTTCCGCACGACGTACCACCGCACGGATCACGGCGTTCAGCCCCGGACAGTCGCCCCCACCCGTGAGAATCCCGATTTGTTGTGTGCTCATGTGCTGTACACCCGTCAGAGCTGAACTAACATTCAGCGGACCTGAGGGTCAAGAATAGCCACACAGGCGCGATTCAGGGGCTTCCTGATGCGCGCCTTCTTATGGCGTTGGTGAGGGAGCCTAGCGGCCCTGGCGCTTCTGAGTGGTATAGCAGACCCGGCAATACACAGGCCGGCCGGGCGCCGGTTTGAACGGAACCATCACCGACTTCTGACAGCTCCAGCAGGTCGCCGGATGCTGACCGTCCATCTGACGATGCCCCTCACGGCGCGACTTTTCGCGACATGCGCGGCAGCGCTTCGGCGCCTCTTTGGGCAACGCCACAAGCTCCTGGCCGCCGGTCGAAAAGATGAACGTCTTGCCGCAGTCACGGCACACCAGCACCTGATCTTCTTTGAAACTCGCTTCTTGCATTCCTTCGTCCCCTGTCACCGGTTGGTCCGGATTCCCACATCCACCCTGGGTGCCCCCTTGAAGCGAAACGGGTGTGGCTTCAACTAACGCTCGTGATCGACTTCCAATCCTCTGCTGAAAGTTTGAACCAGGTCACTATGGTGGTTTTGATTTCCTTTAAAGCTATCTTCTTCTCATACGCCGACAGGTCGGCCGGCAACTTAGCTTTCGCATCCTTCCAGGCCTGTCGTGCCAGTTCGAGGCGTCCGGCTTCCGACTGTCCTGAAATCTCCTGGGCCCGCACTTGAATCCAGGCCCGCACCGAGTCAAGTCGCTCCCGTGTGCCTGCGCTCAAGGAGTCCACGGTGGCCTGGAGTGTCTGGTTCGACTTTTCCAGTGCCGCCAACCGCTTCGTGGTCTCCTCGCCCGCCCACTCCTCGCGCTCTGCGCTCCACCACGATTTGTACGTCAGCGCTGCCGCAGCCACGAGGAACAACAGTACAACTATGATGGATCGCTTCACGGAAGCCCCTCTCCCTAGCTGCCGTTCACCCTCTTGTAACCTGAGGGCCACTGAAAAGTTCTGCAAATATAAGCCGGCCAGCGGCATACGCAATCCGCTCAAGGCCTCGGACCCAAATTAGTCATACTGATCGGTAAGTTAGCAACACCAACCTTGCGGGTTGTTGACGGAACCGGGCAGGGGAGATAGCGGTGGTCTGTAACAGTAACCGCTTGCAGCACACCATGTTACATGCATTAGCGCACTCTGGATGCTGAATTCCTCGGATCAAACTGCGGTCCGCAATCCGTCCTGACCGCAGAGAACCGGGTTTTGGCCAGTCAAACTTCATGCCGGACGCTAAACCAGTTTCCCGGGCCGGCCGATAGCATCCCTGAAGGAAGCACCACTCAGACAATCTCAAATTTTGAACAATGGTTGATTTCCACACACTGGAAGGAGCTGTCATGCAGAAGCATGCATCCCTGAGGGCCATCGCGATTGTACTGGCCCTGTCTACGGCCCTCGCGTTGGGCTGCAGCGAAGAATCCGCACCGCCCACCGGCGGTGGTGGCGGCGGTGCGTCGGTTGTATCCAACGTCAACGTGTCCTCCGACTCGGCCTCCATCGGCTCCACGGTCATCGTGGAAGCCACGGTGACCGCGAGTGGAACGCCTCAGGCGGGTGCCTGGGTGCAGTTCACCGTGACCCCGGCTTCCGCCGGATCGTTCATCGCCGACTCGGCCATCACCGACGCCAACGGCATTGCCACCACGATCTTCAACCCCACGTCCACGGGATCCGCGGCCATTTCCGCCGGGATCAGCAACGGCTCGACGCAGAGCCAGCCGCTTACCGTGGTGACGCCTGGTGGTGGATCCACCGGCTCCGGTCTGGTCACCGTAGCCATCAGCCCAACGCTTATGAAGGCGGA
>DAIOGN010000008.1:4284-17029 GCA_036745245.1 Candidatus Zixiibacteriota bacterium
GATTTCGACGCCCAGTACCCGAAGGCGATCCTGGAAGTGAAGGCGGACGGCTCGACGGTTGCTACGGTCACAGTCACGGCCTTCACTCCGGGCAGCCAGCTGGTGCCTGATTCCACGGCCATCCGCCTCACGGCGGGGGAGTGGTTCATCGACATGGACGGCAACGGCTACTTCACGCCGGTGATCGACACGCTCAAGATTGATTACAACGCCAACAGCCTGTGGGATGCCATCGGTCAGATCCCTGCCGTGGCCTACACCACCAACGGTGTGGCCACCGTGAACTACACGGCCGGCAGCATTGCTTCCACCGTGTACATCCTCGCCACCGTGGGTGATCCGGGCAGCTCCTACGCCAAGCAGGCCACCCTTTCGCTCACGCCCAACGACAGCATCGCCAACATCGAGCTGTACGCCACCACGCCTGACATTCAGGTGCACGGCACGGGCGGAGTGGACTTCACCACAATCACTGCAGCCTGTTACGATGCCTTCGGCAATGCGGCCCCTGAGGGTCTGCCGATCGCACTGTCGGTGGTCTCCGGCCCCGGCGGCGGCGAAGGCATCAACGGCACCGTGGGTCAGCCGGTGAGCAAGATGACCGACGCGTCCGGTCGCGTGACCTGGACCGTGGCTTCAGGCACGATCTCCGGCACGGTGCGACTGCGCGCCACCGCCGGCTCGGTACTCTCCACGGCCATTCACGTGGTGGTCAACGCGGGCCCGCCATTCGAAATCTCCATTGGCTCGCAGACCTGCAACATTCAGTCGTGGGCCTATGTCAACCGAGTGAACCCCATCGTCGCCATGGTGGTGGACGCGTACGGCAACCCGGTTCCTGCGGGCACGGCCGTGTACTTCTCCACCGAGGAAGGCTCGGTGGGCGCGTACGACATCACGGAGGAAGACGGCGGCATCGTCACGGTGGAATGGCACTCGGGCGATCCGCAGAATGATGGCATCGTGTGGATCTGGTGCGAGACGGCCGGCGGCGCAGTGCGCGACTCGGTAGCGTTCTACTCATCGAGCCCGGCGGCCACCATCACGTTCCTGACCGCTCCCAACTCCATCGCCGCGGCCACCAGTGCCGAGGCCGATGTGATGGTCGAAGTGCTCGACATCAACGGCAACCCGGTGGTGGAAGTCACGCCCATCGAGATGTCGTCGACCTTCGGCGGGGTCACGGGCGGCCTCACGGAAGATGGCTGCAACTACAGCATCCTGAACTCGCTTTTCAACTCCGAGGCGCCGCAGGAAGATTATTCCCCGGTCTCGCCTGACGACGGCATCTGTGCCGTGGCCACGATCCGTGCCCGTACGGGCGCTGCGTTCGCCACGCACAATGTCAACCTGCTGTCGGGAACGGCCTACTTCAAGAACTCCACGATCGAGTTCTTCGGCGACGTGGTCACGGGCGCTACCGTGCCCGTGGAAGTGGTGATCAAGGACCGTCAGGACGTGCCCCTGGGAGGCCATTCGGTGACGCTCATCGCGACCGCGGGTTCCGTGGTGAGCTCTCCGGTCGTCACGGATCGCTACGGCGTGGCCTCGTTCCTGTACACGGCTCCTGCCGACACCTCGATCGCCAAGTCTGCTTACCTGACGGCGACCGACAACGATCCTCGCGGCGGCATCAGCAAGGGGCTGAAGCTTGAAATCACGGCCCCTGTGAAAGGCCTCTTCGGAGACGACGAGCCGAAAGTGGCCACGCGTATCTCGTTCGACGGCGCCGAGTAGTCTCGCTGTCTCGGATTCAGCCGGCCCCTCCCCGGGGCCGGCTTTTTTTATGGGTCGACCGGGACCCCGGCCCTCGGACGCGGCGGCTTGACCCCGGTTCGGCCCGGGGCCTACCTTCGGACCACAACACATGACAGGGCCACGCCGCTACCATCGCACGCCGCAGCGCGAGGCAATTCTCGATCACGTGACCTCCCGCTGTCAGCATCTCTCGGCCGAGGAAATCCACGCCGCTCTGCGCAGGCGGCATCCGCGCCTGTCTACGTCATCCGTGTATCGAAACCTGCACGTGCTGGTGGCACAGGGAAAGCTGAGTGTGCTGCGGTTCGGAAGCGGCCAGGATCTCTACGACGCCCGCACAGAGCCGCACTATCATGTCCTGTGCCGTTCCTGCGGGGAACTCAGGGACCTGGTGCTGCCGGACGTGTCCGGTGTGTTGTCGAGAGCGGAACAGCAGGTTTCCGACTTTCAGGTGGAGGGCCATGCGCTTGTGTTTCACGGTCTGTGCACGGCCTGCAAGGAGTGTGCGTCCACCCGGGCGCAGAACTAGAACGACATCGAGAGGAGGCGCCGGTTGAACTCCAAAGCGCTGGTTGCAGAATTCGTGAGCACGTTTGCCCTGACCTTCGTGGGCATCGGAGCCATTGCCGCCAATGCCATGAGCGGTGGCGCGCTCGGACTGGTGGGCATCGCCCTGGCCCACGGGCTGACCCTGGCCGTGTTCATCACGGCCACGGCACACATCAGCGGCGGTCACGTGAACCCCGCCGTGAGCGTGGGCGCCTGGATCGCAGGCAAGCTGCCTACGGCAGGTCTCGTCGGGTATATCCTGGCCCAATGCGCGGGCGCCATCCTGGCGGCCTTTCTCATCAAGCTGGCGATGCCGGCCGCGGCTCTCACCGAAGTGGGAATGGGCACGCCCGCCATCAACACCGCTGCCGGGGTGACCGTGGGCATGGCGCTGGCGATGGAAGCGGTGCTTACATTCTTTCTCATGTTCGCCGTGTACGGCACGGCCATCGACCGTCGCGCTCCAAAACTCGGCGGACTGCTGATCGGCCTCACGGTCGCTTTCGACATCATGGCCGGTGGTCCCGTGTCGGGGGCAGCCATGAATCCCGCCCGGCACCTGGGTCCGGCGCTCCTTGGCGGAGGCACACAGAATCTATGGGTCTACTGGGTGGGACCAATACTGGGCGCTTCGCTGGCCGCCCTGCTGTACCACCGGATACTCGAAGAGCCGGCTTGAAGAGCTTAATTTAAGAGTGTGCGGTCGATCAGCTGGTCGGCTCGCCCGGCTTCCAGTTGCACGGCGTGCACTGGGCGGTCTGTAGCGCCTGAAGCGTTCTCAGGATTTCGCCGGTGTTTCGCCCTGTGGGCAAGTCGTGAATCGACACGAATCGAACCCAGCCGTCGGGATCGACGATGAAGGTGCCACGGAGGGCCAGACCTGTGTCTTCATGCAGCACATCGAAGGATCGGGCCAACTCCTTCGACGGGTCGGCGATCCAGAGAAACGGCACGTCGCCGAAGCCCCCGTCGCGCCAGCGCCGGTGTGACTCCATGGAGTCCACCGACACAAGGACCACTCGGGCGCCCGCTTTTTCGAATTCGGCTGACAGATCCCGAAAGGAGGTCAGTTCGGAAGCGCACACGCTGGTCTCGTCGTGCGTATAAAAGACGATGACGTGCCACGATCCCTTGAGGTCGTCGCCTTTGATCTGCACCTCCCGGCCGCCGGACAGGGCGGAGGCCTCGAAGGCGGGGAGGGGAGCACGCAGTTGAATCATTTCGCTGGTTCGTCCTTTCGCCGGGTTCGGTGATCATACGCCATGTGCGCACGGCCGTCAAGCGGCAGGCGGCATTGTACAGGGCATTCGAAGAGGAGTGAAGCTCATGCTCGACAAACAGGTGAACGCCCTGATCCCCACGGGCAGAGTGGATCACATCACGGCGGATCAAACGGTCCTGGAGGCCGTGCGTTACATGAAACAGGTTCGTCGCGGTGCAGTGCCCGTCATCTCGGGAACGCATCTCGTGGGCATGTTCTCGGAGCGGGATCTGATGCTTCGCGTGGTGCTGGCCGGCCTGGATCCTGCCCGCACACGCGTGGAAGAGGTGATGTCGCAGGAGTTGGTAGTCGCGGAGTCCACGGATCTGGCCCGGGACTGCCTGACGAAGATGAAGCAGATGCACTTCAGGCACCTCCCCGTGGTGGAGGAAGGAACCTTGGTGGGAATTCTCTCGCTGCGCGATCTCATGGAAGCCGAAGCGGAAGGACGCGAGCGCGAAATCGAGATGCTCGACTATTTCGTTCGCTACGGAAGCTGATACGCTATCGTGTAACTCGTTGTTGTGCAATATATTGCCGCCACACCTGGATTTCGAAAACAGGAGGGGAAGGAGATCTGTTCCTGAGGACCATGATTGAGCGGGCACATCCTCCCGTACCTCGACGTAGACTAATCCTCGCAGTGATTTGGATTTTTTTTCTTGACAAGCTTTCCGAACTGTCTATATTGGCAACGTGACTTCAAACCAACCTCTATCGGAGCCCCTGCTTTAGCCCACTGCCGACGTTTTGTAACCAACGTCAACGATTCAACGCAAGACAACTGAATAGCTTTAACTCTGCTCTGTGACGGTGCGTTGTGTTTGCACCTCTCACCGGAGCTCAAGGAGTCCGAAAGACCGTAAAGCGATCGTTTGGCACAGGCAGAATATCGCCTGAGTAGTGCCTGAACAAATTGCCTGAGGACGGGTTAGCGGGGACGCACAAAGCGGAACCGGTGCCGAGGACACACCGACTTCCGTGATACCTGTAGCAAGGCAACGTGGGGCACTCAGCGCCCGGTGTCTGGTCGCGGGAGCCAGCGGCGCTGAACGGTCGATGACGGCTCGGTTGTTGTCGGCCGGCCCCACTTTAAAATCGCACGGGGTTCGACCGACCCTTCGGGAGAGGGAGCTCGACTCGCTGAGCAGAGGAAGGACCCCGCTTCTTGTACGCCGCTTGACGCTCCAGGTCAGGCGGCGTATTGTTTTTGTATGATGGTCTCGCCGCTTACGGCGGATCAGGAGCGGCTCTTTCGAACCCTCGAGCGCCGCACCTCCGGCGAGATTCTCACCGACGCCACGACCCGTTATCTCTACAGCACCGACGCCAGCTACCACCTGATCGTCCCGGCCGCCGTGGCCCGGCCACGAACGGTAGAAGATCTGGCCGAACTGGCGGCGGGGCTCTTCGAGTTCAACGCCTCCCGCGAGCCGGAAGAACGCGTGGGGCTTATCATGCGCTCGGGGGGCACGTCGCTGGCGGGCGGCTCCATCGGTCGGGGCCTGGTGGTGGACGTCACGAAGTATTTTCACGACGTCCTGGACTTCAACCCGAAAGCGCGGCGGGTGCGTGTGCAGCCCGGTGTCACGTACGACGAGTTGCAGGCCACCGTAGCCCGCGCCGGGCTCATGTTTCCACCCAATCCCGCCTCCGGCATCGCCTGCGAGCTGGGCGGCATGTGGGCGAACAACGCCTCCGGCACGCGCCACGTGAAGTATGGCCCCACGCGCAACTGGGTACAGTCGATTTCGGGTGTGACGGCTCGCGGCGAGCGCTTCAAGACAGGCGCCGTGCGTGCCACGGAGCACTGGCCGCCGATTTTCGCCGACCCGGTGCAGCAGGGCTGGGCCGACACCGTCTGGCCCCTCGTGCGCGACCACCAGGAAACGATTCGCAAGCACACTCCACGCACGAACAAGAACTCGTCAGGCTACGCGCTCGATCGATTGTGGGACGGATCCATGTTCGACTTCACACAGGTTCTGGTGGGAAGCGAAGGAACCCTCGCACTGTTTTCCGAAGCCGAGCTGGCGCTTGCGCCCATTCTCCCGGCCCGCACGGTGGTGCTGCTCTTCTTCGAGTCGTGGGAACAGGCCGGCGCAGGCGTGGCGGAGGTGCTGCCGCTTGAGCCCGTGGCTGTGGAGATGGTGGATCGGCATCTCCTGACCCTGGCGCGCCCGCGCAGCCAGCTCATCCGGGACCTGGTGCCCGAGGCCACGGAGGCCGCGCTCCTGGTGGAATTCGAGGCGGAGGCCACCGGGTCGTCAGAGGATCAAGCTGCGAAGGCGGTGGCGCGCGTCACGTCGGGTGCCGCGCCGCTGGCTTTCGCTCACCGTCTGGCCCGCGAGCCGCGCGATCAGGCCCGCCTGTGGGAAGTGCGGAAATCGGCGGCCATGATTGGACACCTGGCGGAGGGCCGGCGCAAACCGGTTCCGTTCATCGAAGACTGCGTGGTGCGCGCCGAGGATCTGCCGGCGTACATCCGCGCGATCTCGAAGGTGTTCGAGAAGCACAAGGTGCACGTGGCTTACTGGGGACACGCGGGCAACGGCAACATCCACGTGCGGCCGGCCCTCGACCTGACGGATCCGGCCGATCTCGTCCTCATGCGCCGGATCACCGATGAAGTGTTCGCCATCGTGGACAGTTTCGGCGGCTCCTATACGGCTGAGCACGGCGACGGCTACACTCACGCGCACAAGCTGAAAGCCAAATTCGGACCTCTGTATACGCTCTTCGAACGGGTGAAGGACACGTTCGATCCGCTCGGATACTTGAATCCCGACAAGATCATCACACAAAGGGCCGATCTGCTCACCGCCGACCTCCAGGCCGGACCCGAGACGCGGCTGATCACCGACTCCGAGAATGGTATCGCGCGCGACCCGGTGGCCGTGACGCACGTGGAAAACTGTGTGGGCCTGGGCGTGTGCAAGGACTTCTGTCCCAGTTTCATTGGCACGCGCAACGAGCAGGATCTCACGCGCGGCCGCACACACGCCATTCGCGGCATGATGACCGGCGCCTTCGGCGACCCCGATCTCTACCTGCGTACCCGGGAGTTTCGGGAACTGGGCGACACGTGCCTCAATTGCAAACGCTGCGCCCACCAGTGCCCGAGCCAGGTGGACGAGCCCAGGCATCTTCTCCTGGCGCGCCGGTACGTGGTGCAGAAGGACGGGATGCCCTTCGTGGATCGGCTCTTGTCTCACTACGAGTCCCTCGCTCCCTGGGGAGTGCGGTTTGCTCCGCTTGTAAACCGCCTGAACAAGCTGAGTGTGGTGCGACGCGTGCTCGAAGCCGGCCTCGGACTCGACCACAAACGAGCCTTTCCTGACTTCGCGAGCGTCACGCTCGATGACTGGTTCGCGGGCCGACCGCATCCCGCGACGGCCAGGCGCGGCGACGTGCTCTACTTCGCCGGCTGTTTCGCCCGCTACAACCAGCCGGAGTCGGTGGGGCGCAACACCGTGCTTCTGGCGGAGCGGTTGGGATATCGGGTGTCCTTGCCCGCCACCCGTTGCAGCGGACACGCGCTCGAAACGTACGGCGGCGACCTCGGTCCCTGGGCCCGGCACAACCTGGAGAAACTTGCGGGCGAGGCACCCATTCTCACCACGTGCTCCTCGTGCCGTCTGTCGCTGGTGAAGCAGTATCCGGAGTGGTTCGAAAGCGATCCGGTGTGGCACGAAAAGGCACTTCAGGTGGCTCGCCGGGTGGTGGACGCCTCCTGGTTCGGTGCCGCACACCTTCCAACAGATGTGACAGCCGTGGCCTCGGCGTACCACGCCCCCTGTCATTCACTGCATCTGTCGGAGACCGGGCATCCGGGCGGCGAAGAGGCGTTGCGAAGGGTCACTCGCTACGTCGACATGAAACAAAGCTGCTCGGGCATGGGCGGAACGATGGGGTTCAAGCGGAAGCATCGCACCATCGCCGAGACCAACGCCGAACTCATGATGAAGCACATGGACCACGTGCCCTCCGATCTCACGGTGTACACCGACTGTCCGTCGTGCCGCATGGCGTTGGACGAACGTTCGCAGCGACACACCGACCACCCCGTCAACGCCATTTACAAACTGGCGTCTGAAATATCGGCCGACCGCTTCGTCGAGCCTCAGTTCGATTCGGCCCCCCGGGCCTGAGTCGCTTTCATCAGTCTCCCCGGCGTTTTGACATAACGCCACAAGACATGCGGGTAACGGCTGCCTTTCGGAGCGCCGATACCTGAATGAGCGTTCTGCGCCCAGTTCCGCCATGACCGAGACCGCACGTTCCTCCGTAGCCTGGCTGTATGCCGCCCCCGGCGCCTCCGAATGCCTGTCGGACGGCCTCGCCTGCGATCTGGTGCTGATCGCAGAGTGCGTGGACGGGGGCCTGAAGACACTGTGGGCCAGCGACCGTGATCGTCAGGCGGAGCTGCCCGAGAATGCGCTGCGTGTCATCGTGGACCAGGTGAAAGAAGCGCGTTCTCCGCTGTGCCTCCCCAACTGGGACGGAGAGGGCTCTCTTTTGGCCGTCCCGCTCCTCGGTTTGCCGGATGACCCGGGCGTGGCGCTGGTGGCGCACTGGAGTTCTTGTCGCGCACTCGTGAACCAGGATGTGCGCTTTGTTACCAACATCGCTGCCTTGCTTTCGGAGGCAGGCCAGGGCGCCTGGCTGCGCGACAAACTGTTCCAGCCCGTGCAGGGCGACGAAACCGGAAGAAGTCGCCGTTCCCGCGAGCGCGCCATCTGTCTCGAAACACTGAACTTTATTTCCGAATCGGCGCGCGAAGGCAGGCTGTTCAACGAAATCGCCGCAGAGTCCATGCGCCGGCTGGCGGCCGGACTGGAGGCGGAGTTTGGCGCTCTCTACTTCGGGCTCGACGGGTCCTGGATCCTCGTGGCACACGCCGGGTTCGATGACCAGTTTCCCATCGCTGCGGGCTTCCTGCCGGCGAACCTTCTTTCATGGACTACTGCGGCCGAACCGGCCTTCGATTTCGACATCGGTGAGCCACTGGCGGGGCTGTTCGCCCTGGCCGGCATCGCCTCCTGGGCCGTCCTGCCAATGTTTGAAGAAGGGCTGGTAAGAGGCGGCATGCTCCTGGCCAGCCGCGAGCAAGGTCGCTTCACTGCGGAACTGGTCGACCTTCTGGCCCGCATCTCGAGGCAACTGCAGGCCTCCATGTTGCAGGCACGCCTCTCGCGCGACCTGTCCGAGCAGGCAGCGGATCTTAAGGCGGTGATCGGATCCCTCTCCGATGCGCTGATTGAAGTGACGGCCGATCGGTACGTGATGCAGGCCAATGCTGCGGCGGTCGAACTATTGGGGGTCTCGGTCGGCGGACGTCGCGTGGACGACTGGCAGGCCCTGGTGCCGCTCTTCGATCTGCACCGCGAGGAACCGGCGGGGACGGCGCATCCGATCGTGCTGGCCTTGAGACAGGCCGCGCCACAGAAGGCCTCGCAATGGCGCCTAGTGCGCGGCGATCGAACGGTGTACGTGTCGGCCACCGCGGCACCCATCATGGACGAAGCGCAGACGCGCGTGCGCGCCGCCGTTCTGGTGCTGCGGGACATCACCGAGCAACGCGCCGCCGAGCAGAAGCTGCTCTCCGCCGAAAAGAAGGCATCCCTTACGAGCCTGGCGGCGGGCGTGGCCCATGAATTCAAGAACTACCTGGGCGGGATCCTCGGCAATGCCAGCCTCGCGCTCCAGGCCTCCGGCAATCCCGCCGTGGTGAATTCGGCCATGCAGCGCATTCTCGACATCGGCGCCCGGGCCAACCAGACGGCCCTGTCGCTGCACTCGTTCGTGGGCGACTCCAGGGAAGGACCGGACGTTCTGGAACTGGGACACCTTCTGCGCGAGGTCACGTGTCTCTTCGAGCAGCGAGCCCTTCAGCAAAACGTCACCGTGATTTCAGATATCGAACTGGACGTGTGCGTGGACGGTGTGGCCTCTCGCCTTCGTCAGGTGGTGCTCAACATCCTCGAAAATGCCCTGGATGCCATGCCCGACGGCGGACGGCTGGATATCAAGCTGTCCGGCGATAGCGTTCGTGCCACGCTGATCGTGCGCGACAACGGATCCGGCATTCCAGCGGAGAGCCTCAGCCGCGTGTTCGACCCGTTCTTCTCCACCAAGGGTGTGTGGGGGGGAGAGGCGGGCGCAGGCAATGGACTGGGACTCACGACGAGCGCCAACTATGTCCGCGCGATGAAGGGCGACATCGACCTCGACAGCGCCCCGGGTCAGGGAACGGTGGTGCGCATCGTGTTGCCGCGCGTGCATCGCAGCCAGCCGGCGGTCGTTTCGTCGGCCCACCTGCCGCGGACCGCCATGATCCTGGAATGCGACGAGGCAGCGCGGGACATACTCTGCCGCGTACTGGCGGCGGAACAATGGCAGGTGACTGTGGTGGCCGACGCAGGGGAACTGCAGGCGCAGCTCGCGCGTGGCGTGCCCACGCTCGCCTTCGTCGACGCCTTGATGCCGGGGAAACTCAATTTCGTCCGGGCCTTCGATGTCCTCAAGGCCGGTTCGTCCGATTGCAGGGTGGTGGTGACCACCGGCACAGCCACCGACTATCAGCTCGCCGAATACATTCGGGCCGCGTCCGCTCGTCTGATCAAGCCGTTCACCGAACCACAGGTACGAGAGTTTCTCGCGGGACGCCGCGAATCGACGCTTCCGGCTTGACGCTGTCTCGGGCGGCGCCTATCGTGGCTTCGCCCATGGTTCACCTCCCCATCGCTCGTGTTCCCCGCCCTTCGGCCTCAGGACCTCACCGGAAGGGGTTCGTTTCGCCTCCAGGAGCGTGACATGGCGCTTCTTCTGGTGGCCTTCGGAGCCATCCTGCTCTGGTTCATCATCGCGCCCTTCCTGAAACCGTCGCCCACCAGTTCGCCGCAGGAGTTTGATCCACGGGTCACTTGTTCCGTGTGCGATGAACTGCGCGATCCGGATCTTGTGATCGAGCGCGAGTTCGGCGCGGGGCGGTTTCATTACATCTGCGGATCCTGCCTGGCCAGCATGACGCAGGACTTCGAGTCGAAGCACGGCCGGCCACCTCAGGCATCGCAGGGCACCTGACTCCATGGAAAACGCACAGGCCTCCGAGAAGCTGCTTCTGTTCGGGGATCTCCTCGAGCTGTCGGAAGACAATCCCTTTCGTGCACGTGCCTATCACAACGCGGCACGTTCCGTTTCCGGATTGCCACAGCCGTTCGGGAAGCTTTTGGCCTCGGGCGAGATTACCGGCGTTCCCGGCATCGGCAAGGGCGTGGCCGCCACCCTGAAGGAACTGCACGACACGGGCAGTTTTGCGGAGCTGAACACATTGCTGGAACGCATTCCGGCGGGCGTGCTGGAGATGCGTCGCGTGCCGGGATTGGGAGCCAAGAAACTGCGTGCGCTGTACCGGGAGTCGGGGATACGATCGCTCGAGGAACTGGAGAAAGTGTGCCAGGACGGCACGCTGGAAGCCATGCCCGGCTACGGCGCCAAGTCGGTGGCCAAAATCCTCGACGGCATTCACCAAGTGCGGAGTTTCATCGGGCAGTGGCGCCGGCCGCGGGCGCTTTCGGTGTCGCAGTCGGTGGCGGAATTATTGTCTGCCTGCGACGGCGTGAAATCGGTTGAACCGGCGGGTGCGTTGCGACGGAACCTGGAAACCGTGGCGGAATTGGTGTGGGTGGTCACGGGGTCGTGCCCCGCGAAGTCGCTGCTCCCCAGGGTTGCCGAATCTGAGCTTGTGCATTCAGGCGAGCTGATCGGAAACGACCGGGTCCGTCTACGCCTGATCGAAGGGCTGACAGGTGAGCTTGTATGCGCCCGCCCGGAATCTGCGGGCAGCGCATTGCTTGCCGCCACAGGACCAGAACCGTATGTGAAATTCGTCCGCCAGAAGGCCGGAGGTGACTTCGCCTCGGAGGAGGAGTGTCTGGCGCAAGCTGGTCTCCCGTGGCTGCCACCGGAGTGCCGCGATGTGGAAGCGTTCTGGAAGGACGGGGCACCGGCCGACCTGATTACAATGGCGCATCTGCGCGGAGTGTTGCACTGCCACAGCACCTACTCCGACGGAAAAGCCAGCCTCCGGGACATGGTAGCGGCCGCAGCGGAACGCGGACTCACCTACTTCGGCATTTGCGACCACAGCCAGAGCGCGGCCTACGCGGGCGGACTGTCTGTCGAACGGATTCGCGAACAGCACAAGGAAGTGGAAGCGCTCAATCAGGAGTACGCAGGGCGGCTGCGGATCTTTCGGGGTATCGAATCCGACATCCTCGTCGACGGCTCGCTGGATTACCCCGAGGACGTGCTGTCGCAATTCGATTTCGTGGTGGCGTCGGTTCATTCGGGATTGGACATGGACGAGGAGACGGCCACCGAGCGCGTGTGCCGAGCCGTTCGCAATCCGTACACCACCATTCTGGGACATCCTACCGGACGACTGCTTCTGATGCGACGCGGATTCCCGTTGAACTGGGAGAAGGTGGTGGCCGCGGCCAGGGAGTCGGGTACGATCATCGAACTCAACGGCAATCCAAGGCGGCTCGACGTGGACTGGCGGCACCTGCCCCTGGTGTTTGATGCGGGCCTGAGGATTTCCATCAACCCCGACGCCCACACACAGGCGGGGATCGACGACATGCAGCACGGCGTGGCCGTGGCCCGCAAAGTGGGCACCCAGCCCGCGCAGGTGCTCAACTGCCTGGGAGCCGAGGACATTGCCCGGTACTTCAAAGAAGCCCGCGGCTAAGTCGCGGCGCGAATCAGCCGCCGCGAAGGCGGCGCGAGCGCAGGAGATCATCGCCCGCCTCAAGGCCGAGTTCCCCGAAGCCACCACGGCGCTCGAACATCACAGTCCGTACGAACTATTGGTCGCCACCATCCTGTCGGCGCAGTGCACCGACAAGCGGGTGAACATGGTGACGCCGCAGGTGTTCAGCCGCTACCCTAACGCCCGGGCGCTGGCTCTGGCTGACCAGGCGGAGCTTGAAGATGTGATCCGGTCTACCGGGTTCTTCCGCAATAAGGCGAAGAACCTCATCGCCTGTGCGCAGGCCATGGTGGAACGCCATAACGGGGAAGTGCCCGACACCATGGAGGAACTGGTGGCGTTGGGCGGCGTGGGGCGGAAGACGGCGAACGTTGTGCTGGGGAATGCCTTCGGCAAGGATG
>DAIOGN010000008.1:17039-21909 GCA_036745245.1 Candidatus Zixiibacteriota bacterium
ATGAGGGCGTGGTGGTGGACACACATGTGCAGCGCATTTCGGGGCTGTTGGCCCTCACGAAGCACTCCGACCCGGTGCACATTGAGGAAGACCTCATGAAAATCGTGCCGCGGCAGGATTGGACCGTGTTTCCGCATCTGTTGATCCTGCACGGGCGAGCCACGTGCATAGCCCGCAGGCCGCGCTGCCCCCAGTGCGCGATCAACGAATTGTGCCCGGGCCGGATGCCGGTGACTTGACATGCCGGTCTACGGAAAGGAAGAGCACGATCGTGAGATGGCGGAGAAGGCTGCGGCCACGATCCCGGCCGACCTCGCGCCGTTCTCGTTGCCCGAGCGCTTCGCCTCCGAAGACCGTGACGGGTTCGCCAAAGGCGTGACGGCGTTTCGGGACGGAGACTTCTATCTGGCGCACGATCTGTGGGAAGCCGTGTGGCATTCGTATTCGCCGGGGGACCGTCGCTTTCTCCAGGGGTTGATTCACATCGCCGTGGGGGCGTACCATCTTCAGTGCGGCAATCGGAAGGGTTGCCGCAGCCAGTTTCGCAAGGCGGCGGACAAGATCGGGCCCTTCGCGCCGCGGCACTGGGGCGTGGACGTGGAGCGAGTTCTGGAGGGAATCCGGGCGGCGGATCCCGGTGCCGATGGAGATCTGCATCCGGAGTTGCAGTTGAAGCACTTGAAAGGGGTCATCTAACCATGAACTTCTCGCGCGAACAGACGTGGCATCTGCTGTGCATGCACACGCAGTCGGATAGCCTGCGCAAGCACATGCTGGCCGTGGAAGCGGCCATGCGGTACTACGCCGCGCATTTCGGCGAGGATGTGGACCGTTGGGGGCGCGTGGGCCTGATCCACGACTTTGATTACGAGAAACACCCCTCGGCCGAGGAGCACCCGTACAAGGGCGCCGAGATCCTGCGCGGCCTGGGCTGGCTGGAGGAGGATGTCCGCTGCGTCATGAGCCACGCCAGCTACACCGGTGTGCCTCGCGACACGCGCATGGCGCATGCGCTGTTCGCGGTCGATGAGTTGTGCGGCCTGATTACGGCTGTGGCGTTGGTGCGTCCTTCGAAGAAGATTGCAGAAGTCGAAGTGGCGTCAGTTCAGAAGAAGTTCAAGCAGAAGGAATTCGCTGCACGGGTGAGCAGGGAAGACATCGAGGCCGGCGCGGCGGAGTTGGGGGTGGAGTTGCCCGAGCACATCGGGCATGTGCTTGCGGCGCTTCAGGGGGCATCGGGTGCATTGGGCTTGTGACTGGATGAGGAAACCGGCACCATGGAACACAGTACAAATCTCCATGGCGCCATGGACTTAAAATCCGATTTGAGGGGTTTTGGTAAGTCATTGTCACTCAACACATCCCGTTGTAATCCAATGACTAACGGCAGTTTTCGCCTTGGTTTGAGTTGGCTGATTTGGGGTCATTTTGGAGCAGTACCGGTCACTTTTTGGACACTATTTTTGATGATCATATACCGCGGGCAGATGCTTCGAGTCCGGGGACGATTTTCAGGCAGGTTACGAACACCCTACCAGCTCCGAGCTCACTCCGACGCGTGGGTGCAAGGGAGAATTTGATGAGTGTCATCCGACCGGAGTCACTCCGCGGCGGGCCAAACCCTGTCGTCCTTGACCGGGAAACCGCATGCCGCGATGTAGAGAAGCACTTCGCTTCGGAGCTTGCAGTCATTCGGCATCTAACCGATTATGGAACCCACTTGTTCTGTAGATGCATGAAATGCTCAGAGCGCTCTCTAACCGACCTAGTGATCCTCGGTGTCTTGCTCAAACAGAACATCGGAATGCTGGACGGCCTCGACACGTTGCTGCGCCGCGGTTGCGTGGATCCTGCGTATCTTCAATTACGGTCGATGTTCGAGGCTTCGATTTATGTTGACTGGATCCTCAGCAAAGATTCGGAGCTGCGCGCTAGCGCATACTACGTATCGGATCTGCGGCGTATCATGGTTTGGATCAACAGGTACGATCCATCAACAAATGAGTACCGACGGTTTCGTGAATCGATGGGTTCGATATCAGTTTCAGACGCGGCCGATGATAGGGTGGCCCGGTGGAGGCAACAGCGCGCGGAAATCGAATCGTTACTCAAAGACCAGAGATTTGCAGACCTAAATAGCCGGTTCGAAAAGGAGAAAGCATCGCTCAAGCGTGAAAGTGCTTGGTACGTTCCACTACTCGCCAAGGGCCTGAAGAAGTCGTTTTATGCCTTGGTAAAAGAGTTGGATCGAGTGGATATGTATGTCACAATCTACGGACCATCATCTGAGATGGCGCACTCTGCTAACTTCAGATCTCATATCGAGGTTGCGGATGGTAAGGCGATTTACAAACCTTTGCGTAGTTTGCTCGATCTGCCAAAGGTTGTGGGCCTTGCCTTGCAAGTTCAAGTCGTGTTCTATCGCCGAATAATTGAGGCCTACCGACCTGAGGAAGTGCAAGCCTTTGCCAAGAAGTATGTTGAAGAGTGGCGGAACACTCTACTCAATCCGAAATCTGTGACACAGCCTGCTCCCAGGAGGTGGCTGCAGCTATGACAATGTACGTGCTTCGCGTGCACGAAATCGGGGGAAGACCACATCTCCGGCAATGGCGCACTGGTACGAACACGAAAACCCAACTTGAGATTGGGCGAAAAGGAACGTAACTTTCAAGGTAAGGGAGTGCCTCTGCCCCAGAGCCTCCCACCCCACACACGGAGCCGGATGACAGGCGACAAACCCACCTTCTGGGCAAGGCTCGGCGCCCTTCTTCGGGAATTCCCCTGGACCCGACGCGTGCTCACTTTCCTGAAGGAATTCGGCGCTGCCGGTGCATTGGGCTTGCTTGTTGGCATTCTGTTGGCCGTCGCCTTTGCCAGGTACTGGATACCTCTGGTGCCGCCCCGAGTCACTGGCGACACGGCTAGACCTAATACCGACAGCCTAGAGCACGAATTGATAGCGAGCATGTTTGGAATCGCCTCCGTCGGTGCGGCTGAGCGGTTTCAGTTGTTCAGCGGCAAGGAAGAGGCCGACAAAAAAGTTGCGGAACTGTTTCGTCTAGCGAAGGACTCAATTTGCATAGTGACTGTTCACGGCGCGACATGGATTGCTCAGCCGGGCATGAAGGAAGATTTCCAGGCTGCGCTTCGTGCCGCCAAGGTCCGACTTTGCCTAGTAGATCCAAAGGGGGGCGCTTTTGAGGCGTTAACGACTTCTCGACTTCGAGGTTTCGAACATGAGGCAGGCAAGGAGTTGCTTCGACCATCCGTGCTTCGAGAAGCCAACGATACATATCGCCAAATGCTGGCTGATTCGGCGCTCGGGAAAAACCTCACTATTTACCACTACTCGGCCTACCCCTTCATTCGTTTTTCGGTCTACGACGGGATGAAGGCCACGTTCGTATTCGTTCCGTTTCTCAATACCGGAACGAAGGCCAATATGTACTACAGCGAAGACCCGTGGATTGTCGAATGCCTGCTTAGAATCTTCGATAACTTTAGAAACGCTAGTCGCATCGTCACATCGGATTCACTGTACGAAGCACTCTGGAATTGAGGGCTTTGCCTGCGGATGGCCTACTCAAAGAGGAGGATACAGGATGATAAACTGCACTAGGCAACAAGTTGTTGTGATTGCCGCAACAGCGTGTCTGTTGTGCAGTCTCGCCTGCGATCAGCCGGGGAATGGAAAAACGCAGGAGAAGCACACGTCGCCGACCGATCTTCTTGGCTGGCAAGAGACGCGGTGGGGCATGTCTGAGACGGAACTTGTAGAGGTGCTCGGCGATAGGATTGAACGCTTGCCAGAGAGGCAGTATTTTGGATATGATGCAACCTACGCCGACTATTTTGTGCCCGAGTACACCTTGGTACAGACTGCGTTCGAAGTGTACTTACAAATGAATGACAAGTGTGGCGGGTTGTCTCAAGTGTTAGTGCGCCATCTCGACGAGGGATCCACCCCCCACCGTGATTTCGAATGTGCCGACCTGAAGACCGCACTATCGGCGAAGTACGGCCCTGAGACCAGCAGTTTTGCATCTCGAGAGCCAGGTTTAGATCGGATGGAAACTACATGGGTGTTCCCGACGACTACCGTCGTGCTGTCTTACAGTTGGAACGAGGGCGTCAGCACAAGTTTAGCCGTTAGGTACTTTCCGACGGACAAGTTAGACCTGAAGCAGCTCTAAAGGGGCCATAGCCGATGTAGTACCACTCAACCAATGCACTCCGCGAGGGCTAAGCGGGGGACACGGGGTTCGAAAGAACTCTTGTGAGACTGGGACGGGGTCTGGAACTGGTTGCATGGGCTTCAGTACAAATCTGTCATTAGCCGCATGTAGTTCTCTTGAACGGCAATCTAGGTTCCCAATCTGGAGAATCTTGGAAGTCGTCTGCCGACGATACGCGCGTGAGCCAAGGCGACTCAGAAATGGGTGCTCGACTCGCCACCAGCAAGTGTCAGATGAGAGCCGCGGCGCACTGTCCTAACTGAACAAATCCACGCCGGCCGTCTCAATCCCCTCGATGGCCAGTAGCTTGCGCTTGAAGGACAGTCCGCCGGTAAAACCACCGAGGCCATCTGAGGCCACCACCCGGTGGCAAGGCACCACGATCGGCACGGGGTTCTTCCCAAGAGCATTTCCCACGGCGCGTGAAGCACCGGATTTCCCGATGCGCTGGGCCACCTGGTGGTAGGTGAGCACTTTTCCCCAGCCGATTCGGCGAGTCTCTTCGAGCACGCGTCGAGTCGTCGCATTGTCGTCGACGATGAGCGTGGGCAGATCCCGCAGATTCGAAGGGTCCGGCATCGCGGTGGTGAGGTTGGCCGTCGCCAACCCGAACTTCGCGGTGAAATGAAAGG
>DAIOGN010000008.1:21919-43542 GCA_036745245.1 Candidatus Zixiibacteriota bacterium
AAATCGGACACCAGGTGAAGATCGACGTCGAGATCGAAGGCTCTTCGTGAGCCGGCGAAGTACTCTTTCAGCTGTTTGCAAGCGGCCGTGATGCGATCGCCGCCGCGCGTCACCGTGAAGTCGGCCTTGGCCCAGCGCGCGAGGTACTCGGATTCGGCCGTGGGGCGGAAGGAGACGAAGCACAGCCCCGAGTCGGTGGCGGCCAGAAGCAGGCCGCCAAAGTCCTCCACGACCAGCGTACCGTAGTAGAGGCGCTTTTCAGGGACCTGCGACAAGAGCACAGACAAGAGGCGGTGAGCCGGCGCAATCTCCTGTCGGCGGGGGGTCTTGGAGAACATGCGTTCCAGCCGGCCGCGGGCCGACTTGAACGACGAGAGCCGCATTCGGCACGCAGGGCACGTGCGCAGATGGCGATCGAAATCGCGACTCGCCGCTGTGGTCAGGCGCCCCGTGACCCGTGCCACGAACACGTCGTCTGTACCGCAGGATGGATGGGCAGCAACCTTTTTCATCGAAGCACCCTATCTTGTGGAAACCGCCGCAGACCGCCACGTATTATAGATGTGTGAGGGCGCATTGGCCAGAGCAGAAAGCGCGGCGACGACCCGGTTCACGGGTGGCCGGACCAGCGTGCGGTTCCCGGTGGCTGGGCATCTGCGCGCTGTTTGCGCTCCTGAGCCACGGGCCGGCGCAGGCGGCGCCGAAACTCCCTCTGGATCACACCGAGTGGCCGAAGGCGGTGTTCGACTGGTCGTATGTGCTCATCGCCTCACGTGAGGAGTGGGCCGCGTTCGATACACTTCAAGGCGAGGCTCGTGAGCAATTTCTCGGGCTCTTCTGGAAGCGTCGCGATCCCACACCCACCACACCCGACAACGAATTCCTCACTCAGTTCGAGGAGCGCGTCGACTATGCGCTCACGCGCTTTCCCGTGCGTTCTCAGCCCGAGCCGTGGGACCGTCGCGGCGAAGTGTACATCCGGTTCGGTCAGCCCGACGACATCGTGGACTCTACCTTCGACGCCTACTACGAGAAGTGGTACTACTTCGGGCTCAATCTGAAGTTCATGTTCGAAGGGGGCGCCGAGGGCCTGCGCATCATTCCATTTCACGAGTTCTCAGGCGGTGTGCAGTCGCTGCCGCGATACTACGAAGACATCAAGCGCATGGAAGCGCACGGCGTGCTCTACGTTCCGCCCCTGGGCGAACTGCACCTCGATGTGGCGCTGGATCTCTATCCGTTTCGACGCTCCGATGGCGCCTACGACGTGTATGTGGCCAGCGCGGCCCCGGTGCGCGATCTGGCCAAGCGCAACTGGCGACGCGACATCGAGGGCTTCCACTACGTCGCGCGCATCATAGCTTTCGATTCGGCGCTCGGCGTGCGCTGGCTCGACAGCACTCAGGTGGAGGAAACCAGATCCCGGGCTGAGAAGCGGGGCCTGAGCCTGCACCAGTGGTCCACGGTGCTGACTCCCGGATTCTACGTAGTGGCCGCGGAGTGGGACGATGCTCAAAGTCCCCGGCGTGGTGTGGCCAGCTTCGATCGCTGGCTCGTGCCATACGATACGGCCGTGGAGCTGGATCTCTCGCCACTTGTAATTGCGGAAGACGTGAGGGAGGCGCGCGAGGGGTCGGGAGGGTTCGTCCGCAATGGCAAGGAGATCATTCCCACGCCTTCGCACATCTTCGAGAAGTCGCAGAAGGTGGCATTCTATCACGAAGTGTACAATCTCCGCCCCGGCCGGGAGGGACAGTGTCGGTACCGCGTAGAGTACAGTCTCTATCCTGAAGGCGAGGGGGAGAGGCGGATCCTGTTTGCCGGCGACTACGAGTCGGCCGAACGGGCGACCTTTCAGTCGGGCACGCTTCCGCCCGGTACGGTTGAATCAGGCACCTATATTCTCGAAGTGAAGACTACGGATCTCGTAGCCAGCGTCACCAAGATCGCCCTGGCCAATTTCAAAGTGGAGTGACCGGGCCAGGGTCACACGCCGACTCCTGGAGTGAGATTCCATGATTCGTGTCCGAGCCTACGGCCCCCCCGCCGTCTCCATGGTCCTTGTGCTTTTGGAGGCCTGTGGCAACCTCTCACAAGCGGGAACTGGACGTGAGAATCATTCTAACTTCCAGTTCCCGAATGCAAGTCGTCTGGAAGAAGTCGTGGATGAGGGGTGACCCGGGAGAGAATCTGGTCTGCGGTGTCACTCGAACTGTGACTGGCCCCGGATCACTTATTTCCCTCGGGGGCGGCAGGAACCGCCACAATTGCCACTACTAGTAGTAGCGCTGTAATGGTCTCAGCTCTGCGCAACCTGTTGTCACAGTAATACTTATACAATTCCGCAGGGATGGGGCACGCCCGTTGCAAGGGGGCGTGTCGCCATGATACGCGGAATCTCTCATGCCGCCAGTGCGATGGTGGCGCGTGCAAAACAGCAGGATGCCATCGCCAACAATCTCGCCAACGCGGAAACGGCAGGGTTCAAGCGCGAATCGATCTTCATGCGCCGACTCGAAGCCGCGCAGACCGACGCGAGCCAACCCTGGTTCATCCCGCTTCAGCAGGAGAAGTACACCGACTTCACACAGGGCCCACTCGACATCACCGGTAATCCGTTCCATCAGGCCATCGACGGTCCCGGGTTCTTCGTGGTGGAGGCGCCGGAGGGCGAGCGCTACACGCGTTCCGGCAACTTCACGCTCAATGAAGAAGGGCAGCTGGTCACATCTGACGGCTACCCCGTACTGGGCGACTCCGGCCCCATCGTACTCACCAGCGACAACTTTGTGGTGGGGGAGCGCGGGGAAGTGTCGGAGAACGGCGTCGAACGCGGCCGCCTGCGTGTGGTGAGCTTCACCACTCCGCAGACACTCACGCCTCTCGGACGAAATCTCTTTACCACCACTGAAGAAGCTCAGCCCGACGCCCAAAGTCTGGTGCGGCAGGGCTACATCGAACGCGCCAACTTCGACCTGGTGCAGCAGATGGTCGAAATGATGACCATATTCCGCTACTTCGAAACCGCCCAGAAGGCCGTGCAGATCCAGGACGCTTCCCTGGACCGCGCCGTCAACCAGGTGGGCCGAATCCAGAGGTAATCACAGATGATCAGAGCAATGCGCACCGCCGCCTCCGGCATGATCGCCCAGCAGATGAACGTGGACGTGGTGGCCAACAACCTGGCCAACGTCAATACCACGGGCTTCAAGCGCTCGAGCCTTCAGTTCCAGGATGTGCTGTATCAGCAGATCAAGCCCGCAGGGGTGTCCACGGGCGGCACCTCGCTGCGCCCCGTGGCGCTCGACGTGGGCTATGGATCGCGGCCTTCGGCCACCGACCGCCTGTTCTCGGT
Organism: Candidatus Zixiibacteriota bacterium; assembly: GCA_036745245.1. Lineage (GTDB taxonomy): Bacteria > Zixibacteria > MSB-5A5 > JAUVRN01 > JAUVRN01 > DAIOGN01. The sequence goes on from DAIOGN010000008.1 coordinate 25,275, forward strand.
GGGCAACATCCAGCCCACTGGCAATCCGCTCGACATCATGATCGAAGGGAACGGCTTCCTGCAGGTTCTCCTGCCCGACGGCACGACGGCCTTCACGCGCGACGGCGCTCTCAAGATGGATGCCGAGGGCACCCTCGTGACGTCGGACGGGTACATCCTTCAGCCTGAGATCACCATTCCCGACGACGCCACCAACATCTCCATCCAGGTGGACGGTCGCGTGGAGGTTCTGATCGTGGGCGACGACCAGCCTCAGGAAGTGGGGCAGATCGAGCTGGCGCGCTTCATCAATCCCGCAGGCCTCACGGCCATGGGTCGCAACCTGTTTGCCGAAACCGCGGCCTCGGGCAATCCCATCCTCGGCAACCCGGGCACCGACGGCCTGGCCACACTCAACCAGGGCTACCTGGAAATGTCCAACGTGGAAGTGGTTGAGGAGATGGTGAAGATGATCGTCGCGCAGCGCGCATTCGAAATCAACTCCAAGGCGGTCCAGACCTCCGACCAGATGGCGGAGCTGGCCAACAACATGAGACGGTAAGCGCGATGAAGACCATAGTCCTCGGACTGTTCACAGTCGCTCTGCTTGCCGGCACTGCCCTCGCAACGCAGGAACTCGAGAACGCGCTTCTGAATCAGATCTCCTCTCAACTGGCCGTCGATCGCGCCCGGCTGACGCTGGGTCCAAGCGAACTGCCACAGCTGGCCGGCCCCCTGTCAGACTATCGCTTCGAATTCGGCGCCACGCCGCGCGGGCGCACCGTCGTACGCGGACTCTCCGAACAGCACAAGCAGGTCACCTTCACCATCGATGTACGGCTGTGGGATTCTGCGTGGGTGGTGGTTTCGCCCGTGGAGCGCGGGGAAGTGCTCTCCGCGGAGCGATTCTCCCGCAGCTGGCAGGACGTCACCGATCTGGCCGTCTGGTCGGGACGAAACTTTGCTGAAGTGCGTGCCCGGCGCACGCTTCGACCCGGCACGGCTCTCTCGCACGATGCGGTGGAGTCTCTGCCTCTCATTCTGCGCGGACGCCCGGTGACGGTGGCCGCGGCCGCAGGCGGGATCAAGGTGAGCCGCACGGGAGTGGCCCTGGCCGATGCGCGGCTGGGCGAGCCCGTTCGTGTTCGCGTGGATCGCCATACCATCATTTCAGCCACCGCGACAGGCACCGACCTGTGCGTGGTGGGGTTTTAGGAGCCTCACATGCGACAGTTCTTCTTCATCGTGCTGGTCATCGCCCTGGCGTTGCTTCTGCCCTACTCGCTCAAGGCACAGGATCGTCTCAACATCGGAGCGCCATCGCTGTTCACGGATCTCAAGGCGCACCGCGTGGGTGACCTGCTCACCATCCTGATCTTCGAAGACGCCTCGGCGGAAAACGAGACCAACACCGAGTCGAAGAAGAGCACGACGACCGACATCTCGGGCGGCCCCGGCGTAGGACCTTTGGACTTCATCCCGCTCTTCGGCGTCTCGGCCTCGGGGCAGGCCGACTTCAAGGGCGAAGGCTCCACCGACCGCGCCACGAAACTGCGCGCTCGCATGACTGCGCGCGTCACCGGCATCACGACCAATGGCGACCTGCTCATTGAAGGCAAGCGCGTCATCGGCGTCAACGACGACAAGGAGGCCATCACGCTTACCGGCGTGGTTCGCCCCATGGATGTGGCCGCCGACAACACGGTGCCTTCCTACGTGATCGCCGACGCCCAGATCATCTACAACGGCCGCGGTCCGGTGGGCACAGGAACGCGACCCGGGCTGATTCAGCGGCTCATCAACTGGCTTTTCTAGGAGCGGACCATGCGCATCCTCTCGGGCGCCCTGGTGGTTTCCCTGGCTTGTGGCCTGTGTTCGCAGGCAAAGGCCGGAACGAGGCTTAAAGACATCTCGTCGTTGTCCACCGAATACAGCGTGCCTCTGGTAGGCTACGGTCTGGTGGTTGGACTGGACGGCACGGGCGACGGCAAGAACACGCAGTTCACCATCCGCTCGCTTGTGAACATGCTCCAGCGGATGGGTGTCACTGTAAATGCCGACGACGTGAAGGTGAAGAACGTCGCGGCGGTGATGGTGACGGCGTCCATCGATCCTCTGGCGCACCCCGGCGGCCGCCTCGATGTGACCGTTTCGTCGGTGGGCGATGCCAAGTCGCTTCAGGGTGGTGTGCTGTTGCTCACTCCCCTGTCCGGGCCCGACGGTGTGGCCTACGCGGTGGCGCAGGGGCCGATCACCATCGGCGGGTTCAACATTCAGGCTTCGGGCGGCAACGCCGTTCAGAACAACTATTCCCTTGTGGGGCGCATTCCCGGCGGCGCGCTGGTGCAGGAAGCTCCTCCCGACCTGCCGACGGTGATCGGGCTCGTGACCTTCACGCTCAACGATCCCGACATCACCACGGCCTCGCGCGCCACGCAGGCCATCAATGAACGATATGGCGACATCGCCTCAGCCGTTGATGCTGCTACCATCACAGTGACCGTGCCCGAGGACCGCACCCAGGCGATGGCCTTCATGGCCCGACTGGAGAGCGTGGAAGTAGATCCCGACACCCAGGCGCGAGTGGTGGTGAACGAACGCACGGGTACCATCGTGGCCGGCGGACAGGTGTCCGTCGCCCCCGTGGCCCTGGCGCACGGAGCGCTCACGGTGCAGGTGTCTTCGAGCCCCGTCATTTCACAGCCGTTGCCCTTCTCCGAGGGCGAAACCACGTATCGCGATCTCACCGACATTGCGGTGCAGGAGGAGGCCGCCAAGGTGGTGGCCTTCGAGGAAGCGGCCTCCGTGGCCGAGGTGGCTGCGGCCCTCAATGCCATTGGCGCCACGCCACGCGACATCATCGCCATTCTCCAGGCCATTCACCGCGCCGGAGCCCTGAGGGCCGAACTGGTGATCATGTAACATGAAACTCGACGCCTTTCTGCCTCTGCGCGGTCCCGACACGCCCGCGCCCCCGAATCCAGAGAAGATCCGCGAGGCGTCGCGCGGGTTCGAAGGGCTTTTCCTGGCTCAGCTGTTCAAGGCGATGAAGCAGTCGGTCGCCATGGGGAAGAAGGAAGGTCTGTTCCGCTCGGATCCTCTGAGCGACTTTGCCGAACTTGAATTCACGCGCGTCCTGGCCGAACGCCGGCCCATGGGCGTGGCCGACATGCTGAGCCGATCGCTCACGAAACCGCCGGACGAAGCGTCGGCCGAGGCACAGTCCGGACCGTTCCTCCCGCTCAAAGCTGCGGTGAAAGCCTCCGTTCCGCTCAAGCGCGCCTCCGTGCCGTTGAACGTGGCGCCTCCGCCACTCGCACGCAAAGTGGACGCGCCGATCCGCGTGGTGGCCCCGCCGATCTCTGCGGCCGAAGCACCGCTGGCCAAAATTCCCACACCCTCCGAACCCGACATCGACCCCATCATCGAGCGCGCGGCACGTGAGCACGAGCTTCATCCCAATCTTCTGCGCGCCGTCATCGCCTGCGAATCCGGCGGGGATCGTCTGGCGACTTCGCCCAAGGGAGCTAAAGGACTGATGCAGCTGGTCGATTCCACGGCTCAGATGCTCGGTGTGCGCAATGTCTGGAATCCGTTGGACAACGTGAACGGTGGTGCACGCTACCTGCGTTCGCTGCTCGACCGGTTCGACGGAAAGCTCGATTGGGCGCTGGCCGCTTACAACGCCGGCCCCACCGCGGTGCAGCGCTACCGGGGCATCCCTCCATACAGCGAAACTCAGCACTACGTGAAGAGAGTGTTGAATCACTTCCAGCGCCTGGGCACGGAGGCCAACCGTGGATCGTGATCCCCGCCTCCTGGCCTCTGAACTCGTGACCTGTCTCAAGCGGCAGGCCGAAAGCCTTCACCAGTTTCTGGATCTGCTGGCCCGCCAGCAGAAGGCGTTAGTGGCTCGCAGCACCGAGGACGTAGATCGCACCACGCGTGAACTGGAACAGGTCGTGACGCAGTCACAGCGCCTCGAAAGCACGCGCAAGTCGCTGACCGCCCGGCTGCTCGCCGGACTGAAGCAGAATTCAGCAGACGCCATCACGGACGGGGCCACGCTGGCGGAATTGACCCGGCTCGTGGCCGCCTCCGAAGCCTCGGAACTCGCAGCCGTTCAATCGAGGCTGCGTTCCCTGCATCGCGAAATCGAACGCCGCAGGCGCCTCAACGCGTCGCTCATTGAAGCGTCGCTGAGGTGCACAGGCGAGACTCTGCAATGGGTGGCCCGCGCCTCGCGCGCGGAGGCCACGTACACGCTGCCGGGCAAACGCGAAAACGCGCCCGTGCAGCTGGCCATCAACCGTCGCTGCTGAGCGGAGAGGACACCAACCCATGTCAGGATTATTTCAGGGCCTGGAGATCGGCAAGCGATCGCTCCTTACGCAGCAGCTGTCGATGTTCACTACCGGTCACAACATCGCCAACGTCAATACGCCGGGATTCGCCCGCCAGCGCGCCATCCTCGGCAGCACGATGCCTCTGGATCTGCCGGGCGGCCGCATCGGCACCGGCGTGACGACCCTGGCCATCAACCAGCTGCGAGACACCTTCGTCGACTTCCAGTTCCGCCGCGAGAACAACTCGCTGGGCAGCTGGCAGGCGCAGAACAAGATGCTGAGCCAGATCGAGCTGATCTTCACGGAGCCTCAGGACCACACGATCGGCGATCTCATGACCAAGTTCTGGAACAGCTGGCAGCAGCTGGCCAACGAACCGTCCGGCGCGTCGCGCACCGCGGTCACCGAACAGGCCGACCTCCTGATCAACGGGTTTCGCACGGCCACGCGGCAGCTGGACAATCTGGAGAGTTCCCTCAACAGCGAGTTGAAATCACAGGCGGACAAGCTCAACGAAATGGGTCGCCAGCTCGCGCTGCTCAACGAACAGATCGCCCGCGGCGAACTGGGCGGCCAGTCGGCCAACGACCTGCGCGACAAGCGCAACCTCGTGCTGGACGAACTGTCACGCCTGGCCCAGGTCACCATTGAACCCACGCTCACCGGCGCCGTGAACGTGTACATCGGCAGCATGGAGTTCGTCAATCGCCACGAGTTTCACGAGATCAAGGCGCAAATCTCCAGCAGCTCTCGCCGGCCCAAGGTGGAACTGGTGTGGGGCTACTCCGGGCAGGCTGTGAACTTCACGGGCGGCGAACTGCACTCTACGCAGGTCGCGCGGGATGTGTGGTTGCCGGAGAGCCGCGAAGCGCTCGATCGGCTGGCGCAGACGCTGGTGACGGAAGTGAACACCCTGCATCGACAGGGCGTTACCGCAGACGGCCGCACGGGGCAGGCGTTCTTTGACCCGCTTTATGTCACGGCCGACAAGATTCAGCTTCACTCCATGGTGGCCGATAACCCCCAGCAGAACATCGTCGCGGGGCGAACCACAGCGGAAAGCGATGTGGAGATCGCGCAGGCCCTGGCCGACCTGGCGGAAACGCCCGTTCTGCCCGATGGCCGCACGACGCTCAACGGGTACTGGGACTCCGTGGTGGCCACCGTGGGCATGCGCAGCATGGAAGCACAGGACGTGACGGAAACGCAGACTCTCTTGGTCGAACAACTCGAGAACCACCGTCAATCGGTGATGGGCACCTCACTGGATGAGGAGCTCGCGAACATGATCAAGTTCCAGCATGCCTACGAAGCCGCGGCGCGGGTGATCACCACCATGGATGAAGCGATCAACACGGTGGTGAATGGAATGGGCCTGGTCGGGCGCTAACCGGCCGGGGTACCAGGGAGGGTACCGTGCTCATACTGACACGAAAACTGGGTGAGAGTATCACCATCGGCGACGAGATCAAAGTCACCGTGCTCGGGGTGTTCGGGAGGCAGGTTCGACTGGGAGTCGACGCGCCGCCCGCCGTCATCGTGCACAGGGAAGAAGTGTATCTCAAGATTCAGGATGAAAACCGCGCGGCGTCCGGCTCGATCCGCGACGATCTCACCAAGATCGCAGGGTTCCTGCGGGACATGGTGCGCAAGGACGACAACGCCCGGCCGGAATCCACGGAAGTGAAATATGAGCGCAACGCGCGTCGCAAACGTCGTCGCCCGGAGAAGTGATCAGATGGTGACGTCGCCCTTCGCGATTCAACCGGCTCTGTCGGGAGCTCCGCCGTGCGCGTAACCAATTCGATGCTCACCGCCTCGGTGGTGGCCAACCTGGGCCGCAACCTGACGCGCTTCGCGCGCATCGAGGAGCAGCTGTCTTCGACGCGGCGCATCAACCGCCCCTCCGACGACCCGATCGGCACCATGCGCGTCCTGGAATACCGGCACGAACTGGACCAGATCGGCCAGTGGCAGAAGGACGTGCAGTTCGGTCAGGCCTGGCTGGGAGGCACCGACTCGGCCCTGTCGAGCCTGGACAACCTGCTCATCGAGGCCTACGACATCACTCTGAACATGTCCAACGACACCATCCCCGACGACCAGCGCGACAGTATGGCGGGACGCGTGAGCGCCATCATCGATCAGGCGCTTGAAGCGGCCAACGCCCAAATGAATGGTCGGTATCTGTTCTCGGGAACGCTCACCGACCAGGCGGCCCTGGTGGCCTCCAGCACCGGCGTGGTGTTTCGCGGCAACACCGACTTCATTCGCACCAAGCTCGGGTCGGGTTCGATGATCGATCTCAACGCCATCGGCTCGCACACGTTTACCCGCGCCTTCACCACTCTGGGCAAAGGCTTCGACCTCAAGGTGGCCCTCTCCAGTGCCACTCCCATTTCGCATCTCAACGGCGGGACGGGGATCCAGCAGGTCCCCGGCATCTTCAGCATCAGGGACCACAACGGCACACTCACGGCCTTCGTCAACGCGTCCTCGGTGACCACGGTGGCTCAACTCATCGCCGTGATCAACTCCACCACGGCGGCGTTCGGCATGGGGAACGTGACCGCCTCGATTGCGCCCACGGGCGACGGGATCCGCCTCACGGCCGTACCCAACGGAATCGTGCGGCCCACCACGCTGTTGTCGAACCTCAACCTGGGCGAAGGGGTGAACGGCGCACCGGCGTCGTTTGTCATGCACAAGACGGACGGCACCTCCGACGTGCAGATCGACCTGTCGGGTGCGACGCGCGTGTCGGATGTGATCGCCTCGTTCAACTCTCAGATGGCCGCGGCGGGGTTCGGCACGGTGACCATGAGCCTGCGCGCCGACACTCTCGGACTTCAGATCAACGATACGCAGATCCCGCCGCATGTGTTCGAAGTGCAGGAGGTCTCCGGAAGCTCGACGTCCGCCGCCGACCTCGGCCTGGTGGGATTCGTGCAGGCTTCCCTGGTGGGGTCGGACTTGAATCCGCAGCCGGACTTCGAGGTGCTCGAGTTTGGCTCCGGCCTCACGACCGCCGCAGACCTCGGCCTGCTCGGCCGCTTTCACACATTCCAGGACGGGGAAGCACTCGAACCGCTGCTCACCACCGCCACCTCGATCTCTCAGTTGAACAACGGGGTGGGGCTGCCCCTGGGTCGCGTGAAGCTCGATCTGGGCGACCGCTCGGCCATCGTGGACCTGAGCACGGCCACCACCATCGGCGAAGTGCTGAGTCTGCTCAACGGCTCGGGCCTCCCGGTGGAGGCGCGAGTGAATGCCGCCAACACGGGGATCGAGATCTACTCGCTGGTGGACGATCGCAGTTTCATCGTGACCTCCGATGACACGCAGCAGACCGCCGAAAAGCTCGGGATCGTGGGCTCGCCCGACGTGTTCGGAAGCCTGTATCTCCTGCGCAAGGCCCTGGAAGAGAACAATCGCGACCTGGTCCGCATGACCAATACGAGCCTGCAGGGCGCCCTTGATCAGATCGTCTTCGAGCGCTCGCGCACGGGGTCCAAACAGATCCGACTGGACGCCACGGACTATCGCCTGGTGGAACAGCATCTCAATGTCACACGCCTGCGCTCCGAATACGAGGATGCCGATATTCTCGCGCTCTCGTCGGACTTGTCGAAGCAGGAAGCGGTGTATCAGGCGGCGCTGGCAGCTGCCGCCCGGATGATTCAGCCAAGTCTCGCACAGTTTCTACGCTAGGAGAGGGTATGACGAACATTGCCACGGTTCGGTTCGGGGTCCTGAACGTTCCTGAGTCGGAGCAGCTGGAATTCGGCCGCGGACTTTTGGGATTCGAACATCTGAAGCGATTCGTCCACGTGGAAATCGACGCCGAGCATCCGTTCGGCTGGCTGCAGAGTCTGGACGACCCGCAGACCGCGTTCGTGGTGAGCCATCCGGCGCTGTTTTTTCCGGAGTACAGAGTGGAACTGGATCCCCGCGAGCTGGGGGATGTGCGCCCGGGTTCCAACGAACGGCTCCTCGTGCTGGGCATTTGCACCCTGGCCGAAACGCCCGCGCTGGTGACCATGAATCTCCAGGGACCGGTGGTGATCAATCAGGCCAGCCGCCGCGGCAAGCAGCTCGTGCTCAACCACTCGGGCTACGGCACTCAACACCGGTTGGCCGAGGGGCTCGTGACCAGGACTGCGTCGACGCATCCGGCAGCTGCACGCCCGGTGCACGCCGGAGCGGCAAGAGCCACAGCGTAGCGGCCGATTCGGCACTGCGGGGCGGCAGATATGTCCTGACTGCTTTGGAGCGGTTCGGCTAAGATATTCATCCACAATAGGTTAGATGGCGGCACCGGGATTGCGAAAGCCCGACCCGGAGGTGTCCGCGTGTCCACTACACCATCAAACGATCTCGCCCGCACCGCGCGCCTGATTCAGGCCGCACGGGGAGCGAATGCCACGGCCGAGGATCACCTGGCGTGCGCCCGCTCCCTCCTGGAGCAAAAGCTGCCGGATCGTGCCCTGGAACATCTGCTCCAGGCTTCGAGCACGCACCCATCTCCCGAACTCGCCGCTCTGGCCGGCTCTGTGGCGGTGAGCGTGGGACAGCTCGAGTGCGCCATGGAACAATTCCGTCTGCACCAAAAACGCGATCCGAACGCACCTGAACCGTTCGCCAACATGGCACTGATTTCTGCGGCGCGTGAGGACTGGAACGAAGCGGCAGAACACATGCGGCAGGCGTTGCGGCGCCATGATTCCGAGCCGGAGTGGCACAACGATCTTGGAGTGATCCTGTTCAAGCTGGAAGACGCCCACGGTGCGCAGGCGGCGCTGGAGCGAGCGCTCTCGCTTCGCCCCGGATACGTCGACGCGTCCCTCAACCTGGCCGATGTGCACGAAGCGGCCGGGCGTTCAGAAGCAGCGTTTCGCGTGCTTGCGGAGTCCGCCCGCTTCCAGCCGGGCGACCCGATTCTTGCGGATCGCAAACAGCGTCTCTGGAGCGAATTGCCCGAATCATTCCGCCAGGGCTGGCAGGAGCCGCCCCTCGCCGCATCGGTGTACGACAACGAGTACTTCGAAAACCATCTCGGAACGGCACAGACCACAGCCGCCTGGCGAGCGCACCGTGGCCGAAAGCTCGATGAACGCTTCCAGACCGTGGTGCAGCTGGCACGTGCCGGCTCCGAAGACGAAGTCCTCGACCTGGGGTGCGGCCGCGGCGAACTGGCACGTCACTTCTCGGGTCTCTGCCGAGGTGTGGTGGCGGTGGACTACAGTGAAGCGGCCATCGCCATCGCACGTGAAGTGTGTTCCGATCGGCAGAACGTGGAATTCATCTGCGCCGACGCCAAGTCGATCGAGTTTGTCGATCGGTTCGCTCTGGTCGTGCTCACCGACGTGGCCGAGCACCTCTATCCGTGGGAATGGCAGGACGTGATCTCGCGCGTCTGGCGGGCGTTGAAGCCGGGCGGGCAGGTCATCATACACTCTCCCGTGGTGGGCGAAGTGCGCCTGGGGCAGGGGGCGGAAACCCACACCCACTCAGTGCCCCGGGAGATGTACGACTTTCCGGTGCACGTGAATCTCATGACGCTGCCCCAGCTGGCGAACTCGGTCCGGGCGGCCGGCTTCGAGCCCGGCGAAGTTCGCTTCGACGGGAAGATCATTCTGGAAGCGCGTAAACCCGCGGCCGGTCCGGTGTCGGTGGCCACTGCGAAACCCGGTCGGGGACTCACGGGGCGTCGCATCGCGCTGTTCGCGTCGAACGCCGCGTTCCTGGGCGACATCAAGCGCATGCTCGAAACCGACAACGAAGTGAGACTGTTCACGGGCGGTTCGCGCGCGCTCATGGAGCGCGAGCTGGACTGGTGCGACCTGGCGTGGTTCGAGTGGTGCGACGAGTTTCTCCAGGCCGCCACGTCCCTGCCCAAGCGCTGTCCCATCGTGTGCCGCCTGCATTCGTTCGAAGCGTTTACGCATCATCCTGAGAATGTGGACTGGTCGAAGGTGGACGGGCTGATGTTTGTCAACGAGAGCGTACGCCGCCTCCTCACCGACCGATTGCCTTCCACGCTGCCCACCGCGGTGATCCCGAATGGCGTCGACTTCGCGAAGTTTCCCTTCCCGCGGGCCAAGACCTATGGCAACAAAGTGGCCTACGCAGGCTATCTCAACTTCAAGAAGAACCCCGGGTTCCTCCTGGCGTGCTTCGAAGCGCTCTGGCGCGAGAACCCCGATCTCACCTTTCACGTCGCGGGCACCTACCAGGGGGCACATCTCCAGGTGTTCCTCGAGCACATGCTGCCGAAGCTTCCATTTCGCGTGCATCTGCACGGCTGGGTGGAGGACATGCCGGCGTGGCTGGCCGACAAGGATTACATCGTCAGTTCGTCCTACTTCGAATCGTTTCACTACGCGGTGGCCGAAGGCATGGCCTGCGGACTTCTGCCCCTGGTGTACAACTGGCCCGGCAGCGAGAACTGCTACCCGGCCGAGGTTCGCTTCAACACGCTGTCGGAATGCGTGGACGTGATGCGCCGCCACCGGCAGGATCCTTCTCCGCTCGAGCGCGCTGGCAGACTGCGCGAACACCTGACGGCGCGCTTCGACGTGAGCCGGCAGCTTTCCGACACGCGCACCTTCCTCGAATCGGTGCTCGATCGGCCGGAATCACGCACGCCGGTGAAGCGGCGGGAAGCGCCCGTGACCTTTGGCGTGAAGCCCTACTGGGAGAGCCGCCTGTCGGCTCACTTCGACCTGGCCGGCGTGGGCTATCTGGATCTGGGGGAGACCTTCAACCGTTACATGTACAAGCTTCGCGCCGACCGTCTGCGCGAGAGGCTCTCGAGCCTGGAGATCGAACCGGCCGGTCGCACGATTCTCGACACGGGCTCCGGCACCGGCTTCTTTCTCGACTTCTGGCAACGCTTCGGCCCCGCGAGCCTGGAGGCACTCGATCTCACAGACACCGCGGTCACGAGACTGCGCGAGCGCTATCCCGACCTGGTGGTGCATCAGGCCGACCTGTCGGCCCAGGCCTGGCCGCTCTCCGGCCCGTACGACATCGTCTCGGCCTTCGACGTGCTGTTTCACATCGTGGACGACGCAGGCTTCGCGCGGGCCCTGCGCCATCTGGCGTCGTGCCTGTCGCCGGGCGGGCATCTCGTCCTCACCGCCTGCTACACAGAGGCTCCGTGCCCGCAATCGAGCGAGCACTATCGCGCGCGCACGGAAGCCGAATACCGCGCGGCGTTCGACGCCTCCGGGCTCACGCTGCTGTCGGCCGAACCAATGTTCGTCACCATGAACTCACCGCTCGACCCACAGCGTGTGGCCGACGCCGGACTGCGCGAACTCTACGACGAGTTGTGGGACGTGACGCGATCTCTCTTTTCGGGAGATCTGCTCGGGGAGGCGGCGAAGGAGCGCGTGGCGCGCTGGGGCTACCTCCACGAGCGAATTCACCTCGCCTCGGGCATCGCTTCGCCCTCGTCGAAGCTTCTGATTCTGCAGAAACCGCACCTGCCACACTCGGCTCCTCGGGCCGGCCATTCGGAGATCGCTTCATGAGCAGGAAACCATCCCGCACGTCCAGACGCAGCGCCGCGGAGCAGCTGAAGCGCGCGCAACGATTCTACGGCTCGTCCCGTTTCTCGGCAGCGGCGCGCGAGGCGAAAGGCGCGTGGGAAGAGTTTTCGCGAGAGGGGTCTCACTCCGAGGCGGTCACGGCAGCGCTTCTGTCCTTGTTCTCGTTCGCCAAGGCCGGTGAGTTCGAGCGGGGCTGGCAACTGGCCCTGGAGGCGGCAGGTCGCGCCGCAGGGGAGCTCGATTTTTGCTACGCCGCCTGCTACCTGGCGTACCAGCGCGGGGACTATGACGAAACGGAGCGCTGGGGCCGGGCGTTTCTAGAGTCGCACGCACAGCCGGCGGGGGACGCCGCTGGGCGCAACACTCAGGACAAGCTGCACGAAATCCTCAATACGCTCGGCTGCGCCGCGAAGGATCGCGGAGCCGACCAGGCGGCCGTGGAGTACTTCGAACGGGCCCGATCGCACGCGCCCGATTATCCGCTGCCGTACCTGAACCTGGCTCTTCTGCACAAGCGCGCAGGCGCTCTGGCTGACGCCGAACGCATCGTGGCCGAGGGGCTGTCGACGTGCCCCACGGAAGAGCTGCGCCTGTTCAAGAAGGGGCTGCTCACCGACCGCACGATCAGTCTCTGCATGATCGTGAAGGACGAGGAGAAGATGCTGGCCGACGCCCTGGCGAGCGTGCGCTCAGTGGTCGACGAAATCATCGTGGTGGACACCGGCTCGACAGACGCCACCGTGGAGATCGCGCTGGCGGCCGGCGCGCGCGTGTTCCACCATCCCTGGGAACACGACTTCTCGAAGGCTCGCAATCAGTCGCTGTCGTATGCCACCTCCGACTGGGTACTCATCCTCGACGCCGACGAGCGGCTCGACGCCGCCTCGGCGCCTCTGGTGCGCAAGCTGGCCCAGTCCTGTCTGCAGGAAGCCGTCTCCTTCTCTGTGTACAATGTGGATCTCGACAGCGGCCACGTGTCGTTTCTGCCCAGCGTGCGCATGTTCAGAAACGGGCGGGGCTACGCGTATCGAGGCATCGTGCACAACCAGATCGAACTGCCGCGCGACACGCCCGTGATGCGCGCCCCGGTGCGCATCGATCACTACGGCTACACGCCGTCGGTGGCCGAAGCGCGAGGCAAGTACGAACGCACCACCAGCCTCCTGCGCCGCCAGCTCGAGGAGAACCCCGACGACGCCTTCGCGCACTTCAACATGGCCCAGATCATGCGTGGCGGGGAAGAGGCCCGCACGCGCTCGCACGAGATTGCGTTTCACGCCCGGCGCGTCATCGAACTCATCCGCCCCGGCGAGAGCGACCACAGGCACATCCTGCTCATGGCGTACCATCAGCTGGCCACGGCCCTGTTTCATCTGGAAGACTGGGCGGGCTCCGAGAAGGCGTGTCGCGATGCCCTCTCGCTCAAGCCCGACTTCATCGATCCCCTGATCACGCTTGGACACGTGCTCTCGCAGCGGAAGCGCTACGTGGAGGCTCGCGACGCCTTCCTGGAATACCTGCGCGTGTGCGACGAGTACGACGAATCGGTCGAAACGCGCGGTTTCATTCTCCTGCACCTGGAAAGTCAGCATCAGGCCCACTACGGGCTGGGGCTGGTGGAGGAGGCCCTGGGTCAGGTGCCCATGGCCCTCGAATGGTACCGTCGCGTGCTCGAAGCCCGGCCCCGCTATCTCGACACGCACGTGCGCATCGGCCGGCTCTGTTACGCGCTGGGTCGGTACGACGAAGCCCGCGTGGCGCTCGAAACCGAACTGGCGGCCGAGCCAGACTCATTCTGGTCGCATTACAGCCTGGGCGATATCGACGCCAAAAGCGGCCGATACGGAGAGGCCCTGGCGCATTACCAGTGCGCGCTTCAGCTGGAACCCCATCACGAGGCCCTGCACATCAACATCGCCGCCTGCGCACATCGTGCAGGCGAACTGAGCCTGGCCCGTGAACATCTGTTGCAGGCCGACCCGCGCCTGCTCGAGGAACCCACCGCGCTGCGTCTGTCGGGTGACATCTCCTTCGGTTCGGGCGACCTCGAAGGCGCACGCTCGTGTTACGAGACACTCCTCGCTCTCCATCCCGGCGACGCCTCCCTCTGGTCGGATCTGGGCAATGTACATTTCCGGAGCTCCGAGTGGCAGAAGGCCCTGGCGTGTTACGACCGCGCGCTTGCGGAATCGCCCGAATTCTGGGTGGCGCGACGCAATCGCGCTCTGGTGCTCCTGCGGCGTGGCCAGGCCACCGAAGCCGCACAGGAACTCGAAGCGTACCTCAGGCACAGCGAAGCGGACGCCGACGTCCTCTGTCTTCTGGCCGACCTGCACGCGCACGGCGGACACTTCGAGCGGGCCCTGGGGTATTACGAAAAGTACCTGGCCATGCGCCCCGCCGATCACGACGCATTGTTCCGTCTGTCCCAGAGCTATCACGCCATGGGGCAACAGGATGCGGCCGCTCTCGGCTACCGGCATCTGCTCTCGCTCGACCCTGGCTACGAGCCGGCCCACAAGGCCCTTCAAGCGCTCCAGCCGGCCTGACAAGAAGGTTCGCCCCCGGTGTCAAGTTCCGGGCCCCACAGGCCGACTCCTCCATTGTGGGACGGAGTCACAATGCGTTTGGCTGCAAGAGACTAACGATAAGAACAGAATCGCAGAAGTAGAGAAAGGACCACAAGGTGCGCGCCTCATCGGACCCAGGCGTGGGCAGGCTTCGCAGACCATGGACGGCGCTAACGGAGTTTCAAGGAATGAACCACACCGGAACGGATTTCCGGTGATCCATCCTCAAGGAGGAATGTAGCAATGGCTCTGCGTATCAATCACAACGTGGCGGCGCTGGATGCCCAGCGCAACCTGTCGGTGACCACGAACAAGATGGCATCGACGATGGAGAAGCTCTCTTCGGGCTTCCGGATCAACAAGGCCGCCGATGACCCGGCCGGTCTCGTGATTTCCGAACAGTTCCGCGCTCAGATCGCCGGTCTCAACCGCGCGATTTCGAACTCGGAAGGTTCGATCAACATGATCCAGACGGCGGAAGGGGCCCTCACCGAAATCAACAACCTGCTCATCGGTATGCGTGAGCTGGCGATCCATGCCGCCAACGAAGGCTTCAACGACGCCAATCAGCTCGCGGCCGACCAGGCGGAAATCAACAACGCCATCAAGACGATCGACCGCATTTCGGCCAACACGCAGTTCGGCACGAAGAAGCTGCTCGACGGCTCGAAGGCCAACGTGGCGACGATCACCACGTCGAACACCTCCCAGGTGTCGCTCGAGGAAAGCACGATGTCCACGGGGCAGCACTCCGTGTCGGCCACCAAGACGGCCGATGCCAATGCCAGCCTCAACAGCACCTCGCTCGGCGTGTCCCTGGCGTCCACGATGAACATCACCAACCTCGCCGAGAAGGTCCACAACGTGGACGTGCTCCAGGCTTCCGACGGTGCGTCGAAGCTGGGCAGCTCCATGCAGGTGCTGGATGCCTTCTCCAACGGGTTGATCCTGGGCACCACCGCGCGTCAGGCGTTGATCGCGGGCTCGGCCGCCGCTTCACTGGGCGCCGACAACCACACCTGGGTCGCCACCCTGAATTACCAGGAAAACGGTGGCAATCCGGTGGGCGATCAGACGATCAGCGTGACGGCCGCCACGGCCGATTCGCTGGCCACGATCGTGTCCAAGTTCAACACCCAGATCAACAACAACAGCTTCCTGGCCGGCAAGGTGCAGGCCACGGCTGTGGGCGGCGTGTTCCAGTTCCGTTCGCTGGGCACCGGCTCGCAGTACTCGGTCAAGGTGACGTCGTTCTCGGGCGACACCGCGGCCGGCAAGCTGTTCGTGGCCGCCGGCTCCAATCGCGGCGTGTCGGAAGACGCGCTCAACTTCACGATCAACACCGCCAACCGCAGCAACACCTCGGCGGCGGTGGACATCGTGGCGGCTGCCTCGGCGACGTACACGTCCATGAGCACGCTCGTGTCGGCGCTCAACACGGCGCTGGCCACGGCGTTCGGCACGGTGGCCCTGGCGGCCCCGGCCGTGAACAACGTGTATGCCACGGTGGAAGGCTCCAATCGGATCCGCTTCTACACGTCGGATGAGGGTTCGTCCTTCAGCCTGCGCCTGAACTCCACGGGCACCGGTTCCGAAGAAGCCAACCTGTCGATGGGCCTGGCGGTGGATACCATCGCGCAGACCGGCGCGGATGCGCTGGTTTCGTTCGACGGCTACACCAACACCATCAACGACGTGCGCTACGCAGCCACCACGAGCGCCACGTTGTACAATGCCGCTTCCGGTTCGGCCAGCCGCGGTTCGCTTGACTTCACCGTGGCCACCGCCGCCAACGGCATCAACCTGGGCAACCTCCTGCTCAACGTCACGGCCGCTCGCTTCGCGGTGCGCCTGGACGCGGGCCCGGCGACTGATGTGACCGCCGGCAAGGAGACCCTGATCTTCAATGCCGACCGTACGGAGTCGGTGAAGGTCAACTACGCTCTGGATTCCGTGGGCGGGTCGGAGACGATCAACGTCATCGATCAGTCGCTCGTGTTCCAGATCGGGCCCAATGTCGGCCAGTTCACCAAGATCGGCGTGCAGAGCATGTACTCCACCGATCTGGGTCGCAACATCGCCGGCAACATGTATGCCAACCTCTCGAAGATCGACGTGACCACGGTCCAGGGCGCACAGGATGCCCAGTCCGTGATCGATCGCGCGATCGACGAGGTCACCGTGATCCGCGGCACGCTGGGATCGTTCCAGAAGAACACTCTGGAATCGAACCTGTCGAACCTGCGCATCGCGGCTCAGAACCTCACGGCTTCCGAATCCTCCATCCGCGACGCTGACGTCGCCAAGGAGATGTCGGATTTCGTGTCCAGCCAGATCCTTCTGCAGACCGGCACGGCCATGCTCGCGCAGGCCAACCAGGTCCCGCAGGTGGTTCTGTCGCTGTTCCAGTAGTAGTTCCCGGGGAAGGGGGTGGCGGCTCTGCCGCCGCCCCCGACCACGGATCGGCATGGGATGCACGATGAAGATGTTCTCGACAATTCTGTTTGCACAACTGGTGCCCCGGAGCGCCGCAGGCGCACCGGAAGCCTTCGTATCACGGGAAGCGGCGCCTGCCGCTTTCTTCGTGTCTGGACGGCCCGCAGGGCCGGTGCTTTATGAGGACCTCCAATGCAGGGCGTAGGCAATTTCGACGGTATCGCTTCGGGTCTCGACACGACCCAGCTGGTGGACGCCATCATCACGGCCGAGCGCGCGGGCGCACGGCTGCTTGAGGCGCGCCAGGAACAGAAGACCCGGGAGCTGTCCACGTACTCCAGCATCGAAGCGCTGCTCCTTGCGCTCAAGACCGAAGCATCACGACTGGCGCGGTCTCAGAGTTTCGACATCTCAGCCTTCTCGGTCTCCGATTCGACGGTGCTCGATGCCAGTTCGCCCGGGCTCGTGGCCAGTGCCACCTACGACATCGAAGTGCGCAGGCTGGCGCAGGCGCATCAGATCGCCAGCCAGGGCTATGCCAGCGCCTCGGACGTGGTGGGCAACGGCACCTTCAGCGTGCAGCTGGGGGGCGGCTCGGCCGTCACGGTGACCGTGGAAGAAGGCGCGAACACTCTCACGGATCTGCGCGACAAGATCAATGCCGCAGGCGGCCAGGTGCAGGCCTCCATCATCAACGACGGCTCCTCCGCCAACGCCTATCGCCTGGTGCTCTCAGGCAAGAAGACCGGCCTGTCGCAGCGCATCACCACCAGCCACGCCCTCACAGGCGGCGCGACGCCCGACTTCACCACGAGCCGCTTCGACGCCCCCGAAAAGCTGTTCGCGGATGCCGCCACCACGTCGCAGCTCTCCCTCGGCGTGACCGCCGCGTACGCGGGCCAGTCGAACAAAGTGTACACGCTCACCGTGAGCGGGCAGGGTGCACAGGTGATCGGCCAGGGTGAAATCACAGTCAACTGGACCGACGGCACCAACAGCGGCTCCATCCTGGTGAGCCAGGCCGACACCGAAGTGGTGCTCGCCGGCCCCGGGTCCGAGGGCCTGAGACTTTCCTTCTCCGCAGGATCGTTGCACGGCGGCGACCTGTTCCAGGTACAGGCCTTCTCGCCGCAGTTGCAGGCGGCGCAGGACGCCGAGATCGCCGTGGGCACGCCGGGCAACGGCGCATCGGCCCTGGTGCTGCGTGGCGACACCAACACACTCTCCGGAAGTTTGCCCGGGATCACGCTGAAGCTCAAGAAGACGACGGCGCCCGGGGAGAAGATCACCATCACCGCCGGTCCCGCCGTGGACAATCTCAAGGGGACGGTGCGCGACCGCCAGGATCACGGCGTCGTAGCTGCCCGACGCGGGTGCGGCG
>DAIOGN010000009.1:0-42879 GCA_036745245.1 Candidatus Zixiibacteriota bacterium
GGGATCAGGGAGAACTCCTGGTAAATGGCCACGATGCCTGCGCGAAGGGAGTCCTTGGGAGAACCGAAGTGGACAGCGGCACCCTCCACTTCAATCGTTCCTCCATCCGGCTGGTGCGCGCCTGTGAACACTTTGATGAGCGTGCTCTTGCCGGCGCCGTTTTCGCCAACCAATGCGTGAATCTGTCCGGCCCGCAGATTGAAGGAGGCATCCCGGATGGCCTTCACTCCGGGGAAAGACTTATGGAGGCTCGTTACGCGGAGGAGATCGGGCCGCTCTTCCCGCCCGGCGGCAGATCCAGATTCGAGGTTTTCGCCCCCGCTACTGCGCATCGGACTGCGTGAACAGGCCGCACGGAATCAGAATAGATGGAGGCACCTGTCCACCAGATAGAAAAGTCTTAACGGCACCCACCGTTTGCGTGCCGATTTCATGCGGCATTTGAATGACGTCTGCATGGATCTTGCCGGCCTTGATAGCTTCTCGGGCTTCGGGCACCGCATCGAACCCCACGATGGCCACGCGTCCCAGCTTGTTGGCCTTCTCCACGGCGGCCAGCGCGCCCAACGCGCAATCATCGTTGATGCCAAAGATGGCCGCGAGATCCGGGTGAGCCTGGAGCATATCCTCCGCGGTGCGGAACGCCTGATCCTTTACGCCGTGGCCCGAGAGCTTGGCCACCACATGAACGTCGGGAGACTTGGCGATCTCTTCCTCAAAGCCTTTCACCCGCTGGATCACCGATTCCACTTCCGGGTGATCGATGATGGCCACCTGCCCGTGTCCGCCGATGGCCCCAATCACGGCCTGTGCAGCCAGTCGCCCGCCCGCCACGTTGTCGGATGCCACGTGCGATTCCACGCGCACGCCTTCCGCCAGACACGCGATGTCGGCGGTGAACACCGGAATGCCCGCGTCGTTGGCGGCCTTGATGGCGGTGCCGATCGACCTCGAATCACAGGGACTTACGATGATGGCATTGACTTTCTGAACTACGAAGTCCTGGAGCTGGTCTTTCTGTTTGGCTACGTCGAATTCGCCGGCTGTGATGATCAGCTGGTATCCGTTCGAGTCGGCTGCTTCCTGCAGGCCGGCTTCCAACTCCTGGTAAAAGGGGTGCGTGCGAGTGAGAAGGCTGACGCCGATTCTGATACTGGACTGAGACGTCGCCGACGCGCCGGGCTTGTCGCTCTGGCTTGCGCCGCCGCAGCCCAGATTCGCGGTCAGAAGCGTGGCCGCTGTGGCCGTTGCGATCCAACGTGTCGAAGCACGCATTCGAACCCCCGATGCTCGATTCCCGGGCTTTGAGGTTTGCAAGGCGACTGCTGGTAAAGTCACGCAGACGGTAAGCTAACGTGTGCCGACGAGCGTGGCAAATGGCGAGCCGATGGGTCTGGCCGGGTCGACGACAAACTGCGAGGTTACAGGCGCAACTCAACACGCTCCGGCGAGCGCGCTGGTACAGCCATCGCAGGGCGGATCGCCGCCCTTGAAAACGTAGTTCACCAGGCGGATGATGTCCGAGGAGGAAATCGCACCATTGCAATTCACGTCGCCGGCAGCGGCGCACGGAAGCGGCGCCGGGCCGCCCTTGAAAACGTGATTCACGAGGCTGATAATGTCCGCCGAGGATACGTTACCGCTCACATTCACATCACCGGTGACCGCGATCGGGCACTCCTTCTCAAACAAAGCGCCGCACGCATAGGCAAAAGCGTTGGTTCCATGAACTCCCTCGTGCACCAGAAAGGCATGCTTTGTGCCTTGTGAATTCGATTTGAACCATGACAGATTGTACTGAACGTGAGCTACCGCAAACCTGGTAGTGCCGACCTGTTGGAACGCGCCGGACCCGACGGGCATGCCGTCCACCTCGAATGTGGCGGTGGCCGATGTGTCGACGATGATCGTTGCGAAGTGGTATTCTCTAAGATAGTCCGGCGTAAGCATGTCCGCCCCAAGCGTATGAGACGACGCAAACTGCGCTGGCCCGGGCATGACCATGGATTCCGGCTTGCGATTCCAGTCGGGTATTTCAAGGTCGCCGGGCGTCCACTGAGTTATTTTGATGGGACCGTTGGCGGTCACCAGGTGGTTTGTTGTTACCGGGCCCACAAGGACGCCGCTCCCTGGGTTCATGGAGGCGGGGGCACCCGGCATGGCAGGAGTGTAGGTGAGCTGTGTGGCGGAATCTGCCACCTGGAAACTATAGTAGGCTGCAAACACTCCGAATTGGCCGGGGATGGCCGTCAGTACGCAGGCAGAGTCCCAATAGTTGGTGGGCCAGCAGAATTCAGTAGTGGCATTTGCAAACCCAGTCCCTGACGGTATCTGTGCTGCGCGATTTCCTTCCATTACGGCCACCGGTTCGGTGGCCGTGACCCATGTGCCGCTTAAGTTAGCCGCGGCGCCCGAAGTTGCCAGGGAACGGCCGAAGAACGCATCGCCCGCGTTGAGCGTCACCTGGAAGGGCGTATTTGCCAGCTGACCCGTCACGAGGTTCTGGGACGGGGTAATAGTCACCTGTGTGCCGGGTACCGTGCTCATTACCACGAATTGACCGGCGTCGATGTCGGGTAGGCTCGGGTATCCATCGTACGTGGTGATCCAATAGGATGTGCCCAACGCGTCATGCGGAAGCGCGATTGCTCCTGAGCCAGTGGTGTTGTGATTATTACGCACCACGCAGACAATGTCGCGGTCTGATCGAATGGAAACCGCGTTCTGATCCAGGCCGGGCGCCCAGCTGCCTGCTGCGCTCGGAAGGAAGTAGAGGAATCCGCCACTGCCGATGAGCTTTGTATCCTGCACGGTGGGCGATCCTGCAGGCCACTCGATAATCACCTCTGTATTGCCCGTATCAGATTGTGCGATGAAGAGGAGCGATGGTGCGTCGTTAAAGTAGCCAGGCATTACCGCCAGTGTGAATTCCTGACCGGCCAGGTCAATATCGGCCGCCAGAGATGCGGGGCTTGGAACGCACAGAAACGTGCACATCCAGAGGACAGCTCGAACTGGTGTGGACAGTCGACTTCGCACGGTGGGACTCCTGTAAGGCTTGTATCAACAGCAAGTTACCTCTGAAGTGCACAAATGTCAAGCCGCTCGCCAGTTTGGTCGGCGTCGCTACAACTTTCAAGCTCAATAGAATGTGATGCCGACCAGATCGGTGCTCTTATAAGGTGAGTGTGGAGGCTGTGCATGCTTGAGAAGCTTAAGAACCAGTACCGCACGATACGTGGCAAGCAGGTAGTCCTCGACGCCGACGTTGCCAGATACTACGGTGTATCAACCAAGCGGCTCAATGAGCAGGTTCGACGACACCCCCCTAGATTTCCCGAAGACGCTTCCTTCCGGCTCACAGCTGAGGAGGCAGCCGAGGCGAGACGTGCGTGGGCGACTGACAGGCCTGGTCGAGGAGGCTCGCAACATGCGCCGCGAGTGTTCACGGAACTCGGTGTCCTGATGGCTGCGTACGTCTTGCATACACAGCAGGCCGCTGAGACCGCCGTGACACTTGTGCGGGAAATAGTCGCTTCCGCTGACAAGCTTGACTTCGGCCGCGACGTGCACTCCGAGCTGGACGACGTCGAACGACGCTTCGCGGGTGAACCGGCTGCGCCGGACGGCATCTGGGAACTCATCTTCAGAGTGACCCAGAGCAAGTAGATACAAGGCACCCGGCCCACCACGATCGGAACGCGAACGACCTGTGCGAGTCGTCATCTGCCTCGCAACCTTCGCAATCGCGCTTTCGGGCTGTGAAACTTTACCCTACTCGCATCGAACGCTTCGGCATCGTAGGGTTTGCCCAGCCACTTTATGAAGTCGGCGGCTGCTTTGCTCGCCGGTCGCTTCATGGCCATCACGAGCTTGGCGTAGCCAGGTGGACCACCGCAATCCTCGGGAGGGCAAGCCCTGGCACCTCCCGTGCACACCGGGTACTTCTGTCCGAGGACTTTGGGGAGAACCTCCTCGAGCAAGACGACATGATTCCAGTCGTCGCCAAAGTCGTACCAGTAGTCGGCCTCGGCGCTCTCAGGACTGAAGTAGATAGCTATGAGATGCTCCCAGCCGGGGAGCACTCCGCGTCTGCCGACAAATTTGTCGACTGGAATTCCAAAGATCGGAGGCGATTCCGCGCCGCGAGTTCTGACGGTGAATTGGTGAAGGTGGCAGTCCTTCCATCCCATAGCATCCTGGATTGCAACGTGGAGATCCCAAAAGGAATAGGATGCTGGCACCTGAATGCGCCGCCAGATTTCCGGGCGGATGTCGTTGAGCGAAACCTTGAACTGCATCGCCTGGTCTTTGTGCAGCTCCTGTCGGCCCGCCAGCCAGCTGATGTCTGTTGGACGGCTCACCATGGCTGAAATAAGCGTCCTGACGGGCGCCAGGCCAACACCCTCCGGGTGGCCTCTTTGCTGACGCCTCGCCACTGCTAACCGGTTGGCGCAGTTGCGGAGCCATAAACACGAAGCCGACCCCTCGGGCCGGCTTCGTATTTTATGACAGGCAGGCGGTGGCCCGCCGCTTCGTCAGGGTTTGAGCAGGTTGATGATCGCCGTCGACACCACATCCACGATCGATGCGGGAT
The DNA here is from genome assembly GCA_036745245.1 of Candidatus Zixiibacteriota bacterium. Classification (GTDB taxonomy): domain Bacteria; phylum Zixibacteria; class MSB-5A5; order JAUVRN01; family JAUVRN01; genus DAIOGN01. The sequence goes on from DAIOGN010000009.1 coordinate 4,598, forward strand.
CGAGCGGATCGAAGGGGCCCAGCACCACCCGCGTGCCGGAAAACACGGCATACGGCTCCCACGTGGAAGGCGAATGCGTGTGCAGGATGCCCAACCTGTCGAGCGAGGGGATCAAGGCCGTGTTGGCGTTCACCTCGTCACGGACCTGCTGCAGGATGCTCCGTGGGTCCATGGCGTCGTAGATCTGCTGCGCCTGGATCATGATGTCGGAGGTCTCCTTGATGTACTTCACGTTGTTGGCGGCCGTGAGTAGCTGATTTCGCTGAGCCGTGGTGAGCACCGTGATGTCGATCGCGCGCGTCACCGAGAAGGATACGCATACCACCACCCTCACCTGCCCTGAGATCGTCACGTCGGTATTGATCCTGTAGCGCGCCGCCAGGTCGCGCAGCGCCGCTTCGATCTCGCTGCGGGTGGTCGCATTGTCGGTGGTGTTGAGCGCCGCTGCCTTCAGCCTGTTGAGGGCGGTGTAATAGGGCGCGACGACGTCGTCGATGTCAGACAGGTCCGGCGAGCCACTGCACCAGTCGGCCGCGTCGCGTACCTGCTGTTTGGCGCTGGACACTCTGTCGGCGATGATGGCTTTGATGGCATCCACCAGGCCTGGCAGGGTCTGGCGCAGTCCACGCAGCGACAGCTCGAACTCATAGCCGGCGATGGCGGACTCCAGATTGGTCAGGGCCTGGTCCACCTCCGCAAGCTCTTCGTCGAGTTTCTGCGTGATCGTGTTGGCGTCGAACTTGATCTGGTCGGGTACCGTCACGCCGAAGTCCGTGGTGTCCTTTTTCACAGTGGCATCCACCTCGAGGGTCATACCGTTGGTGGTGCGAGAGGCCGCCAACGTGAACGCGTCCTGCGTCACCTGCGCCGATCCCTGCATCACGTCGCTGCTGCCGGGCGTCAACAGGGAGAAGCCGCCGGCCAACGCCAGGCTGAAATCGCCCGTGCTGATTACGTGACCGGTGGCGCGAAGCTGCCCCGAGGGCGTAAACCCTACGATGCTGGGCCACCACGACAGATCCGGATCCACCAGGCCGTTGAGCGCGCAGCGGGCTTCGAGCCCGGAGGCCGCGGCGGCGGACACTTCCACCGACACACCGGCCGACGCCTCGCCCATGGGCACCGTGAAGCCGAGTACGTCCTTGATGCCCACGGTGAAGTCCATGGCGCCATTGATGCCTGCATACGTGCCGGCGCCCAGGGAACCGATGGGGTCGTCGGAGAGCAGGTCGTACGTGAAGCGCGTGGAGCGAATGATGCTGCCCTGTACCCCCAGAACCTTGAGCACGTCGAAGGCACCCACGCGGATGCTCTGACCGTCGAAGTCGTTGAAGTGCGCGAGGGGTTGCACGGGCGAGTAGGGAATGAGCCCCTTCTCCGAATCGCCGGTGCCCGTAGCGCCAAGGATGTCCTGCTCGCCGTAGGTGTACATCAAGGGGTCGTCGTAGTCGGCGATCATCACGGTCTTGCCGCCGATGGGAGCCTTCACCGTGAACGGCTTATGCGCGGCGGTGTCGCCCGAGGTGCCGATCTTCATCTCCAGGGCCACGGCGAAGTAGTACACGAAGTAGTTTCTGGTGTCCTTCACCTGGAGCGTGAATTCGGGATGTGAATTGATGTACGTGCCCGGGTAATAGCCCACTTCGGCCTCCACGGGATTGGTGAATTCGATCGCTGGCGAGGGCGACGGAATCTGGACCGTTCCGGAGATGCCTGTCATCCGCCCCTGATCGTCGAAGTGCAGGCTGACGTCGGCGTTGACGAACTCCACGGAGCCCTGGTCGGACTCCACTTTCATCGTGCCCACCACATCGTAGCCGTCGGCTGTGGTATCGACCTGGCCGTCGAAGGTGAACTGGTCACGAGTGTACGGGTCGCCGCCCGGGTTGGGGTTGCCGCCGCCCGTGTCGTCGGAAACGGGGTTTTTGCTGCTGCAACCAAGGGCCGACAGGCCGGCCGTCAACAGCAGGGTCGAGAGTAGTCTGGTGAATGTCATGATGTCTCCTTAGCAGGCGCGGGACCCGGAACGCCCGGGGTCTTGCTGCTCTCTAACTCTAAACGCGGATAATCCGCCTGGAAGTGATCACTCGAATATAGGGTATTTTGATCCTATTGGAGGACAAAAGGTTGCCGGGCCGTGAGGAGGCGGCCGAGGTCAGGCGGGCGTTGGTTTTTGGCCCGCGAGGCAGTATCTTGATGGCTGCGGCTTCGCGATGACGTAAACACGCGTCACTTCCCGACCCCCGAGGTACGAATGTCCAAATCTGCACACCTGTGTGCCATGGCTTGCGTCTGCGTTCTCTTACTTGCCGCCCCCACGATCGCGGTCGGGCAATCCTACACCGTCACAACGCTCGAGCCGTCGGCAACCAACGCAGGCAATTTCAGCCGTGCGCAGAGCATCAACAATCACGGGGTGGTGATCGGAGAAGGAAGCGCCACCTTCACGCCGGGAATCATCCACATCTGGAGACCGGGCCAGTTCCCGGAGCCGCAGTACTTGTATAACTACAATCAATCCAAACTCCCCAAGATCAATGACCTTGGTCAGTTCATCGGCAATGTTTATAAGCCGGACGGTTGGCACGGCGTACTGGGCTCGGCTGACCTCGGACTCGGCGCGGTGAATGACATCAACAACAAGGGTCAGGCAGTGGGCTGGACCTACGACAGCTCTTACATCTACAAGGATGGCGTATTTGACATTCTCCCGACCAGCTATTGGGGTTCGGAGGCGAACGCCATCAACGACAGCGGGGTGGCCGCGGGCTACTGGATCTCCGACTGCACTCAGGATTGTTTCAGTGAGATCTGCATGTTCAGAAACGACTCTGTATTTCTCCTGGGTGCACCGGTCGGAAACTATGGCGAGGCATACGACATTAATAACAAGGGCCAGATTGTCGGGTGGTATTCCCTCTGCGGTAATTGTGCCGACTCCCGCGGATTTATCTGGGACCAGGGAACCTGGACGACTATTCCGACTCTCGGTGGCACGAGTTCGGATGCCCGCGCCATCAACGATTTTGGTGTCGTGGTCGGGGAGTCCCGCTACACCAGCGGTCCGAGCTCCCTGCCAAAGGCTATCATCTTTGATACCGCGAACGGTCTCCGCGATCTCAACACGCTCATCCCGGCCGGGACGGGCTGGGACCTGTGGGCGGCGTTCGACATCAACGAACGCGGAGACATTGTCGGCGTAGGCATGTACAACGGCGTGTCGCGCGGGTTTCTGCTATCTCTGCCCGACACCTCGCTGGAACTGATCAAGCCCGAGTTGGACGAGCTGTACATTTCCGGCCAGACGGACACGATCCGGTGGTACGCGGAGAACGTCGACTCCGTGCGGCTGTCGGTGATCCTCCACTACTACGACACCTTTGGCCAGACTGTGCACTCGATTGTGGAATCGTTTCCAGCCGCCAATGAAGAGTACATCTGGGACGTTCCCGATTCCCTGCTCTCCCGGCAGTGCCGGATCGTAATCGAGGACATCTCCAATGCCAACGTGGCCGACACCGGCGCCGACTTCAAAATCAAAGGCTGGCAACTCACGCGAATCACCGATGACGGCGAGTATGAAGCCTTCACGCCAACCGTCCACGGCTGGTCAGTGGCCAACACCACATTCGAGATGTGGCCCTCCGCATGGTTTGATCAATTCAACTACTCATCAGGCACCGACCCCTACACGCAGGCCCGGTATCCCGGGTTCTTCACGAGTGAGCATCGCGCCGAGTACTGGTGGTTCATCGACTGGCCGCTCTTCGTGAAGACCTTTGGCGTGGACTCCTGCTACATGTCGCCTGCTCCCACCGGCCAGCCCGCCGACTACCGGCCCACGGCGACCTCCTATTGGGCACTCAAGACCGAGGAGCACAGGGGCTCATGCGCGGGGCTGTCGGTGACCAGCATCATGGCCTTTGGGAATAAAGACATCCTCCTTCAGCACTTCCCCACGTTTGGTGACTTCGACGACCTCTATGCGGCCCCGTTCAACAATGCCCGCCGCGAGGTGGTGAACCAGCTTCACTTTACGCAATTCTCCCGGGCTCCGCAGGTGAACGAAGACACTGTACTGCGCAATCCCAACGAGGCGTGGATCCAGAAGCTCAAGGACACGTTTTTTGATGAGGATCGGAGTGGGGATGCGTTTCTCGGCCTGTACGGTGCGCGGGGGGGCGGGCACGCTGTGACGCCTTACAAGCTCGTGCAAGACTCCGTGCCCGGCATTGCCGGCGATCTGTATCTCCTGTACGTGTACGACAACAACTATCCAGGTGATACGACGCGCGCCTTTGTCATTCGGCCCGCAGACGGATTCTGGAGGTACCCGGTGACCGACCCGCCGGATTTCATCAACTATGGCGGAGGGCTCTTCATGGAACGATTCTCCCTCTACCTGGAGCCGACTTCCGTGCCGGAAACCGTGTCGCCGCGGAGCCCGGGGGCGCCTGTGGCACAGAGCGATGAAGATTACCTGCAGGTGCACGGATTCTCACGCGCCTCGGTGTGCATCAAGGAACCCAACGGCGACAGCATTGGCTTTATCGATACAACCGTGTTCAATACCGTGCTCTACGCCGAGCCGATCACCCCCAAGACCGGCTACTTCACGCCGCCAAGCGGTTACCGCCTCCCGCAGGGCGACTTCAATATCAAGGCATGGAATATTGCAGATTCAAACTTCAGCTTCTTTTTCAGGACGGATGATCACGTGTACACTCTTGCAAGAGGCGGTGTACAAACATCCGACACGGATTACTTCCGGGTGGACAATGGCCTCCATGCCTGGAACCGGGATGGATCCACCAAAACCTACGATCTTCAGGCCATCGTCGTCGAAGGGGCCGTTGAAAAGGTATACGCGGTAGCCGGCCTGGACTATCTGCCCAATGATTCCATGTACATCGACGTATCCTCGAATGCGTTTCTTTACCTCAAGAATTATGGCGGCGAGGAGTTTTACAATTTCACGCTCCGACTCGCCACTCCATCCGGTGGCACGGAGGTCGCCGTGCAGAACGTCCGCTGCGAGGCCAACTCGGGGCATCTGATCTGGCCAGACTGGACGGATTTGTCACAGCCCATCAAGATCCACGTGGATCTGAACAACGACGGCCCGGTGGATGACACGATTTTCGTGACGGGCCAGCCCACGGCGGCCGGTGAGCCCGAGGGTCGCGTCCTGCCCGGCTCATTCGAGCTGGCTCAGAACTACCCAAACCCTTTCAACGCCTCCACGGCGATCCGGTACACGTTGGCAGCTCCAGCGCAGGTGTCGCTTGAAATCTTCAATCCTCTGGGCCAGCGCGTGCGCACGCTCGTGTCGCAAGAGCAGCAGGCAGGGCTCCACGTCGCCACGTGGGACGGCCAGGACGATGCCGGCAAGGTGGTGCCGTCGGGAATCTACCTGTATCGCCTGCGTGCAGACGAGGCAGTGCAGACCAGGAAGATGCTGCTGCTGAAGTAGGCCAGGTCATGGTGAGGTGGAACAGGGGCCGACGCGGTAGGCTCACGTTACAAGTGCTCCATTCTGGACGGTGACGACTACGGCGATGCGTGCGACAGCTGCCTGGCGCTGTTGACGCCCGCCAACGCGTCCGCACGGACCGGCGACGCCAATGCCAGTGGACTCATCACGTCAGCCGACGTCATCTACCTGGTGAACCACGTGTTCAAGCTTGGCCCGCCAGCGCTTCCTGTCTGGCAAACCGGTGACGTGAATTGCAGCGGTTCGGTGACGTCTGCGGACATCATTGTGCTGGTCAATCACGTGTTTAAAAGTGCGCTGTTGCCGTGCGATCTCTGTGCGTTGTGACCGGGCGTGACTCGGCAAGAGTAGAATCCTTCCATCTTCGTCGGCGCGGCCTGCTCGGCGAACAGTTCTGCGTCTGCCGCCTCAAGTGCGAGGAACGTATTGTAGTGACCGCCCCCATGTACCCGCACCCGATAGCCTGCGGCGCGAATTACCATGCTGGCCAGGGCACGTGCTGCCTCGTAGGCGTGGCCGAATCTACCGTCAACAGACATCCCTTTAAGGCGCGCGTCGGCCGGGCTTCGCTCCGCTACCGCTCGAAGCTGGGCGAATTCTTCTCGGGTGCCTGGTATGCGCTCGACGCGTCCCTGATTCAGCAATTCCTTCCAGGTCACTCTGAGTCCCAATAACGAACAGCTTGGGTTTGCCCAGGACGGTCGATATGAAGTATTGCCCTGCGCGAGCCTTGCTGCCGAACTCCGTGGCCGTGTACGTGCTTACGTTGACCTCGCGCTCCAGGCGCAGCCTCGCCTTCCGCAGGGGCAGCGCGAGTTGCCTGGCGCCCGCGTCGCCGATCACCATCAGATCGACATCGCTCGTCGAAAGGTCCTGAGCTCGGGCCACCGAACCGTAGACAAAGGCAATCGCGATCCGTGAGGCAATCGGGCTCAACGCCTGACGGAGCACATCTACAAGGCCCGCTGTCTTTGCCATGAGCCCCTGAAGCTCCGGCAGAAAGGGGCATTCGGGATTTGCCTGATAGAAGACCTGTTTCCCCACCGTCCGCTTGCGGAGAATCTCTGCCTGGGAGAGATTCACCAGTTCGCGCTGAAGGCTGGTCTTGGGAATCTTGAGGGTACGCGCAAGTTCGCTGACATACCACCAACGGTCCGGATGAAGCATCAGAGTCGCCAGTACCCTCTTTCGGACCCCCGGGAAGAGGATGTCGATCCCTCGACGTGTACGCATAATGCGTACATATGAACGCAAAACAGGTACATGTCAAGAGGCTGCCCACGCTTGCTATGGGAGCAATCGCATGCTGGGAGCGTTGCAGAGTCAGTTCAGAAGAATTCGCGGCCTTCAGGTCGTCGTCGATACCGACCTCGCGGCTCTCTACAGAGCCTCTTCCAGCGAGTTGGCAAAACGGCCCCAATCGATGGTCGAAATCGAACCTTGCAATTCAGGAGCGACACTCCTTAATTGCAAGCATGATTCCCCGCCGGCTCCTCCCTTCGCTCACTACCGCCCTGAAAGAGAGCCCGGCCGTGGCGCTCCTTGGCCCGCGCCAGGCAGGCAAGACCACACTGGCACTCGAGGTGGCCGGATCCCGTCCTTCAATCTACCTGGATCTCGAGTCCGAGTCCGACCGTGCCAAACTGGCCGAGCCCGAGCTGTACCTCGCGCAGCACACGGATAAGCTGGTCGTTCTCGACGAGATCCAGCGCATGCCGCAGCTCTTCCGGAGCCTGCGCGGGCTCATCGACGCAGGCAGGCGACGCGGGCAGGGCAAGGGCCGCTTCCTCGTGCTGGGCTCGGCATCGATCGATCTGCTGAAGCAATCCAGTGAATCGCTGGCCGGGCGCATCCGCTATCTGGAGCTTGCACCGCTCGATGCCGGTGAGGTGGGTCGCGACCGCCTGGATTCTCTGTGGCTGCGTGGCGGTTTTCCGGAAAGCCTACTGGCCGATTCCGACGCGGCTAGTCTGCGCTGGCGGTCGGATTTCATCCGCACGTACCTCGAGCGTGACATTCCGCAACTCGGCCCGCGTATTCCGGCGGAGACCCTGCGGAGGTTCTGGACGATGCTGTCACATCAGCAGGGAAGTCTGCTCAACACCGCGTCACTCGCCCGGGCCCTGGCCGTGGATGGCAAGACGGTCGCGTCGTATCTCGACCTGCTCGTGGATCTGCTGCTCGTGCGCCGTCTCGCACCATGGCACGGTAATGTGCGCAAGCGCCTGGTAAAGTCACCCAAGGTCTATGTCCGCGACTGCGGACTGGTGCACGCGCTGCTCGGAATCGAGGGCAGCGAAGCTCTATTCGCGCACCCGGTGGCCGGCGGTAGCTGGGAGGGTCTGGCGATTGAGTCACTGATTGCCGCGGCGCCGAGCGGTTCCGAAGCTTACTTCTTTCGCACCGCGGCCGGAGCCGAGATCGACCTGCTGCTCAAACTTCCTGGCCAACGAAGGCCATGGGCGATCGAGATCAAGCGCGGGCTCGCGCCGAAGATTGAGCGAGGTTTTCATTCGGCCTGCGACACCGTTACACCGCAACGACGCCTTGTCGTGTATGGCGGCGTCGAGCGCTTCTCGCTCGCCCATGGCGTGGAGGCGGTTTCGCTGCGCGACTTGTGCGATGAGCTCACTGCGACTTCGTGACTAGGTACTCACGATGTTGAGTAAACATACTCAATATGACGAGTAAATCGGAAACGCCTTTCATATGGCGATATTCCTGCGCAAGCCGGTGAGACACTGGTTTATCAACCAGGAGGTAGGCTCACCCCCGCGCGAATTCGATAAATCGATCGAACAAGGGTGTCTTCCGAACCCGCACCACCTCTTTGTAGCTCAACTCGCTGTCGAATCCGAACTCGAGCAGGCCCAGCCTCTCAAGCGGATTCAGCAAGTACGTTCGAAGATGCGACTTCCGGGCATACCCGTCTTCGAAACGGTCTATCTCCGCCAGGACCGCCGGCGGGATGACCTTCTCTTCCAAACCCTTAATGCTTTGCCACTCGTCGGCAACCTGGGACAACGCAAACAGCCCAACGCCCAATCCCCCCTGCATGCCGGGGATTTCTTCGTACAGGCTGAATCGTCCGAGGTTGATCTCGCGAAACTGAGTCCAGAACAATTGCCGGTAAAGTGACGCTTCCGCCCCCGGCGCCAAGAGGGGGCGCGCCCTGGCTGAGACCATCCAGCGCTTGTTGTGTTTGCGGATCAGCTTGCCCACCTGGCAGCACACGCGCGCCCGGCGAAGCTCGAAGACATCCTCTTCATTGATCTGGTGCTTGTAACTTCGGGGATCCAACGCCAATTCGGGATCCGCCACCACCCGGTCGATCACTTCTGCCACGAATTTGCGGTTGAGGTTGCCCTGAGGCGTGGCGGGCGTGCCCCCCTCGGCGGCGAGTTTATCCAGCAGGATCCGCGCATTGGCATACAGCCGCGATTTCGAAATCAGGTCGAACGGCAGATCGGTGTGCAGCTTCAAGGGGCTGCGCGCGGTATCCCACTCTTCGTTGGCCAGCCGAAGGGCCCAATCGGCGCTGGGGAACTTCTCGAACGGAAACTTGGACGCACGCGCCCCCGGGCTGGGCCGCGCTTCGGGGGCGCCTCCGGCCTGCGCCGTTGCACCGTGGCACTTCTTGTACTTCAAACCCGATCCGCACGGGCAGGGTTCGTTTCGACCGGGAGCGGGCATGGGCCCCGGCATCACAGTCGCACCGTCAGCCGGCACCGGATGCGCCTTCCAATAGGACCGGATGGCAAAAATGGCGGTCTCGAGCATGCCGTCCAGTCGGGTGACGGCGCCGCCCTGTGGAGCTGCCTCCGGCACGTCCAGCCGGGCCAATTCCGCCGGCAAGCGATCGTCGGCAAGCAAGGAGAACAGCCCGAAGTGGAAGCGGAGTAGTTCTTCCTGACGGAGGTGCTCCTCCCAGGTGTCGCCATCGAGCATCACACCCGCCCTGAACCCCTTGCACCATGACTTTCTATTGGCGACACGATCCTCGGACGCATACATCGGCATCCGGTAGGCGGGCGAAAACGAATCTGAGCGCAGGCGACGGTTTACCGTGTTGTAGTGCCGTAGCACGAGTCCGAGGGTGTCCTTTACCTGGTCCAGGTCCTCGTACACGGGAGCCTTTGCCCCCATTACGGCGGGCATCCATCGGGAGGGAGGAAGCAGGCGTGACCCCACGGCTAATTCGTGAAACAGGCCGTCCAGACCGTGAATGTCGAGGCCGTCCGGGGCGCGGTCGGGCCGGGCCAAAAAAGCCGAGAGCCGCGCCCACTCGGCATTGGTGAGCGGGGAGTCGAGAGGGGGCGTGGCGTGCGAAGCGGCCATAGGTGCGAACGATAGGCCATGTCGCACCGCGCTTCAAGGGGAGGATTGGGGGACTCATGAGCAACGCCCATCGGGGCCCCGGACAGAGTGCTTCATTCTGTTCGGGGGTCTGCACGGAAGGAAACCGTTATCGAATCTCCGGAAGGCCGTACAGAGCCTCTGGCGCGAAGTCCGCGCCATTGGGCCATGCAATGTGATACCAAGGGTACCGACCGCCCTGTAACGTCAACATGTGGACCATAGCACGATCGAGGCGATTGCATCCAAGTTCCGGACCATTCGCGGCCGCCGGGTCATCATGGACCGTGACTTGGCAGAGTTCTATGGAGTGGCTACGCGGCTCCTGAATTCCCAGGTGAGTCGTAAACTGCCCAGGTTCCCTGAAGATTTCGCATTTCGTCTGACCAAGGAGGAGGCAACCGAGCTACTGCGTGAGGAGTCCGCTCCGTCGCCACGGCGCACGGGACGCGACCACACGCCACGGGTATTCTCCCCCATCGGTGCTCTGGTGGCTTCGTCCGTGCTAAGCACGCCGAAGGCGATTGAAATCAGTCTTCAACTGGTGCGCGAGATCGTGGCGGCTGCCCACGATCCCGCATTTGGCCATGATGTCCACTCAGAGCTTACGGACGTGGAGTGGCGGCTGGCGGGCAAATCCGGTTCGCCATTCGAAATCCCGCGAATCTTCGAACAGGGCAGGTGAGTAGCCACCAGGGCCCCGCCGCTTGAGCCCGCATTGCTTTACTCCGGACTAGCCGTTGCGAAGTGATCCTCTGAGTTTCTCCGTAACAAGTTGCTGCACCTCCTTGGCCAGATCCAACATGGCCTCCGCCTCGACTTCGCTTATGTCCACGCGTGACTCGAAGTCTTCAATCTCGTCGCGGCTTGCGTGGTGAAGACGCAGCCACCCTGCTGTCAGCCAATCGTTCAGCGTCAAGGGCGCGACCGATCAGGGGCAGAGTGGGGCCGGCCAGAAGCGTCTGCACGAAGCGATTGCCGCGGCCCATCTTGGCAGCAAACTCGCGCGATGAGTACACGGTGGGGTTGATCTCACGCCCTGCACGATCTTCCACCGGTGTCAGGACTGCAATCACATCCGCGTAACTGATTTCACCTACGACTAGCAGGTCCACATCACTCGAGCGGCCCTGCTCCCCGGAGGCGAACGAGCCATACACCAGCGCCAGCCGGATCTGTTCCCGCAGTGGGTTAAGGGCTGCCTGCAAAGACATGATCAGCCCGGAGGTCTTGGTTACCATGCGCCGCAGCTCGGGGAATATCGGGCATTCCCGGTCGGCCTGAAAGTACACCTGCTTGCCTCGCTTGCGGCGCGTCAGGATCCCGGCACCCACAAGCTTGGCGAGTTCCCGCTGGATGGCGCCCGGGACGACTCCAAGCACACTCGCGATTTCGCCCATGTAGAAGTCGTGGTCGGGGTTTTCAAGGAGCAGCGTGAGTACGCCGCGGCGGGTCTTGCCGAAGAGCACCGATGCGGACTGATCTTCGATAATGTGCATATTGCATATGAGAATATGTAAATCGCACATATTGGCAAGGGGCGATTGACGGCCCGTTTCGGCTCGTGATCGAGTACGCGTTCCCGGCCCCCCGGCCCAAAGAGGACGGGTGGAATTGCTGGCTGTACGGTGAGGATAGGCTGCCGGTGGATCAGCGGGAAGGAAAGATGGTCTGGAACTTGTGTGAACGGGACTGAGACAACAGCCATCCCGTGACTACTGCTCCTGCTTCTGCCTGATCTGCTCCCGCCGCGTCTTGGTCCCATAGATGAAAGTGGATACCAAGCCGACGATGGTGGAGCCGCTCACCACGCTCCCCTCGATGGGTCTCCCCAGGTAAATCAATACTATTCCCGCGGTGACAACAAGCAGCCCCAGAATGAATCCAAATGTCAGGCCAAGGTATGAGCGCCTGATAACTGACTCGATCACTCGGGTTTCCATTTTTTGCCTGTGAGCAGATTGCGACTCCGCCATGGCCATGATGCGCTCGGCGGCAGTTGGGAGAACCCGGTTGTATTTTTCGAGTGCTTCGGGAGGCGGAATGGGGCCAGAGAAGGCCCGCCGTTGCATTACAGAGATTTCGGCTTGATGCTCTTCGCGCGGCTTATTGGGCGATCTCTTTCTCACACTGATTCATGGCTTCCTGCATGCCTTTTCCTACCATGATCCAATCCGCCGTCAACGCTCGAACATCGGCTTCATTGGCAGTCTTGTTTCGATTGTATGCCTGCATTGAACCGCTGAAGTCGAATAATCTGGACAGCCCCTCGGCGAAGGAGGGACGTGCAAAGAGGCGAAAGGTCAGAGTATCTTCGAAATCACCCATTGCGTTGCCAAGTTCTGGCCGGGTTGCATTAGCGCGGCCGGACGCCCCATTCTACGTAGTCGGCGCTTCCCTGCAACAACATTTGTGTAAACTTGTGTGCCTGACTTAGGCTCGGCTTTGCACGAACCTGGCCATCGGCGGGCGAGCCTCATCGCGAGAGTCTGGGTGATCCACTCACGTAATGCGGCTATTGGGCTGTTGCGTCTCTGTCTTGCCAAGATCGCGGGCTGCGATGCTCGTGCATGATCGCTGTGACGGAGACCATCTCACCATCTATCACATAGTACACTGCGTACGGAAAGCGTCGTAGCCGGGCGCGGCGCGATTACCCGCGAACAATACGGCTTCGAAACGGGTCCTATTCAATTGCAATCAGTACGCGCGCAACTTCGGCCAGAAACACGCTGCCAAGCCCGGCGTGTTGCTGTTCATACCACTCGAAGGTGGCGGCGAGATCCTCTTGTGCCTCCGGCTCGAGCAGCAGCCGCAAGATGATCAGGCGCGCTTCTGTTGAATCTCGTCGAGTACCTCGCGCCAGGGACGACCTCGTCCCGGACTTTGTCGGTGAAGTGCTTCCCGTCGATCCAGTTCCTGCGCCTGGGGCGGCGTGACCGGTACGTCGGCGTCTTCAAGGCTGTCCCACAACTCTTCGATGAGCGCCAGCCTTTCGGCCGGTGTGAGCTGGGAGATGTCGATCTTTTGCCTGGCCATATGCGGAATATGCGGCCCTCCGCAGAAAAAGCAATCACACTTGGCTTTGGCCGCCTGGGGAGTCGTTGGGCAATCCTGGCAGTGCGGTGATGCCGGCCCTCCGCGGGAGGTGCATCTTCGTTAGTTAGTGTGAGTTAAAATACAAACCATGGGCAAACCGCCACACCCTGGCGGACGAATGACTGATCGCCACCATAGATCAGGGCAGCGGGGGCATCCACTTTGCCGCTCAGCGCTCGCCAGGCGCCGATTTCCTTGAAGAAGTCGGCGGCCACCGTTTGTGCGGACTTAGCCTCCATGGGAATGATCCGTGCCCCGAGGTCGATCATGAAATCCACCTCCCGCCCCGTGGCTTCTCGCCAGAAGTTTATCGTGGGCTGTTCTCCGCGATGGGCAAAGTTCTTTATCAACTCGGAAAGCACATAGCTTTCGAACACGGAACCCCTTGAGGAATGATGGAGGAGTTCCTCACGGGTGCGGATCTGGAGTAGGAAGCAGAGCAGTCCCGTGTCGAGAAAGTAGAGCTTGGGACTCTTGATGAGCCGCTTGCCGTAGCTTTTGTGGTGCGGGCGCAGGAGGGTGATCACGAAGCTCGCTTCGAGCACCGAAATCCAACGCCGAGCCGTGGTGTGAGTGATGCCGCAGTCCGAGGCCAGCCCCGACAGATTCAGAAGCCCGGCATTGCGCCCGGCGCACAGGCGCACGAAGCGCGAGAAGGCGTCCAGGTCGCCCACCTTCAAGACGCTGCGCACGTCGCGTTCAAGATAGGTCTGATAGTACGGACCCAGCCAGTCGCGCGGAGGCAGATGCTTGTCGTGAATGCGAGGATAGAACCCAGCAAGAAGCATCGCGAGCAAGTCCAGCCGCGGAGGCTTCTCACGTCGGGGAGCAGACCGGCCCAGCGTGTCCAGGGACAAAGGCGATCGTCCAGCCAGTTCCGAGAGTGAAAATGGCAGCAGGTGTAGCACCGCACTGCGTCCGGCCAGCGATTGCGAGATCCGTTCAAGCAACAGGAAGTTCTGTGATCCGGTGAGTATGAATTGCCCTGATCTGTCGTTTTCATCCACTATTGACTGAATGTAGGAGAACAGGCTCGGGGTTCGCTGCACCTCGTCGAGGATCACGGGTCCGGAGAACTGATTCAAAAACCCACGGGGATCCTGTAGCGCGAATTCGAGGTGGTCGGGGGATTCGAGCGATACGTACTCGTGGCTCTTGAACACCGATCGCACCAGCGTGGTTTTGCCTGACTGGCGCGGGCCGGTCAGAGTCACCACGGGAAACTGCATGGCCGCCTTTCTGAGTCGGCCGGTCAGCGTGCGGGCGATCATCTACCCTCCGTACAATTGAATATTCGATATTCAATTTACATATCGGCAGAGTCGACGTCAAGGTGTAAGGAGAAATGCAAAATCGCCCGGGAATCTGGCTGCGTTTCTCTTCACCTGCTCGTTCAGGCGCATGGTGGCCACGCCGTAGACTTCCGCCAGATCCCGGTCGAGGACTACCCGCTGGCCGCGGATTTCGCGAATCCGACTCTCGTCGGCTCGATTCATGGTCGGTATGATGCCGCTGCGGTTTGTCGAATCTTCTCACATCCGGCTCACATTCCGCAGCAGCCGCACCTACACAGCGTGTCGTATCCAGCCCTTGCCTTCGTCCCTCCTTCCACCTATTTTTGGCGCATATCTGCTCGGGCTGGCTTAGGCCTTCTACTCCAAGGAGATGCACCGCGTCGATGCATCGATTGGCCACATTCACGAGACACGGCAAGCGCACCGGCCGCACACTCGCACCGCCCCCGCCCCACACACCGGGGCACCCCCAGTGACGGACCTCGACGTCCGCCTCGCCGCCTTCGAGTGGCTCCACGCCCAGGTCAGCCTGTACGGCGAAGTCCTGCCGCGCACCCTGCTGACCCAGGGTTTTCAGTTCCAGAACCACCGAGTCCCGCTCCTCGACCCGCAGGGGATTTGGAAGCCGCAAGTGCTTCCCCAATACCCCCTGTCCATTACCACGACGCCCAAGGGTCCATACAACGACTCCTTTGGCTCAGACGACTCCAACGCTTTCGCCTACCGCGGCATGTATCCGGAGCATCGTGACACCGTGGGACTCCGAGCCGCGCTCACCCACCCGATGCCGCCGAGCTGGCCTGCGGCACCGCCAGGTCCATTGTCACACTCAGGGGCCACACGTGTCCAACGGCGGCGGGCCGCCCTTGAAGATGTAGTTCACCAGCCAGATGATATCGGCTGAAGTCACATCGCCGGCGCAGTTGATGTTCCCCAGAACGGCGAGCGGCGTGGGCGGAGGACCCGATTTAAACACGTAGTTCACCAGATAGATCACATCGGCCGAGGTCACCTTGCAGTCTTCGTTTACATCGCCTCGCTGCTGCTGGTAGTACACCTTGAATTCACGTGAGGTAATCACCGTATCGCAGCTGGCGTCGGTGCAGAAGATCATGAGTATCGAGGCACTGGCCCCCAGTGTGGCAATCGAGTCGATGGAGATTCTCGCCGACACGGTGTCGGTGCCAAAGATCATCCCCTCGGGCTGACCCAGGCTCGCCGAAAACCCTATGGGCAGAGGCGAAATGATCGGCTCGTAGTACACGGGGGGCGTGGGAATCCAGTACACAAACTCGAAGGCCGTATCGGGCGGACAGGCCACGCGAATGACATACACACAGTACTCGGCCCAGGTGGACGAATCGCAACAGGACGTGTACAGGCGGGCAGACAGGCAGCCGTGGCCGCCTCCAGGTATGGTGTAGGGGGTGCTCACCAGGGCCGAGTCCCCTGGACCCAGGTTTTCGCCCGCGGCCACTGCGGCAAAGGCCACGGGCACCGAGCTTAAGTCAAACCCCGAGCGGTAGAATACCACGCTATCCAGCAAGCACGTACCGGTGGTGTTGTTGTCGATGCGCAGGGTTACGTCGATCATGTCGCCAACGTGCAGCGCCGTGTCGCGCGAAAGACGCATATCATGGCCGATGAGATCACACGGGTCGGGCGCGCAATTGTGCCCCAGGTGCTGGCCCAGGTTTGAGAGATCCTCGGGCCCTGGTGTGCCGTTGCAATCGAAGTCGTTGCAGCTTCCACCGGTGAAGTCTCCGGGTTTCACCAAGAGATCGCCGTTGTGATCCAGCGCCTTAAACGGCACGCTTGCGATCGCTCCACATGTGCTGACCACATTCACGAAGCAGCCCACGTCGCAGCCGCCGGCGTTCACGTGGAACACGGCTCGACCAAAATCGTCGGTGGGCGAGGTGGGATACACCAGGGGCCACGACGTTTCGCTGGAGCAGGGCATGACGTTGGCGCAGCCGGAAAAGTCGAGCCAGATGTCGGTCGAGCCCGAGATGGCGTCGCCCTGAGTGCCGATGAGGAAGGCCGTAAAGGGCTGGTCGCCGGCCGGACACGCCAAAAGGCAGGCGTCCGCATAGGAAAGCTGGCAGTCGGGTTGGGCACCGCAGGCGGCCAGCTCGGGATCCTGGCAAGTGCACGCCACAGGCGCGGGGCCGCCTTGAGACAGCCACGCAGACAGATAGTTCACGTCGTCTTGATCCACGAGGCAATCGCCGTTCACATCGGCGTTGGCTGAGGAATCTGGCATGGGCGCGATGCAGTCCACATACTCCGTCAAGATGCCCAGGTCGCCGGGGCCAATGGCGCCATTGCCGTCGACATCGCCCGGAATCTGTCCCTGGCAGGTATCGCATACCGCACTGGAATCGACGATGATGACAATCGATGGCGCATCGAACACGAGGCTGTCATACACCGAGGCCAGGGGATTCCCAAAGGCATCCGCAAGGCTGGTATAGTTCACTGGCGGCGTGACGACAGTATCCCACAGGAGTGATCCCGCGCTGGTGGGCACAAAATCGAGCCTTGCCACGTCGTGAATGCCCGCAGGCAGGCCGGCAGAATTGAAATCCAAGAGTCCCAGCACGAGCGAGTCGGGAGAGGTTCCGTCCTGGTGACTGTTGCTGACAGACAATACCTCAAAGGCGCTTCCGGCCGGCAGCAGTGTCCACCGGGAAGCGTCGAGAACGGGGTTGGGCATCGTGGGGCCCGGCAAGGCGGAAAGCAGTGTCGACATCACCACGGCGCCCACCGTCTGATTCGAGGTCACGGAGAGATACACGCTGCCGGTGCAGCCCACGATGAGCGTATCCTCGCCGTGGCCGTTTTCGGCCTTCACCTTAAGGGTGACCGCGTAATTCAGGCAGACGCCCTGCCCGGGGTTGTAAGAGTACGGACAGTTGTCGGGGGCGCAGGTGTTGCCGGGAAAGCCCGGGTCGCCGAAACCGTCGCCGTCTGAATCCTCGCAGTCGTCGCAGGCGCTTCCCAGGCCATCTCCGTCCGGATCGAGCTGGTTAGAGTTGGCTACCGACACGCAGTTGTCACACACATCGCCCACGCCGTCCTGATCTGCGTCGGCCTGCGCAGTGTCGGGCGCACCGGGGCAGTTGTCGTCGGGGCAGAGGTTTCCCGCGTACTGCGGATCCCCGAAACCGTCCCCGTCCTTGTCTTCGCAGGTGTCGCACGCCTCACCCTGTCCATCGCGATCGGGGTCCTTCTGGTTGGGATTTGAAACCAGCGGGCAGTTGTCGCAGGCGTCGCCGTTCGAGTCACTATCCTGGTCGGCTTGCGCTGGATTGGGCACCGCGCGGCAGTTGTCGCAATCGTTCACTACGCTGTCGGCGTCGGCGTCGGCTCCACAGTCGCAGAGATTCTGTTGTAGGTTGAACACGTACGGGCAGTTGTCATACACAGGACAGGAGGGATTGGAATAGCCCGGGTTGCCGAACCCGTCCCCGTCGGAATCGGTGCAGTCGTCGCACGGGTCGGGCAGGCCGTCACCGTCGCCATCGGGCTCACATTCGTCGGGGAAACGGTTGCCGTTGCAATTCAAGCTCGTCCCCATCTGTATGTCGGTGCTGTCGGGAATCCCGTTGCCGTTGCAGTCGTACTCGAGAAAGATGGAAGCGCCCCCCAAGAGCACAGGGGGTCCCGATTCACCGGTCGCCGGGGAGTAAGTCGTGGCGAGGACGTCGAGCCCACCGAAGTCGGCGGGCCCGTCAAAATATGTGTGGTAGCAACAATGCCTCATGTTGGCGATCGTGCTTCCCGGCGACAGCGAGTCGGTCAGGGCGGGGGTGGGCTTGACATCGACGAGATCGGTGTCGTGGTCGAGGAGCAGTACCGGCAGCCACTCATACTTGCCGGGCAAGTAAGCCTGCGTCAGCGCGATGAGGCTGCCATGGCTCTCGTTTACGAAGCGCGCGACATCCTGCCAGCGGGCGTTGACGCGTGCGAGCTGCTCCAAGAAGATGCCGCCGTTGGTATGGTTCGCTCCCGAAGGCAGGTAGAGTACCTGAAATCGCTCGAAGGTGATGGTGTCCAGGTCGTCCAGATCGGTCACGATGGTAATGGGCGTGCCGGGGCCTCCCTGGGCCGTATCGATCCAGCTTTCCAGGGACGCCTGCGCCACAAAGCCATTCACGCCGAGGGCCAGCAGGCCGCTGCCGCCTGTACCCGAATGGTTTACGGCAAACGTGAAGAGAGCCGGATAGAGTCCGCCGCAGTTGGAACCCTGGCAGTGGCCGATGTCATCGGCATCGTCACCCGAAACAACAATCGTGCCCTGTCCGAAAGCGTGGGGCGCGAAGGTGAGAACCAGCAGCAAGGCAACACTCGGATTGAAGCTAGCCTTTGACATCATGCATACCCCCGCGTCGGGGCCCAGAGGCCCGGGATCGTATGGCGAGAAGACTCAATCCTACTGACCGTTGCACGGCGCCCGGGTTGGGGCCCGCACGGGCGACGGCTGGCCGAAAACTGCGAGGCAAACAGCGACCCAGTGTGTGCGGGGTCAAGCGCGAGTCCCCTGTGATGTAGGCTCTGACTGCAAACACGCGCATCCCAGCCGGACGGAAATTCTTCTTGAGCATGGTCTTCAGGCAGGGGAGCCAGCGCCATTCGCAAGGAGTATCATCCGAATTCTCCGGTCGAAATACGACCAGCCGGGGGGTAGAATTTACGGGCGGAAGTTGCTGTGAAAACAAAGGGCCCATGCGGGCCCCCGATAGCTTTCGCTATCCACCTTCGCCAAGGCGAATTACCCAAAAGCTAGTGCTGCGCGTAGCGTTCGTCAAGCCCGAGCGTTGAGATGTGATACTGATCGTGGGTTATCGTGCGAATGCTGACTTCAAGTGTCACCAAATGATCGAGGACTTTCGGAAATAGTTTCGGACCATCCGGGGAGGCCGGGTCTCCGGCGCTCCGGTCCGCTGCCGGCCGGTACCGGGGAATCCTGCCACCAGGGAACACCTTACGTGAGCGTTGGCCGTGGGGACGTGCTGTGGGATTCGCCGTTGGCGCCCGGGCTTGCCGATTACCACGAGTACCGCCTGGGTACCGGAATGCCCGCCCCAATCGCCGTGGACACCGTCGAAGCCGACTTGCCCGATGTGTATCACGTCTTCAGGCGAGTGGTCACCCAAGGGACAAGCGTGCCTGCCCAAGCGGGCCGGCGTCACTGGTGGCGATAGTCTTGAGCCGCGACGGCGACGGCAAGGTGAAGACGGTATCGCAGGCGATCGCCCGGATGGAGATTCGGTAGAGCAGGGACGCGGCTCAGCGCGCCGAGGAGGCTGGCACTGCACCCGCAGAACACCATCGGTGTAACTAGACCGGCACCTTGCCTCCGCTGCACCCTCACCATGTGATGGCGGATCAGGCGAGCCGCCCCTTGCATTCGGCATAGCGGCTCGGCACCCGCGCCTCCATCACATTCTAGTTGACGTGACAGCGATAGCATGGTATTTATGCTATCGTGTCCTCGTGATCAGGTCGTTTCGAGACCAGGGGACAGCCGATGTGTACCATGGGCGGGACAGTGCCTATGCCCGTCGGGCGTGCCCCCGCGTGCTCTGGAAGGTAGCGTGCCAAAAGCTCGAACGGTTGGATTTGGCGGTGGATCTGAGGGACTTGGCCTGGCACAAGGGCAATCGGCTGGAGGCTCTGACTGGCGATCGACGCGGACAGTACAGCCTTCGAGTCAATCAACAGTATAGGGTCTGTTTTGAATGGACCGCGAAGGGCCCGGTGGCCGTTGAAATTACCGACTATCATTGAAAGGGAAACTCTACCCACCATGCGTTCCTTTACGCTACCAACACATCGCGAGCCCACACACCCTGGTGAAATGCTGCTGGAAGAGTTCCTCAAGCCGGCCGGGCTCACACAGCAGCAGCTGGCCGACGGGATCCTGGTGCCGTTCCAGCGCGTGAACGAAATCGTCCGGGGTCGGCGCGGTGTCACGGCGGCTACAGCACTGCGTCTGGCAAAATACTTCGGGACCTCACCTGATTTTTGGCTCAACGGCCAGGCCTGCTGGGATCTCTGGCATGCGCTACGGGACGAAGCTAAGGTGCTCAAGCGAATCAAAACCATGAAGCCACGGAAGCGGTGACCTGTTGACGTTCACCGAACGCTGACCCACTCTTTTCACCGAAAACCGATCCACCTGGACAGCCCGCGAGTGTCAGCTGGCGGGGCCGCTCCGGTCAGTGCTTGCGGGTCAACACTACGTGAAAACCAAGCCGCTTACCGGGTCAATCCTGCGTGGACGTCAACAATATGAGTGTTTCTTCCACGAGAGGCCGGACTTTCAGGAGCTATTTCCGACCATTCCCCCCGGCGATATCACGAAACTGCCGCCAGAAGCTGTTCCTTCCCACGATATCCTGCTTGCTGGCTTTCCATGCCAGCCGTTCTCCTTGGCCGGGGTATCAAAAAAGAAGAGCTTGGGCAGGCCACATGGCTTCGATGATCCGACACAGGGAACACTGTTCTTCAATGTCAAGGAGATCATCCGGGCTAAGCAGCCCCGTGCTTTTCTGCTCGAGAACGTAAAGAATCTTCAACGGCATGATGGCGGGCGTACCTTCCGCGTGATCCGGGACACTCTCGAGAATGAACTGGGCTATGTAATCACGCATCGGATAATTGATGCGCAAGGATGGGTCCCACAGCACAGGGAGAGAATCTTCATAGTCGGCTATCACCCTGACTGTTGCATCGCAGAGCAAGAAATAGAATTCCCCCGGCCACCGAAAACGCGACCATCACTCGGCAAATTGATCCTGAAATCAGCCAGTGAACAATACACATTGGGCCCCGGCACCTGGAAAACACTTGTGCGACACAAAGCCCACCATGCAAGGGCCGGGAATGGGTTCGGGTACGGATTGATCGCGCGCCCATTTAGGCCCGGGCAGGTAACTCGCACAATTTCGGCCCGGTATCACAAGGATGGAGCCGAGGTCCTCATTGATCAGCCAGGAGGTGTACGTCCGAGGCGGCTGACTCCACTTGAATGTGCTCGGTTGATGGGTTTCCCTGAGGAATACACCCGCTACTTTGATCCGACACAGAAGGATTTCCGGCAACCTGTGTCAGACACGCAAGCGTACCGCCAGTTCGGCAATTCTGTGGTAGTCCCAGTAGTAGCGGCAATTGCCAAGGCGATGATAATGCTTCTCGACGAAAAGGGTGTTGAATCGGTCAGCATCAAAGGCCCCAGGGTTCTTACCCTCCCCACGGGATGAGCTCGCGAGCTCTTTCAAGCCGCTTGCCATGACTTGACTTAGCGCCGAAACGGTTCATCATTTGAACCTGTGCCAACCAGGGCTAGTCCCTCTTCGAGGGCGTATCTGCGCCGCCACGTAGTCAGGTGGGGGAAGGCTAACTACGAATCCTTCCCGTGGCGCTCAACTTCCAATATCTGGCATGCCCTTGTGGCGGAAGTAATGCTCCAGCGAACCCGGGCTGAGCAGGTCCTGCCGGTATATCGGCATTTTTGCAGGCGTTTTCGAACGCCAGGAGCCTTCGTCCAAGCGGGTTGCCCGCCCGTGTTTGACCGCTTAGGTCTCGTGTGGAGGGAGGCCTCACTTAGAGCCTTGGCAAAGGCACTTGAAGACAAAGCGATCCCAGTCGACAGGAGGGAGCTGCTTAGCCTGCCCGGAGTCGGGCCATACATTGCTGGGGCCATGAGATCACTGCACTTCGGAGTTCGTGACACAATAATCGATGCCAATGTAGTCAGACTCTACGCGCGATTCTTCGGTTTTTCGTTCGATGGGGAGACGCGACGCAAGCGTTGGCTGATGAATCTTGCTGACGAATTAACTCCGCGAGCAACGTCACGACTCTACAACTATGGACTGATCGATCTAACACGTCAGGTGTGCAGGCAGATACCTGCATGCGATGTGTGTCCTCTTGCACTGAAATGCGCGTATCCCACGAGGGCTATGCCCGGCCGAATCATGCACTCTCTGAGGCCGAGCGCACATCTTCGTGGAGATCATGTGACTAGGAGACTGCGCGCTTGTCAGAAATCTGTCTTAGGGAGCGCTCGATGAGTTACGAAGAATGCAGAGCAATGCTAGCGAGGCTCGTCACTAGTACTTCCGGCGGCGATCGCAACGAGGCCACGACAAGGCTCCATCTGATCGATTCCCTCATATTTGACTGCCTAGGTTGGGCGAAGGAAGACTGTGTTTCCGAGGAGCAACACGGCGGAGAATACGCCGATTACGTGCTATCAACTAGCAGACGTGTATTGATTATTGAGGCGAAGCGGGAGGGCGTCTCGTTTGAGCTGCCCGCTGGCGAATATCGCCGGGAGTACGCCCTCAGCCAGCTACGCCGTGACTATGCGGACTTAAGAGCTGCCTTGGAACAGGTTGCGGGCTATTGCCAAGAGAGGGGAGTGCCCGTTGGCGCGGTCACGAATGGCCATCAGCTAGTGGCATTCATCGCGAGTCGCGGCGATGGAGTTGCCCCATGGGAAGGGCGAGCTCTGCTATTCAATTCGCACCAGGAGATGCTGAGCGATTTCCAAGTGCTATGGGACAGTCTGTCAAAGAATGGCCTGCTCGAAGGGCGCCTTGAAGCCCGCCTTCTAGGAATCGGCCCTTCTCCACTCCCTCCAAAACTCGCATCGTTGATTCCAGGCTATCCGGGTCTGAAGGGACGCAACGAATTTCAAACGGACCTGAAGATTCTCAGTGAGCTGGTTCTTGAAGACCTCACCGGAGGACGGGAAATCGAGGCTGAGTTCCTATCTTCCTGCTATTGTCGGAGTGGTGCCCTTTCGCAGTACGCCCTCACTAGCAAGGAAATCCTTCGCGCTCGCTACTCCTCTATATTTGATGCACACAGTCCGGGGCCGTCGCTAGAACCGGCAGAGACTAGGGAGGGCATCTCCCCAGAGATCCTTTCAGAGAGTCTCAGTCGCCGGCCAATCTTGTTGATCGGTGATGTGGGCGTTGGCAAGACCACATTCATTAGGCACCTAATCCACGTCGAGGCTCGTGACGTCTTCGATGACGCGCTGACTTTGTACATTGACTTTGGGTCGAAGGCTGCTTTGGCGGAACATCTACGACAATTCGTCCTCGAAGAAATCGGCCGACAGCTCCTCGACGACCACTCGGTCGACATTGAATCCCGCAGTTTCGTCCTCGGAGTCTATCACAAGAACTTGGAAAGGTTTCGCTCCGGCATCTACGGCTCGCTCAGAGAAAGTGACCCGACGCGGTACCAAGAGAAGGAACTCGAGTACCTGGAGAGTTACATGAAAGCCCGTGATCAGCATCTTCGGGCATCGCTCGAACATCTCTCCAAGGCGAGACGTAAGCAAGTCATCGTATTCCTCGACAATGCAGACCAGCGGACCGACGCCATCCAGCAGGACGTCTTCTTGATGGCTCAGGAAATGGCAGAATCATGGCCGGCAACAGTGTTCTTAACTCTCCGCCCTGAAACGTTCCATCGATCCCTACGAGGGGGCGCTCTCAGCGCCTATCACCCAAAGGCTTTCACGATTTCTCAACCGCGGATTGACAAGGTCGTAGAGCGACGACTGGCCTTCGGTCTTCGCTTGGCAAATGGCGAGATAGCAATACAAGGACTGCCCACAAATGTTCATGGCAAGTTCCCAAGGCTAGAAGCTATCATTCGAGCCTTCCAGGAATCACTCGTAGGAAACGGCGATCTCAATGAGGCAATAGACAATATGTCTGGCGGCAACGTCCGCCGCGCACTGGACTTTGTAAAAGAATTTTTCGGAAGCGGGCACGTCCATACTCAGAAAATCGTCGATGTGTATCAGCGTACTGGACAATATTTTGTACCAGTTCACGAATTTTTAAGGGCTGTGATATACGGTGATGGGGAACACTACGACCCGACAAGGTCCCCAGTTACAAACCTTTTTGACCCTGCGACAAGTGACGGGAGAACACACTTCCTGACTCCGATAATCCTCGGTTCACTTGTAGGACTAGCGAGGTCTACTAAGACCGGTTTCGTTGAGATCCATACACTTTACGCAGCTACCCAAGCGCTAGGGTACACCCCCTCACAAATCGATATCGGCCTCAGCAGGGCCTATTACGGGGGTTTGATAGAGACAGCTGGGCGACGCGAACCTCGCTCCTCGCCAGGAGCTCTTGAGGCTGTGCGACTTTCAAACCTGGGTGCTTACCATCTGCAGAGATTGGTTCAGCGATTTGTGTATGTGGACGCAATTGTCGTGGATACGCCGATCTTGATCAAGTCCGCCCGCGAGCGCATCGCAAACGTCTCAGAGATCACTGACCGTCTAAGTCGCGCCGGAGAACTCATCGGCTATCTTGACACTCAGTGGGCAGAAGCCAGGATGGCGCCCGATCCATTCAATTGGCCAGACGTGTCGAAAGCTCTGCGTCGAGACATGGATGGAATTCGCGCTCGCCTCGGACGACCCGATAGTCGGCAGTACTAAGCAACGCCAAGTTAAGGCCCCAGTTCTGAGTATGACCGGAAGCTACCGTGTTCACCGGACAGGTCTTGCGTAGAGATTTGAGCGTGAGTTAAGACCGGAACTCCCCCCGCCATGCCCACCATCACCACCGTCGACCTCTACAACTTCACCTAATGCGCACATCGGGTGTACCTCGACGCCAACGGCGACCCCGCGCAAAAGGGCGAGGTGAGCAAGTTCGTCCAGCTCCTGTGGGAGAAGGGCCTTCAGACCGAACGGGACTACATCGCCTGCCTGGGCTACGACACCGTCGACGATCTCCAGGCACTTTCCACCCGGGATGCGGCGGACCAGACGCTCGCACTCATGTCAGGCGGGGCCCGGCTGATTTACCAAGGCGTGCTCATCTCAGGCGACCAGGTGGGGCGGCCCGACCTGCTGTTTCGTCATGACGACGGCAGCTCGAACTTCGGGGCTTGGTACTACGAGCACGTGGACATCAAGGCCGGCAAGGGTTGGGAGGAACGCAACGGCAAGCGCACCCACTTCAAAGAGCACTATGCGTTCCAGGTCCTGTTCTATCACGACCTGGCCGGTCAGCCCGATATCCGGCCGGGGTATTCGTTTCCGGATGTGCCCACCGAGATCTACTTCGACATCGAAGACGACCCCACGCAGGATGTCACCTACCTCTTTGGCATGTGGATTCGTCGCGCGGGCGGGGAGGGCGCCATCGAGTACATCCTGGCCGAGCGCCCCGCCGACGAGAAGGCGGCCTGCCAGCGCTTCTGGGACTTCGTGGCGGCGCTTGGGCCGAGAGGGGCCTGTGTCCCGTAACTGGCATCTTAATAACGGCTTACCATCAGGCTCCGACAGGATGTGATTGCTTGTTGAGCCGCAGTCTGCCACCATTCGCAACGACTTGGATTGCTGGGACACGAAATCAGTGACACACGACATGGCCGGGAACTCAGAGCCCACAGGCGAGATCATCCTCTATGAAACCGAGGATGGCCGCACTCGCCTGGAGTGCCGGTTTGTCGCAGAGACGATTTGGCTGAGCCAGGCGCTCATTGCGGATCTCTTTCAGAAAGACGTGCGCACGATCAGCGAGCATCTCCAGAACATCTTCGAGGAAGGCGAACTCGACCCCGGGGCAACTATCCGGAAATTCCGGATAGTTCGTCAGGAAGGTGTCAGGGAAATCACCCGCGATATTGAGCACTACAGCCTGGACGCGATTCTCGCCGTCGGCTACCGCGTCCACTCCCCCCGCGGCACGCAGTTCCGCATCTGGGCTACGGAGCGACTGCACGAGTACCTGGTGAAGGGCTTCACCATGGACGACGAGCGGCTCAAGAACCCACCCGTCGAAGGCCGAGGATACCCCGACTACTTCGATGAGCTGCTCGAGCGCATTCGGGACATCAGGGCGAGCGAGCGACGAGTTTATCTCCGTGTGCGCGAGATCTTTGCCCTGGCGACCGATTACGATCCCCAGAGGTCCGAGGTGTTGACCTTCTTCCAGGTCATTCAGAACAAGCTGCACTACGCTGCCACCGGCAAGACCGCCGCGGAACTGATCGCCGATCGCGCCGATCATCAAAGGCCCAACATGGGGCTCACGTCGTGGAAGGGCGACCTCGTACGCAGAGGCGACGTCACGATCGCAAAGAACTATCTGAATCAGGAGGAAATCGGCGAACTCAACCGCATTGTGACGATGTGGCTCGACTTTGCCGAAGACCAGGCCCGGCGGCGCCAACAGGTGTTCCTGCGCGACTGGCAGGTGAAGTTGGATGAGTTTCTGCAGTTCAACGAGCGAAGGGTCTTGCCCGACAAGGGCGCCGTCAACAAAGCCGAAGCCGATGCCCGGGCCGAGACCGAGTACGAAAGGTTCGCCGAGAAGCGCAGAGCGCTAATGGAAGCTGAAGCTGAACGGGCCCAACAGATGGCTTTGGAGGAAGCGGCCAAGTCGCTGCCTGCGAGGGAAAGCCCAAAGGTCGCCCCCCGGCAGCGGACGCGGCGGAAGCGGTAAGTTCTGAGTATCCGGTCCATACACGGCTGCTTGTTGCCTCACCCTATGGGGGACCTTCGCAACACGATCCGAAAAGCGCGGTGCCGCTTTTGAAGATGAAATTCACCAGTCGGATCACGTCGCTCGCCGTGATCACGCCATCCCCCGTTACCTCGCCCGCACAGGAAGGCACCTGCAGTACACTCCCTCGGAATAAGTAATTCACCAGCGTGATGACGTCGGAGGACGAAACAGACCAGGAGGCTTCCACATCGCCCGGCTGGTACACGCGAAAGTTCTGAATGGCCGCTGGACCAAATGCGCTGTCTGCATCCGCCACATGGAGCGCCCACCAGTAGCGCGTTGAAACGCTCAGGGCCGGTCCGAACGCGACGGCTGTATCCAGGGGGTCGAGGATCTCGGTACTCACCCAACCCTGGGAAAAGTCCGCGGACGAAGCGCGCTCCACCACATACCAGAGGTGCGCGCGGTCGCAGAGGTCTGAGTCGGTGCCCACATGCCACGTGAGAGCTGGCGAACAGGAGTATACGATGGAGGCACCCCTGGGCTCCACGATCTGCGCGGTATCCGGTTCTCGATTCAGTTCGTTGCGAGAGAAGGTCTCCGGCACCGATGGTGGGCTTGTGTAGAAACCGTTGTTGGCTTTGGCCGTCCAGAGATAGAGTGAATCCTCGAACACCGTATCAGCAGGCTCCCACCACACGTCATTGGCAGGAGGGATGCTGGGAAGCCACGGTGACGTGGCCACGGGCAGCGTGTCCTGGCTCGCTGTCACTCGGAACAGGCTGAACTCTGTCGCAATAGTGTCGCCGGGGAGCAAGCCGGAATGGAAGGCCTCCAGGCGAATTCTGTTGCCATTCTCCAGACAATCGCCGCTGAGAGGCCCCACCGGCTCGGGGGCAAGAGGGGGGCCGATCAAACGGAATGCCGAGTGACTCCAGCCGGTCCAGTCGGTCCCATCGAAGACCCGTATTCTGCAATAGTTCACGTGGCCAGGCACGAGTGCACTTCCCCCGTACGTGATGCCTGTATCTGTGCTCGTCACCAGCCCGGGCTGCCACAGCTCCGCCACGAGCCAGTCGTCATCGCTGCCGCATTCCAGTTCATACGCAGTCTGTGGAAGTCCGGATAACGGGTGGTAGCTCCACGCAATCCAAGGTGTAGGCGTAGTCAGGTGTAGGGAGCTCTCCGGGTATCCCACGTGAATGGCCACGACACCGGGCGCCTCCCAGATCATTACTCCGCGATCAAAGCGAGGGGTCCTGTTTTGGGCCATTGTGGTGGTGAAGCTGAGGCTGCTATGCGGCGGAACCGTGGTGGTGTCGAGCACGGTAACCAGGGAGTCCGGCGGCGCCACGGGGACGAAATGTATTCTCGCCAGCGGCCCGCTTGCCGGGCCGACTGAGCTGAAGGAAATAAAGCCCAGAAGGATGGTGTGGTCTGCCTGGTCAATACGTGATGTCTTGATGGTCCATCCTGAATTCATGCCCAACGAGCCGTAGGTTACCCCGCGGATGTCGGGGGTCGTAATCACGGACGAATCCACTTTGATGCCGGCGCCGGCTCCAAAGGTAAGCGGGATCGTGAGCGCCGCTGTGGGCCCGCCGAGCTGGGCTGAAAGCAATACAGAACAGCTGGTCTCGAACTGCGGCTCTCTGCTCCCGGTGTCGACGTGCACCCAGGATCCGTTGTCCACCGGCGGATCATAGGCGGGATGACCGGGTGGGCAGATGGGTGCGGGCCCGCCTTTGAAAACGCGGTTTATGAGATATACGATGTCGGCCGCGTCGATGCCCGCATAGTCGTCCACATCGGCGCATTCCGGAAGTTGGACGGCAGTAGTCTTGAACACGTGGTTCACCAGTCCTACGACGTCGGCTGAAGTGACCATGCCGTTGAAATTGACATCGCCGCACTCGCTGATGCACGAGGCCGGCTGTGCCGAAGCGGTGGCCCGTGGTGGAGGAGGACTGTCGGTCCCGATCGCGATGCTGAAGCAGAGAGCTTCAACTCCTATGATCAGTGCGGATATCAAACGGAATGACTGCATATCGCCCGCCTCGATTCGGCGGGAATGCGTTCGACTCTGCAGGCCGTGCGCAGACGGTGCCCGCCGCCATTCGTTGTGCGCAAGCCTTTCCGGCCCGAGAGGGCCGTCTTAGTATCGGTGTATCGGACCCGCATGTCAAGTATTGTCTGTGGTTTGCCCCCCGCACGCGGCCGCCCTCGAGCTGTCGCCTCCCCAGGAAACTCCCGCGCAGGAAGAGAGGTCGTTTGTACGAACGAACCGCCGCCCGGCCGACCCGCCGGTGCGGGCGCGATTGCTCAAGCGGATCCTCGAGTACAACGAGGATGATTGTCGGGCGATGGAGCATATCGTGGGGTGGTTTAGGGAGCGGAGGTAGGGCGGTGGGATGCAGGCGGGAGTTTGCGGTTGATGATGTGATGGCAGTCCGATTTGGCAGGTGTTCATATTGGCGTGGGCGACGCAGGCTGAGTCTGGCCTTGCACCATGATGCAGGTCGCTCCTAGTGGACACCATCAGGCCATCGAGGATATGCCAGGCCATGGACATCGAGTGGGATGGGGCAAAGGCGGAGAGCAATGTTCGCAAGCACGGGGTCTCGTTCTACGAGGCCGCCACGGTGTTCTTCGACCCCTTGGCTCTCTCAGGTCAAGATCCCGACCACTCTCTGGCTGAGGATCGCTATATTACTTTTGGTTACTCGAGTTTGGACCGGCTAGTTGCCGTTAGCCATACCTATCGGCCAGGAGCAATTCGGATTATTAGTGCGCGCCGCGTAACTCGAGGTGAAAGGAAGCTGTATGAAGAAGGCGAAGGATAACCTGAGGCCGAACTACAAGCGGTCGGACTTTGCGAAACTGGAACGAGGCCGGTTCCATGCTGAGGTTGCCAATGGCAAGGCTGTAGTTGTGCTGGAACCTTCAATCGCAAAAGCATTTCCAACATCGAAGGCCGTCAACGAGGCTCTGCACGCGCTGTTAAAGCTCACGGAAAAGACTTCTCGCCTGATCAATGGCGCAGGTCCAGGTACATCTAAACGAGCTCGCGTCCGGAAAACCGAATAAGGAAGAGTACCTGCGAGGGACCGTCAGGGGAGGGCGGGCGAATCGTAAAGCGCTTCCGGCGCGAAGTCCGCGCCATTCGGCCAGGTCACGGTCCCGGACAGCTCATCGAGCGTCACTCTGGCGAAATACGATTCGTCCGTAAAGGGGTTCATTACCGGACCCCACAGGAGCGGTCGGACGTTGACCTTCTTCGATATCCCGTCACTGAACGTAACATGAAGACTGAAGGGGCCGCATACGGAGGCGGCCTTTATCCTCAGAATCCCATTGTGCGACATCAACACAATCTAATCCAGGGGAGCAATTTCTTCAAGAGGGACTTGAAGTCTCGCGCGCTGCCAGTTGGCTAGCAGCTCCGCATTGTGAATGGTCGCCCACTCTTTGACCAAATTTGCCGCGCGTGGCGGAAGGCCCGGTGTAGTTGATGTGATTGCATGATGCTGGCTGGCCGGCAATACTGGCCAGGAAGCCGGAGATTCCGGGCCGGTTCACGAGAGCGTTGGTGCATTGACGAACAGCAAGGAGGAGTTTAACTTGAGAGTGCAGCAAGTCGACATTGTCAGTAGGCGCAAAGGCAAGCCAATGGCACCAAATCTCTATCGTGAAGACAAAGCCACGCAAGCGGCAGCACTGCTGCTCGGGCTGCGCGGCCAGGCCATGAGCTATCTCAAATTGTTGAAGCTCATGTATCTGGCCGACAGGGCAGCCCTTCTCGAATTTGGAAGCCCCATCACATTCGACGATTACGTCTGCATGGACAATGGTCCCGTTCTCAGCCGGACCTATTCCGCAATTACAGTCGAGCCCGATCCGCGGCACCCCAGCTACTGGAGCACGTACATCTCAGCTCCAAAGAACTACGAGGTCGAACTCCTTGGCAAAGTCGCTCCCAGTGACCAGTTGTCCCAGGCTGAGGAGGAAATACTCAAGTCGGTGTTTGCACAATACGGCCAGCTGAGCCGATGGGAACTGGTGGATGTCACTCACAGATTGCCAGAGTGGCGTGATCCGGAAGGGTCCACACTTCCCATAGAATACCGCCAGATCCTCCAGGCCGAAGGCTGGGCCGACGATGAAATCCGCGACTTGGTGGATGCGATTGAAGCCCATGCATCGGCTCGCGAGATGCTCGGCTAGATGGAGCTGATCGGCGCCGGACGATCGTTACTGATTTACCCGGATACCGATTCCAAACCGCACGTCTGGTTCGTTCTCACCGACCCCGTGGGCATGCCCGGCAAGGTCGTCGCGGTGATGATCCAATCCGCAAAGCCGTATACCGACTCGACGGTACTCCTCGAGCATGGCGATCATCCGTTCATCCGGCATCAGACTTCCGTCAGCTTCGGACAGGCGACTTTTTTCACGCTGGAGAAACTGCAAAGATATTTCCAAAAGGGGATGTGTCACCTGCTTCAGGATATGTCGGCAGCCTTGCTCGACAAAGTGCGCAAGGGGCTTTTGGCCTCAGCGCGCACGCCTCATTCGATTCGCGCGTACTGCCAAAGCCAGTTCTGAATCCGCCTTCCCCCACGCGAAGCGACCCAGTCGCAGCACATTGCCGTTTACCGCGCAGGCGCGCATTGACGCAGCCATGTAAGCTGGCTATCTTGTAGCTGTACAGCCTTCTATCTCTCCAAATCGAGGTCCCGATCAACCATGGTCCCGCGACCGGATCTGGTCTCCGACGTTGCGCAAACGATTCGCGACCGCTGCCATTCCGGCGAGCGAGCCAGGGGCGTTGATCGCCTAATCGCCCTCGCATCACACATCGCCCTCCGCCGCCTCCATGGCCGCCTCGCCGCCGCAGCGCGCTCGGCCGGCGCATCACCGCGCGACATGGCCACCTCCGCAGTAGCGGGGCTCTTCAGCCCCGGGGACGGCCAGGCACCCATCGTCACCGCGCTGGTCGACTACCTCGACTCCGACGACACCAGCCTCTTCCTGCGCTTCCAGGCCGTGGTGATCGGCGCAGCATCGCAGGAGCTGTTTCACCGCTGGCACGAGAACGACTCCCTGTCGGCACGACTGTGGCGCAACCTTCAGCGGGCACTGCGGCACGACGAACGGCTGGCCACCATTCCCGCTGCGCGTCCCGAATGGGTGTGTCTGGTGGA
Organism: Candidatus Zixiibacteriota bacterium; assembly: GCA_036745245.1. Lineage (GTDB taxonomy): Bacteria > Zixibacteria > MSB-5A5 > JAUVRN01 > JAUVRN01 > DAIOGN01. Next base: position 36,561 of record DAIOGN010000009.1, read on the forward strand.
ATCGCAGGGCTACCGGCCCGACAAGCCGTCGGTCGGCTACAGCGATCTCGAGGCGATTGTGCGTGCACTCCACTCGCCATCGGGCTTCACCGCCGACATGATCGTGAAGGTCCTGCAGGAAGTCGGCGAGCTGGAGCACTTTAACAAGATCGTATCGATTGAACTGCTGTTCTCTGTGCTGCGCGATCACACACGCGATTTGGCAGCGGCCGAAATGCGAGCAGGGGGTTCGGCCGGCATCACCCATCCCATTCTGACCATGGCCGTGACAGAGGCCACCGTCGCGGCACATTCAGAAATACAATCACGCCTGGAGCGCTACCAGAGTACTGGAAAGGTGTCGCCCGACCACGCCAGACTCATGGGGAAGGCGCTCTCCGACATCATCACCGACTGCGCCGACGGAGGCCCGGCTCAGAGCTACTACCAGTATCTCAAGGCGCACTCGCCCGAGCTGGAGCTTGCACAGTATCGGAGCGCCTGGCGCACGCGCTTCGAGTACCTGGCCGAGTCGGTCCGCGAGCGGTTTTACCAGGCTATGCGTGAGCGAGTCAGTCCTGCATTTCTGCGGGAGGAAGCGCGGGCCACTACCAGTGAGTGGAAGCCATGGGAGAGCCATCAATGACAAGGCTCTGGGCTTGCCCCGACGACCAGGAACTGAGCCGGCTGGCGCTCGACCCGGCTTCAGTCAGAAGTACCGGGTTGTTGGAACACGTCGAGCAATGTGAGCTATGTCGCTTCGTGCTGGGCGAAAAGCGCAAGGAAGCCCACGAGCTGGCCCGGGTGTGGGAAAGCACCGCCGGGCCCAACGTAATCGTGATGAAGCGATTTCGGCCGGATTCTGAGTCGGTGTCGCAGGGTACACTATTGGCCGCCCAGGGAGTGGGGGGTGTGAAGGAAGAGGAGGCCGTCACCCTGGCCTCCGAGGGGCAGCAGTACATCATGCGCGTGGTGCGTGACGCGGGGTCGGGGGATCTGTGGATTTATCTGCTGTCGGATGAGCCCGGCGGCGGCAGCCGGGTGGTGGTGAGCCCGTTTGGTGGTGATGCGACCTATGTGACGGACGAGCGCGGGCGCGTGAATTTGGGCACGCGAGACTGGCCGACCGAAGGCGAGTTGGTTGCCGAGGTGAGGCACCCGTTGGCGAAGTTTCGGATGTCGAAGTTGAAAGATGCGGGTGCAGCTGAGACCACGACGGTGCTTACATCCGACCGGGGCGACAGGATCCAGGTGTCACTGTCGGGATCGGAGCACGGAAGACGATTGTCGGTGGTATTACTGGACGCCCCGGGCCTCGGTTTGGGAGATGGGAAATCCCTGCGTCTTGGGATTGCTGAGCCGGGGAAGGGCAGTTTGAGAGTGGAGACGTTGGAAGGCGCGGGAACGGCGTCGGTGGATGTGGGTTCGGCGCCGGAGTTTGAGATTTACCTATTCGCGTGATTCTGTAACCGCTCTGAGGGGCGGTTTGATTCTGAACATTCTGGAGAGATCAGGACTCCTGATTCTTGGTAACCGTTCTCGAACTTGAGAAAGCCGCTGCGCGGTTGCGGCGCGAGCTGAAGGCAGCAGTGGCGCCGGAGATCCGGCTGTTGTGTGGCCTGCGATTCGGGGACGTACTGCGTGAAGCGGCGGCGGAGCACCGAGAGGCCTACCTGCGGGAGTTTCTGGCAGCGTTAGCGGAAGTGGCCTCCCGATGTGACCGTGCCGAGCTGTTGCCCGAGGAACTAAAGTCGCTGCGGCAGTTCGTTGGGCTGTGCGAGACCGAGGAGGGGCTACGCGGGTCCGGGGAAGTCGGGGCGCTGTCGGCACTCTCGACTTCGAATGCACGATCTGCCGCGCGCAATCACCTGGCCGCCTCTGACGGCCGGGCCGTTCGGGTGAACGGGCTATTCGTGGAGTACTACCCCGACCTGGACCTGCCACCTCGCGGCCGACTGCTGACACTTCGTGTGACGGCAATGGCACTGCCGGGCAGCGCTGATGACGACGACGTCGTGGTTCGCAATCCGGTGTCGGACCCCGACGATCGATTCCTGGCTCAGGCGCGCGACTCTGTGGCGGCCGCGAGATTGCATCTGTCCAAACGCTACGGCTGGACTGGGAAGAAGAAGTATCGCTTTGATTTCACCGTCGAGTCAGTAGGTGCGCGGTTCACCGGCGATTCGCTCGGTGTGGCCTTCGCGGTGGGGGCAATTGCGGCGCTGGGGCGCATCGAGGCCCTGAGCGATGAGATGTCGGTAAGTCCGGTTGTGGCGTTCTGCGGAGCCATGGCGTCGCACGGGGTTCTGGCGCCGGTGGACGTAGATGCGTTGAGAGTGAAAGTCTACCGGGGGTTTTGGTCTGGCCTAAAGGTGCTGGTGATTCCGCGGGTTCACTTCACGGAGGCCTGGGCGTACCTCAAAGAGCTGGAGGCGGCCAACCCCGGACGGAAACTTGAGCTGATGGGCGCCGATTCGCTCGACGATGTGGCGGGGGATCCGAGGTTGGTGCCGGTGCGGCGGCTGTCGGTGCCAGATTACACTCTCCGTCGAATATGGGCGAGCCGTCGGTCGGCATGGTTCCAAGTATCCATCATGGTGCCATTGCTGTACGCGTTGCTTTGTCTTGTTTATCCACCGGCATGGATCCTGTTCGATCGCGCCCCGGCCGAAGTACGACTGACACCCGATGGGTTTGAAGTGCTCAACGCGGATCATAGACAGATTTGGCGATACACGTGCTCATATCCACTGGATACTGTCAATTCAAGAGCTTGCCTCGGCGACCTTGCGGGCGACGAAACGCCGGAGGTGGCATTCATGCCCTTCACCTCAAGTGATGAGATATCAGAGATGAACAGTGTCTTCGTATTCCGGCCGAAAGAAGGACTCGTTTTTCAATTGCACTGTTTCATTTGGGGCGAATACCCGGGAGACAGTATTGAGGCCCGGTTCACACCAAGCTCGTTGCACATCGTGGATACCGGGGGTGGCACTGTACTTGTATCCGCAATGACCCGATCACTGCCTGCAAGAACGCACATCGGTATTTGGTCATCAACAGGCCAGCGGGTCGGCTGGTATGTAGCATCCGGACAATGTTCGCAGCAACTCTCCACCGACTGGAATGGAGATGGTACCCCGGAGCTATTCTTCACGGGCGTTAATAATCGGCTGGTGCCGCAATCTGCGTATCTGCTGTCTCTTCCGTTGGTCGGACTCAACGGCGCCTCACCACCGTACGCCGCAAAAGATTGGGACCTGACCAAGATCAAGCGCGGGAATCAATTTGCTTGTATTTACTTTCCACCAACGGATGCCTTACCCACGACCGACGCCTATAATGACGTACTAGGACTTTCCGTAGAGAACCGCGTCTTTTTGAAGCTGCTCACTGGCGAAACAGGTCCGCCGCCATGTGGCCTTTTCTACTTCTTGGATCGACAATTGCGGGTTAAGAGCGTAACTAGTGACGATTCATTCCGGCTGTTCCGCGACTCTGTGGCCAAGGATCGGGGCGAACCCCCTGTAAGCGATTGGGGCACCTACTTCCAGACGAGGCAGACTGCCGTAGCCTACTGGGTGGATTCCGGGTGGGTGACCGACCGTCAGCATGAGACCGGTCCGTAGTCACCGACGAATTCCTCTACACGCGCCTAAGTCGCCACTGCCACCATTCTACCGCGTCGCAATGGTGGGACGATGTATCAACTCTGGATCAAGGGCCGCATTCATCTGAGTGAATGATGTTTCTGCAAAGAACCCACGTGTCCTCTAACTGCTAGTAACCCGGAGGGGCCCACTCGTCTGGGTACCCACAGGCGCGTCATTGGGACTGTCAGAAGGCGAGGGAGGTATCCACAGAAGCGCTTGCAAGAACCAAAAGGAGACCGGGGTATGTTGCTGAAAAGTCTATCAATGTGTCTGACCGTGGGCATCCTGTCACTCAGTGTGGGGCTTCATGAGATCCAGGCAAATAACACGTATCAGTGCGAGGGGAAGTTCAGGGCGGGCTACGAAGGTTCGAAAGCGGTCGACGGGGATTGGATGACTTCAGCCGTACCCGATGCGTACAATGACACCATGGCCGTCATTGAGAATCATGCCGTGCCGTTAGGTGCCAGCGCTGCGAAGTGGCGGTTCAAGGTGCTGAGAAACACTGCGGATATAGAGATCAAGGCGTACTACTGGAATCATGTCACCAGCGCTTGGAGCCTCCTATACGAAGTGCCGGAGTCACTGGACTACACGACGTATACGGTAGATGTTCCCGATAGTGGACTGCTCTCATCTCCCTTGAGAACGAGGATGTGGGTGAAGAACGCCGGTGCCATGTCGGGCGAATACTTTGAGGGAGTGGTTGACTGGATGTATGGCGAACCCGGTTATGCCTGCGAGGGAGTCTTCAGGGCAGATCATGAATGCTGGAGAGCGATCGACGGGGATTGGATGACTTCAGCCGTACCCGATGCATACAATGACACCGTGGCTTTAATAGAGGACCACGCCATACCGATCGGTGTCAGCGCTGCGAAGTGGCGATTCAAGGTGTTGAGGAATACGACTGACATAGAGATCAAGGCTCACTATTGGAATTATGTGACCAGCGCATGGAGCCTGATGTACGAAGTGCCGGAGTCTCTGGACTACACGACATACACGGTCAATGTTCCCGACAGCGGCTTACTTTCGTCCCCTTTGAGAACTAGGATGTGGGTGAAGAACGCCGGCGCCATGTCGGGTGAGTACTTCGAGGGAGTCGTTGACTGGGTTTATTCCAGCCCAATCTATAGCTGTGAAGGGACGTTTAGGCCGGGCTATGAGTGCCCGAAGGCGGCTGATGGCGACTGGATGACTTCGGCGGTTCCCGATGCGTACGGTGACAGCATCGCGGTGATCGAGGAGCATCCCATACCTTTGGGAGTTGGTTCGGCGGCGTGGAACTTCAAAGTGTTGCGAAATACCACAGGCATTGAGATTCGTGCCTATTACTGGGACTACGTGACGAGCCAATGGACAGAGTTTTTCAATGTTCCGGAGTCTCTCGACTACGTCACGTACACAGTGCCAGTTCCAGCTAACGGCTTACTTTCCTCGCTCTTCCGGACGAAGATGCAGGTGAAGAACGCGACCTTCCCTCTAATGTCGGGAGAATATTTCGAGGGAGCGGTTGACTGGATCTATGCGGAGCCCAGTTTTGCCTGCGAAGGCAGCTTCAGGGCGGGCTATGAATGCTCGAATGCGGTCGACGGGAATTGGATGACATCGGCTGTACCGGACGCGTACAATGACACAGTGGCTGTGATTGAAGAGTATCTTGTACCCTTCGGCACGTGTCGTGCGACGTGGCAGTTTAAGGTGCTGAGGAACACAACTGAAATAGAGATCAAAGCGTATTATTGGAATTATGAGACCAGCGTATGGAGCCTCCTTTACGAAGTGCCGGAGTCTCTCGACTACATGATATATACGGTCAATGTTCCCGATAGCGGACTGGTGTCAACTCCCCTGCGAACGAGGATGTGGGTGAAAAACGCAGGCGCCATGTCGGGCGATTACTTTGAGGGAGTGGTTGACTGGAGCTATGACGGCGATGCAGATGGCTTAGATGACCCTTGTGACAACTGTCCACACGTGCCCAATCCGAACCAGCTGATCACGGTCGCCCTGACTGGCGACATCAATCTCAGCGGCACGTACACGTCAGCCGACGTGATTCTGCTGGTGAACTATGTGTTCAAGGGCGGAGCTGCGCCGGTGCCGTGCGCGGCCAACGGTGATATCAACTGCTCCGGAAGCGTCACCTCGGCAGACATCATTGTCCTGGTGAATCACGTCTTCAAGGGTGGCCCCCGTCCGTGCAACATTTGTACGGCGACTGGCTTAGGCTGGAGCTGCCCCTGAAGTCGTCCGCCTCTCAATGAGAGAAGTGCAGAGCGAGATTCGAATAAATTCGCTGATCTGCCGTGGGATCTCACCGAGCGCCCCGCGGCACCGGCGCGATCAGGGCGGGGAGGAATTCGAGGATTCTCCCCGCCCCGCCCGGGCGTTCCACTTGCGCTTCAATATCTCTAGCGCGGAGTTGCGAGGGTCCATGGCAAGTAGCTTGGTGTTAACTTAGTGCGATAGATCATTCACAACCGCTGCAGATGGCGGGGCTCCGTACCGTGGACGACATCGCCGTCATGAACGTGCCCGACTACCTGGCGGAACCCTTCAAGATTCCACGCATGGGCGAGAAGTCGCTGGATCGGATGAAGCGACGCGCCCGCGTGGTGCTGGCCGGACAGCCCGAGATCCGGCCGGGGTAATCGATTTCGGATGTGCCCATGAGGATCTAC
>DAIOGN010000010.1:0-42531 GCA_036745245.1 Candidatus Zixiibacteriota bacterium
AAGGTGCGAGTTACACTCATCCGGACGGACGGACGCGTGATCGGCGACACGCAGAGATCGGGTGCCGATCTGCTCGAGATGGAGGATCACAGCCAACGGCCCGAGGTCGTGGCGGCGCTCGAGTCCGGAACCGGGATCAGCGTGCGCGTGAGCGGGACCGTGGGTATCCGGCTTCTCTACTGCGCGAAAACCATCACGGAGAGGGGCCGCACTCTCGGAGTTCTCCGGCTGTCGGTGCCGCTCGACGAAATGCAACGCCTGGACCAGTTGCGCTTGCGGTACCTGGGCTCGGGCCTGGTGGCCGTTCTGGCCGCGTCCCTCATTCTCGCGGCCGTGCTCAACACCTGGTTTCTCAAACCGATGTACCGGCTGCAACAGGCGGCCGCCGCGATCGCGGCCGGGGATCATCAGGTCACCATCGGCGATCTCGGTCGACACGAAATCGGCGAACTGGGGTCGGCGGTGCAGCGCATCGCAGAAACGCTGCGGCAAACGATTCGGCGCCTCGAAGCGGAACGATTCCGCCAGGAGGCGGTCTTCGCGTCGCTCAAGGAAGGCGTGATCGCGCTCGATCCCCAGGGGTTCGTGATCCTCGCCAACGAGGCCGCACGAACGCTTCTGGGGGAACGGGACAATCTGGCGGGACGCGACGTGTTCGACTTCTTCCGCCAGCCACAGGTGACGAGCATTCTCTCCCTCCTCGTGCAACGCGCCCAGGGAGGCGAAACCGAAATCGTTCTCGATGGGGCGGCCGGTCGCGTGGTGAGGCTCTCGGCTCTGCCGGTGAGCGAGAAAGCCGGCTCACTGTCGGGCCTGTTGGTGCTCACGGACGTCACGGCACAGGTGGCCACGCTGAAGATGCGCAGAGACTTCTTCAGCAACGCTTCGCATGAGCTGCGCACGCCGCTCACCAGCATTCTCGGCTACCTGGAAACCATGGAGGACAGCCTGCCGCCCGACTCTCCGCTGCGTGCCCAGTATCTGGACGTGCTCCAGAGGCAGGCGGAGCGCATGCGCCGGATCATCGATGATCTCCTGCTTCTGGCCCGGGTCGAATCGGAGCAGTGGCCCGTGCAGACCGAACACTACGACCTGGTGGCTCAGGCAACGGCGCTTCTGGAATCGTTCCAGCCGGAGGCGAAGAAGAACCGCCAGGAGCTGGCGCTGGATCATCCCCCGCAGGCACTGTGGGTGGTGGCCGATCGGGAAAAGTTGAACGTGGTGTTGTCCAACCTGCTCGACAACGCCCTGAAGTACTCCGGGCCGGGGTCTCGCGTGGAACTGTCGCTTGTACCTGAAGGAGGCGACGTGCTCGTGTCTGTGTCCGACAACGGACCTGGGATCGCGCCCGAGCAGAAGCACCGCATCTTTGAGCGGTTCTACCGTGTGGATAAATCGCGGTCCAGGCAGATGGGTGGCACCGGGCTGGGGCTTTCGATCGTGAGGCACATTCTGGCGGCTCACAACATCGAGATCGAGGTGGAGTCGAGCCTCGGAGAGGGTACCCGCTTCCAGTTTCGCCTGCCGCAGGCAGGCGCCTGAGATCCGCTATTTTACAGATCCTTAACATTCACGGAACGCCGCCGTAAAACTCCATCCCCTTTCTCCCCGGCGCAAAACGCGCTGCGGCGGGATCGCCGCGGCCTAACCCGGGGGAGAACATGACGTTCCGACTTGCAACCGTACTCTGTGTGCTTCTGGCAGCAAGCGTGGTACACGCCGGCGAGGTGGTGACCAAAGCGGCCGAGAAACTGACGATTTCAGGCTTTACGCAGGGGCAATGGGCCTACAGGGACAATCTGCCCGACAGCCTGGTGAACAACGCCGCCTACGTGAAGCGGGCACGCGTGAAACTGGTGGCCGAGATCACGGAACACACGGAAAGCTGGCTGGAGCTCGACTTCGCTTCGAGCCGGCTGGTGAAGGACGCTGTGATTGCGGTTCTGCCAAGCGAAGCGTTGAAGATCCAGGTGGGTCAATTCAAGCGCCCCTACTCCCAAGAGGAGTTGTTCTCGTCGTCGGGCACTCCGGTGACGGATTTGGGCCTCACCAACTTTCTCTCAACCTCCGTTCTGGGGTACAGTGGCCGGTCGCAGGGTTTGATGGTGGTGTACAAGGGGGCCAACTCGAAGCTGGACTTGCAGGCGGGCGTGTTCACGGGCGCCGGTGAGTCCGACCTGGCCGTGGGCGACCGCATCGCAGGAAAGCAGACCGACATCAACAATCGCGGCAAGGACTGGGCAGCGCGCGGCGGGTTCCTGCTGGGCAACAGCACCACGGTGCACGTGGCAGCCAACGCCTCGTCGCGCTCGGTGGGCGGCAATTTCACCGACGGCGCGGCGGTGGCACACCAGGCCGAGTCGTTTCTCGCCTGGGGCGCCGATGCGGAACTGAAACGCGGCGGGCTCACGCTGTGGACGGAGTTTCAGAGCGGCGACAACTTCGACAGCTTCACCGACACGATTGCGGCGTACACGTCGCCCACGTTCGCCGGCTGGCACGTCGCCGGCAACTTCTACCGGCCGATATCCGGCGAACGGCTTTTCACGGCCTGGCAACTGGAAGGCCGATACGAGATGTTCGATCCGGACACGGACATCGACAACGATGGCGCGGGCCTGATCACGGGCGGAATCGCGTTGTTCCTCGGCCCCAACATGCGCTGGCGAACCGATGGCGAGTGGACCACGTTCGAATCGAATTCCCCCACGAACTTCCGACTGGTCACCGAAGTACAGGCGAAGTTCTAGGCGTCCGAGGACCGCAACCCACTGTATCACAATGAGCTACACGGGCATAACCCGCACTTAACACGGCCTTAACATGGCCATCGTTTAATGAGGTTGCCTGGCCGGAGGCCGGGTACCACTCAGAGGAGGAGATGAGAATGAAGTACTGGCATAAACTGACGGCGCAGGTTTCGGTCGCCGTGCTCGTTGGAGCGGCCGCTGTTCACGCGGCGCAGCCGGCCGTCGATTCGGAACTGGCCGCCTACCAGAAGGTCGAGGGTGTCTCGGGGTCACTGAACAGCATCGGTTCGGATACGATGAACAACCTGCTCAAGCTCTGGGGGGAAGCCTTTCGAGCGATGTACCCCGGCGTGAACATTCAGTTCGAAGGCAAGGGCTCTTCCACGGCCCCCCCCGCGTTGATCGCCGGAACGGCGCAGCTCGGTCCGATGTCGAGAGCCATGAAGTCCAGCGAGATCGACGAATTCGAAAAGAAGTACGGCTTCAAGCCCACGGCCGTTCGCACGTCGCTCGACGCTCTGGCGGTGTTCGTGCACAAGGACAATCCGGTGAAGGGCCTGTCTCTGGCGAAGATCGACGCGATGTTCTCCAAGAATCGCAAAATGGGGTATCCCGATGACATCGTAACCTGGGGTCAGGTGGGCCTGTCGGGTGAGTGGGCGGCCAAGCCCCTCTCGATGTACGGCCGCAATTCCGCCTCCGGGACCTACGGCTACTTCAAATCGGAAGCGTTGGCCGGCGGCGATTTCAAGGACATCGTGAAGGAACAGCCCGGTTCGGCGTCGGTGGTGCAAGGTTTGACGGAGGATCGCTACGGCATCGGCTACTCGGGCATCGGCTACATCACGTCCGGAGTGCGTGCGCTCCCACTGTCGAAGCAGGACGACGGCGCGTTTGTGGAGCCGAACATGGACAACGTGACCAATCACACCTATCCGCTGGCTCGTTTTCTGTACATCTATATCGTGAAGAGCCCTGACAAGCCGCTCGATCCCCTGGTGCATGAGTTCATGAAGTTCGTGCTCAGCAAAGAAGGACAGGAGATCGTGATCAAAGACGGCTACCTGCCCGTGTCGGCGAAGGTGGCACAGGCCGAGCTGGCAGCGATGGCTGGCAGTGCAACGGCCGGCCAGTAGCGGGAGGCTGATTCACCGGGGGCGATGATGACGGGTTCGGGCCCCTCCGCGGGCTCCAAAAGCGGTCCCGGTCCGGCGATGGAGTCGCACCGGGCCCGCGATCGCAGGCTGGATCGAATCGACAGGCTTGCCGCCTGGTTCATCAGGCTGGGCGGCCTGTCGATTGTTTTGTCTGTCATCGCCATCATCGTCTTCATCGGGGCGGTCGCGTTTCCCCTCGTGAGGGGGACGAAGGCCACCGGGCCCGTCGTCCACGCGAGCCCCGAGGCCTCTGTACCCGTTGTGCTGCTGGTGGACGAGTACCTTCAGCAAGCCGCCGTGGTTCAAGAGGACGGCCAACTCTGCCTCTACTCCCTCGATTCATCGAACGCCGGGATCGACCGGACAGTGTTCTCACCGCCGGTGCAGAGCGGAGCGGCGTCCGCCTCTCAGAGACTCTTCGCGCTGGGTTTTGCCGACGGCTCGGTTCGTGTGTTCGACTGGACGTGGCGGGTGGACTACGATTCCGGACGCCACGTGCGAGCCAGCTGGGCCGAGCGGCACACCGCTCATCTGTTTGACTCGGCCGGTGTGGCCCTGGTGCAGGTCACCGAAGACGAATCGGGCCGGCTCAGGCTGTTCGCCGCCTCCACCACAGGCGAGCTGTGCGTGTACTCGTTTGACGCCGAGTGGGAACAGGCAACGCGAGCCCCTGTGCATCCCACCATGGCGCCTGCGCAACCTGCGTCTTGTCTGACCCTCAGTCCCGACGGCCGCACCGCCGTTGCGGGCTACACCGACGGCAGGGCTCTCGTGGTCGACTGCGCCAGTCCCGAGTCTCCCACGGTCGTGCAGTTTTCCAGAATGTCGGAGCAGGCGCTCACCGCAGTTGCCTTTCTGTTAGGCGGACAAAGCCTGGTCGCAGGCGACGCACGCGGAGACGTTTCACGCTGGCTCCCCATCGTGGAAGAGGGAGATCGTGCCCGCACCTTCAGGCGTATCGACGACTTCGAATCCAGCGGAGGGAGCGTTCTCGGAATCGTGCCCTCGCCTCGAGACAAGAGCTTCGCGACGTGGGACGCACGCGGAGCCTTGTCGGTTCACCATGCCACCACATCCCGCACCTATCTCTCGCTTCCCCCCGGCCCCGCCTGTGCGCTTCTCACTCTCTCGCCGAAGGCCGATGCCGTGGTGGCGGCGCTTGATTCGGGAGGTGTAGCCACCTGGTCGCTTTCCAACCCTCACCCCGAAGCCACGCTGGGCACGCTCATCGGCAAGGTGTGGTACGAAGGCTACAGCCGGCCGGAGTGGGTGTGGCAGTCCACCGGCGGATCCGATGAATTCGAACCCAAGTTGTCACTCATTCCGCTGCTCTTCGGCACTCTCAAGGGGACTTTCTACGCAATGCTGTTTTCCGTGCCCGTGGCCATCCTGGCCGCGCTGTACGTGTCGCAGCTCGCCCGCCCCCGCTTCCGATCCGTGGTGAAACCCGCGATCGAGCTCATGGCGGCCTTGCCGTCCGTGGTGGTTGGATTCCTGGCCGCACTGTGGCTTGCCCCGCTCATCGAGCGTCAGCTGATCGCAGTCGTGCTCCTGCTTCTGGCGGTCCCCCTGTTTGCGGTGATGACTGCGCCTCTATGGCAACTGTTGCCCCAACGCTTGCGCGAATGGCTGCCCGAGGGCTGGGAACTCCTCGTGGCCCTGCCGTTCATCGGACTCGGAGCCGGACTGGCACTCTGGATCGCCCCCGGTGTGGAAAGCGCCTGGTTCGGAGGCGACGTGCGTCAGTGGATGTTCCTGGAGCACGGCATCCGCTTCGACCCGCGCAACAACATCGTGGTGGGCATTGCGCTGGGCGTGGCCGTGATCCCCATCATCTTCACCATGTCGGAGGATGCACTCTCGAATGTTCCCCCATCTCTCGTGTCGGGAGCGCTGGCTCTCGGGGCGAGCCGGTGGCAGGCCACGTGGCGCATCGTTTTGCGCGCCGCCAGCCCGGGGATCTTCGCCGCCGTGATGCTGGGGTTCGGTCGCGCAGTGGGGGAAACCATGATCGTGCTCATGGCCACCGGCAATACCCCCATTCTCGACTGGAGCATTTTCAACGGCATGCGCACCATGTCGGCGGCCATCGCCGTGGAGATTCCCGAAGCGCCGCACGGCGGCACGCTGTATCGAGTGCTGTTCCTCACGGCGTTTCTGTTGTTCCTGTTCACTTTGGCCGTCAACACGGTCGCCACCGTGGTGAGTACACGCCTGCGCGAACGGTACGGGAGATTCTGATGTCCCGGTCGGGTGGCTTCTGGTCCCAGGGGATCCCCTTCGTATGGGGCACGGGCTCGATGGTGGTCCTGATCCTCCTGCTTCTGGCGGGACTGTTGGGCATCATCGTTGTGAACGGACTCGGCCACTTCTGGCCGGACCGTCTCGTGACAGTTACCACGCGCGACGGGACGACGTATCTGGGACGTGTGGCGGCACACGAGGAGGTGTATGCCTCAACAGGCTCGCCGCGCCCCGCCCGCACAAAATACGAGATCGGTGCGCGAGACGTTTACGGACTCGACTTCAAGTGGTTCGACGACTCCGCTGTGGTGGTGTCTGTGGCCGACAGTGCTGCGGTCTTCGAACGGCTGACCGATGGAAGCCTGTTCGGCTATCTTGTGGGATTCTCTACCGAAGAGGGCGCGTACCAGGGGCAGATGGCGTCCATCTGGCCCACCTGGGAAGCCGCGCGCGACCAGGCGCGGGCCGATCTGCAGCACTCCAGGGACCTCGAGCACGAAATCGCGTCCAGGTACCGCCCTGCGAACGACGTCGATCGCAAGGTGGCCGCGGCCGGACACCCGGAACGGCTGGCCCGGCCCGGAGGCCGCGAATCGTGGCTCGCCCTGCAGACCGAACGCGACTCCATCAAGGCTCAGTTGGAACGCGACATCCGTCCGCTATACGACTCCATCGAGGCGCTGCGCCAACTCGACCTCCTGCGGCAGACTCAGGTGAGACTTCCCGACGGCTCCACGCGCAACGTGCGGTCGTCTCACGTCCTGCGCGCCTACCACCCCAATCAGCTGTCCCTGGCGGGGCGGATCGCCACCTACGCTTCGAGATCCGGAGAGTTTCTGCTCACGTGGCCTCGTGAAGCGAACACTTCCGGAGGAATCATACCTGCGCTCCTGGGCACCGTGCTCATGGTGCTACTCATGACGGTGGCCGTGGTGCCTCTGGGCGTAGTGGCGGCGCTGTATCTTCACGAATACGCGCGGGATTCGTTCTTTCTGCGCATCGTGAGGCTGGCGGTGAGCAACCTCGCCGGCGTGCCATCCATTGTGTTTGGCGTATTCGGGCTCGGCTTCTTCGTGTATTTCCTCGGGGCGGGCATCGACCGCCTCTTCTTCTCCGAATACCTGCCCTCGCCCACGTTCGGCACGGGAGGGCTCCTCTGGGCATCGCTCACGCTCGCCCTGCTCACGGTCCCCGTGGTGATCGTGGCCACCGAGGAGGGGCTGGCCGCCGTTCCCCGGTCTTACCGCGAAGGGTCTCTGGCGCTGGGCGCCACCCGCTTTCAGACGCTGCGCCGGATCGTGATTCCGCACGCCATGCCGGGCATTCTCACGGGCGTCATCCTTGCCGTGTCGCGAGGCGCCGGCGAAGTGGCGCCGCTCATGCTCACGGGCGTGGTGCCGCTGGTCACCGACCTGCCTGTGGACGCCGCCGCTCCGTTTCTGCACGTGGAGCGGAAATTCATGCACCTTGGCTTCCACATCTACGACGTGGGCTTTCAGTCTCCGAACGTGGAGGCCGCGAAGCCGCTGGTGTACAGCACCACGTTCGTGCTCATACTTTTAGTGGTGCTTCTCAACCTTCTGGCCATTATCATGCGCAACCGATTGCGCCGGCGCTCACGCGGTGCCAGCGTCTAGCCGGACCATGAACGAAACTCAACTCAACACACCGCCCGCCGTGCACATACCGTCCGACCAGAGGCTGCCATCCGGCACGGGGCCGTCGACCGAGGCCCTGGCCATCGAGGTGCGCGATCTCAATTTCTACTATGGGCCCGTGCAGGCACTCACCGGCATCAGCATGAGCATTCCCGCGCGCCAGGTGACGGCCCTGATCGGGCCGTCCGGCTGCGGCAAGTCCACCTTTCTGCGCTGTCTCAACCGGATGAACGACGTGATTCCCGGGGCTCGCGTCGAAGGCCAGGTGCTGGTGCAGGGCCAGGATATCCATGGGCCGCGCGTCCGACTGGAGGACCTGCGCAAGAAAGTGGGCATGGTGTTTCAGAAGTCGAACCCGTTCCCCATGTCGATTTTCGACAACGTGGTGTTCGGGCCACGCATCGACGGCGTGTCCAATCTCACCGACCTGCAGGAGATCGCCTACCGCGCACTCACGCAGGCCGACCTCTGGCGCGAGGTGAAGGACCGGCTGCATAACAATGCGCTCGATCTGTCCGGGGGGCAGCAGCAGCGCATGTGCATTGCCCGGGCGCTCGCCAACAACCCCGACATCATCCTCATGGACGAACCCGCGAGTGCGCTCGACCCCATCTCCACCGCCAAGATTGAAGAGTCGCTGTACGAACTGAAAAAGCTCTACACCATCGTCATCGTCACGCACAACATGCAGCAGGCGGCGCGCGTGTCGGATCGCACGGCCTTCTTCCTCATGGGCGAGATGATCGAGTACGACCAGACGCAGACGATCTTTCAGAAGCCGGCCCTCAAGCAGACCGAGGACTACGTCACGGGCCGCTTCGGCTGATCCGGCATGAGGACACGCACAAAGTGAAACGGCATTTCGAAGAGGACCTGCTCGAAGTCAAGCGACAGATCCTGGTGATGGGCGGCCACGTGGAAACCATGATCGCGCTCGCCACGCGGCACATGTCGGAGCGGGACGCGGAGGCCGCGGTGCGCGTGCTCTCCCTGGAGCGCGAGGTGAACCGGCTGCAGAACTCGGTGGACGAGGCCTGCCTCAGGCTGCTGGCCCTCCACCAGCCCATGGCCTCCGACCTGCGGTTCGTGGCAGCGGTCATGAAAATGACCTCCGATCTCGAACGCATGGGCGACCTGGCGGTGAATATCGTGCAGGCCGCCCGCAAGCTGGAGGCCCACGCTCCGCTCCATCCGTTCGTGGATCTGCCGCGCATGGCCCACCTGACGTCCGAAATGGTGCGTCACTCGCTCGACGCCCTGATTGAACGGCGCGAGGAGTCGGCGCGCAGAGTGCTGGAGTCAGATTCTCAGGTGGACGCCCTCAAACACGAGATCATCCGCGAAGTGCTCGAAGTGATGAAGACCGATCCCGGCAAGATCGACAGCGGCCTGCAACTCATCCTGATCTCCCGTCACTACGAGCGCATCGCCGATCACGCCACCAACATCGCCGAGGAAGTGATCTATATCGTCACCGGAAAAGACGTGCGTCACCACCAGGAGGAGCTCTCCACCGCTCCCCCTCCCTCTTCGGCCGCCTAGCTGGCGGGATCCCGCAAACTGCGTCGATTCAGCGGGTTGGTCCCCACTCACGAAGGGGACATGCATTCCGGAGTTTTTCCCCTATATTGATCGCAGGCGTATACGGGCCGGGGCTCCCGCGCGCCACCCCGCCGTAGACTGACCCCAGGGCGACCGACGAATAGAATGGGGGGCTGATCCATGCATCGAATCATCGTTTTCATATTGCTGTGCCTGTTGTCAGGCATGTCCGCGTCCAGGGCCGAGCTCGGGGACGATCCGTCCGAGCTGCACCGCACGTTGGCCGAGTCCAAGGCCCGCCTTGCGGCTGTGGATCGCACGCTCTCCACGGACCGTGCGGCCAGCCTGGCTCAGATGTTCTACGACGTCACGTATTACGATCTCGACATCACGGTGCTTCCCGCCACGCAGCAGGTGTCCGGCCGGGTGACCATGCACGCCCGCTCACTCAAGAATGATCTTTCGCCCTTCGACATGGATCTGTACCTGGCCTTGACGGCCGACTCCGTGAAGATGAACGGCTCCGCTGTGACGTTCTCCCACCCGGGCAGCGAACTCTACGTGACGCCGCCTTCGCCCCTGGACTCGGGGGAGGACTTCTCGGTCGTGGTGTTTTATCACGGCCCGCCGGCTTCGGGAGGCTTCGGTGCGTTCGGGTTCAATACGCACGGCAGTCCGTCCGTTCCCATCATCTGGTCCCTGTCCGAGCCGTACTATGCGCGCAACTGGTGGCCCTGCAAGGATACGCCTTCGGACAAGGCGGATTCCGTGGACATCCGCATCACCTGCCCGTCCACCCTGTTCGCCTCGTCCAACGGGACGCTGGTGTCCCAGACCGACCTCGGCAACGGCTCCAAGACGTTCCACTGGAAACACCGCTACCCCATCGTGACCTATCTCGTGTCGCTCTCCATCACCAACTTCACGCAGATCGACACCGCATACGTGTACAACGGCGGCGCCGACACCATGCCGGTGCACTTCTGGGTGTATCCCGAGCAGGAGACCAACGCCCGGAACGCCTATCCGGAAGTTCTGGAAATGCTCGACGCGTTCGGTGCCGCCTACGGCCCCTATCCCTTTCTGCAGGAAAAGTACGCCATCAGCCACTTCCCCTGGGGCGGAGGGATGGAGCACCAGACCAATACCAGCCAGACGCCGGGGTCGTACAGCCGAAATCTCACCTCGCATGAGCTGTCCCACCAGTGGTGGGGCGACAACGTCACCTGCCGCGACTGGAAGCACATCTGGCTGAACGAGGGGTTTGCGAGCTTCAGCGAAGCGATTTACCAGGAGTGGCTCTTCGGACCCTCCACGTATCGCAGCTACATGAGTGCCATGGCGTACAAGGGCGGCGGCACAGTGATCGTGGACGATACCACCTCGGTCAATCGCATCTTTCACGGCGGGCTGTCCTACGACAAGGGCGGGTTCATCGTGCACATGCTGCGCGGTGTGCTGGGTGACGCCGTCTTCTTCGACTGCCTTGCGGAGTACCGCTCTCAGTTCCAGGGGCGCTCGGCCACCACGGAGGACCTGCAGGCCGTGTGCGAGCAGGTGTCGGGCCTGGACCTCTCGGAGTTCTTCGCCGACTGGTGTTACGGCACGTACTACCCGCGTTACGTCGTTGGCTACTATACGGAAGGCTCCGGAACCCAGGTGATCTCCCAGGTTCGCCTGGAGCAGATTCAGGGGACGCAGCCGCAGATTTTCGAGATGCCCGTGGACTTGCGCTTCTCCAATGGCACCGACGCGCTTACGGCGAGGGTGCAGAATTCCCAGCGCGTGCAGTGGTTCGAACTTCCGCTCTCGTTTTCACCCACCACGCTCGAGCTGGATCCTTTGGGCTGGATCCTGAAAGACGTCTACATCGGCGTGGCGGTGGTCACCGATTCACTGAAACCGGCGCAGCGCGATGAGCCGTACACCGACACCCTGAAGGCTGTGCGCGGTCAGGCGCCGTACACCTGGTCACTGGTTGCGCCCAGCACGCTGCCGCCGGGGCTGGCGCTTTCGCCCCAGGGTGTGGTCCAGGGCGCGCCGCTTCAGATGGGCACCTTCACCTTCACCGTGATGGCGCAGGACAACGCGGTGATCACCACAAAAATGGAGCGGGAGATCACGCTGGTGGTGAACCAGCCGCTTCGACCCGACGGCGACTTGAATGCCGACGGAGCCGTGACCTCGGGGGACATCGTGTTTCTCGTGAATTACGTGTTCAAGGGCGGGGCGTCGCCCGTGCCGCTCTCGTTCGGCGACGTGAACCTGTCGTGCGACATCACGGCGGCGGACATCATTTACCTGGTGAATTTCGTGTTCAAATCGGGACCGGCACCCGTGGGAAGCTGCGTGCCGTAGCGCCTGAGAGGAAGATCGGGGCGGCAGGATCGCCCGCCGCCCCAGGCTCTTAGCTTGCCCGCGACAGGCCGCGGGCTTCTTTCTTTTCCTCGCCCCGTGGAGTGATCTTGAAGGCCAGGCGCCCGGCCTGCCGGTCGGCCGTGATGACCACGTCGACCTCGGTGCCGTGCTTGCCCCGCAGGATCTCCTCCGCCAGCGGATCCTCCAGATACTTCTGGATGGCCCGCCGCAGCGGCCGCGCTCCGTACTGCGGGTCGAAGCCTTTTTCGGCCAGATACACTCTCGCGTCGTCCGTGAGGGTGAACTGCACACCGCGCTCGGTGAGCCGTTTGCGCACATCGGTCATGAGAATATCGACGATTTTCTCGATTTCCGGCACGCCCAGGGGGTGAAAGATGATGGTCTCGTCAAGCCGGTTGAGAAGCTCGGGGTTGAAGATGCGCTTCAGCTCGTCGGTGACCTTCTTCTTCATGTAGTCGTAGGTGTTGTCCGTCGATTCGGTCTGGAACCCCAGCGACTTGCCGCTCTTGAGCTCGCGGGTCCCGATGTTGGACGTGAGGATCACCACCGTGTTGGAGAAGTTGACCTTGCGTCCGAAACTGTCGGTGAGCGTCCCGTCGTCGAGCAGCTGAAGCAGTATGTTGAACACTTCGGGGTGCGCCTTCTCCACCTCGTCGAGCAACACCACCGAATACGGCTTGCGGCGCACCTTCTCGGTGAGCTGGCCGCCCTCCTCGTAGCCCACGTAGCCGGGGGGAGCGCCGATCAGACGCGACACGGAGAATTTCTCCATGTACTCGGACATATCGATGCGCACGAGCGAATCGGGATCTTCGAACAGGAAGTTGGCGAGGGCACGCGCCAGCTCGGTCTTGCCCACGCCCGTGGGCCCGAGAAACACGAACGAGCCAATGGGGCGGCGCGGATCGGCCAGCCCGGCGCGTGCGCGACGGATGGCCTTGGAGATCACGGAGATGGCCTCTTCCTGGCCCACCACCTGCTTGGCCAGCTCCTCCTCCATACGCAGGAGTTTGGACGACTCGGCCTCCTCCAGCCGGAACAGCGGAATGCCGGTCATCGAACTCACCACTTTGGCCACGTCTTCTTCGGAGAGCTCCACCACCTGCTTCTGCCGCTCCTCCTCCCACTTGCGCTTCTGGTCTTCCAGCTGCTGTCGCCGCAGCTTCAGTTCGTCGCGCAGCTGGGCCGCGCGCTCGAACTCCTGGTTCTTGACGGCGGCTTCCTTGTCGGTCTGGATTTCGGAGATGGACTGCTCCATCTCGTTGAACGCTTCAGGCTTGGTGTAGCTCGCGAGGTGGGCGCGGCTGCCGGCCTCGTCGATCACGTCGATCGCCTTGTCGGGTTGAAACTTGCCGGAGATGTAGCGGTCGGAGAGTCGCACGGCCGACTGCAGCGCGGCATCCGAGATGTGCACCTTGTGGTGATCTTCGTATCTCGAACGCAGCCCCTGCAGAATCTGGATGGTGTCTTCCGCGGACGGGGCATCGACCATGACCATCTGGAAGCGGCGTTCCAGCGCGCCATCCTTCTCGATGTACTTCCGGAACTCGTTGAGCGTGGTGGCCCCGATGCACTGAAGTTCGCCGCGCGACAGAGCGGGCTTGAAGATGTTGGAGGCGTCCAGCGATCCTTCGGCGCCGCCGGCGCCCACGATGGTGTGCAACTCATCGATGAAGATGATGACGTCCTTGGAATTGAGGATCTCGTTCATCACGGCCTTGAGCCGCTCTTCGAACTGGCCACGATATTTGGTGCCGGCCACCAGACTGGCCATGTCCAGGGTGACGATTCTCTTGTTCTCGAGCGTCTGCGGGACCTTGCCCTCCACGATACGCGAGGCCAGCCCTTCGGCGATGGCCGTCTTGCCCACGCCCGGTTCGCCGATCAGCACGGGGTTGTTCTTCTTGCGCCGCGAGAGGATCTGGCTGACGCGTTCGATTTCCTCTTCCCGACCGATGATGGGGTCGAGTTTGCCGCGGCGAGCCAGCTCGGTGAGGTCGCGGCCGAAATGATCCAGGGCCGGCGTCTTGCTCTTCTTGCGCTTCTTGCCGAAGGCCGACGGCTTGCCGCTCTGGATGTTCTTCAGCTCTTCGTAGACTTCCTTGTAGTCGATGTCGTACATCGACAGCACCTGCGAGGCCACGCCCTCTTCATCCTTGAGCAGGGCCAGGAGAATGTGCTCGGTGTCGATCTCCTTGGACTTGAGCGCGCGCGCCTCATGCCCGGACACCTCCAGCGTTTTCTTGGCGCGTGCGGTGAGCGGCAACTGGCCCATGGTCATGGTGCCGCCCGACGGCTGCACCACGTCTTCCACCGAACTCTTCAGGTCGGCCAGATCGAGTCCCAGATTGGCGATGATCTCACAGGCGCGCCCCTCGCCCAGACGCACGATGCCCAGGAGCAGATGCTCCGTGCCGATGTAGTCGTGCCTGAGGCGCGCCGCTTCGTCGCGCGCGTATTCGATCGCTTTCCGTGCCAATTCAGAGAACGTCTCGTTCATACAATCCTTTCGAGCGAAGGAGGACCGGGCCGCTTTACGCGGGGACGGCCGGGCGGTCTCGTTCCGTTATTCAATATAGGTCGTCCTGCCAAACCCGCCAGACTCATTTCGTCCCGGCGCCGTGAGGGCCACCGAGGCGCTCCCGAAACACCTGGGCGCGGCGCACGTCGCGCTCTTCCGCTGACAGCGTGCCGCCGCCGGCCTTCTGAAGATGCGCCGGCTGCGTGAGAATGAGCAATTCGTTGAGCGTGGACCGGGGGACCTCGGGGAGCACGCCCAGGCCCGCCCCCAGGCGAACCGCCGACAACAGGTTCATCATCTCGCTGGAGTTGAGCATGCGGGCATGCGTGATCACCGCCCACGCGCGCCACACGCGGTCTTCCAGTTCGGTGCGCGCATCGCGCAGCAACGTTTTCTCGGCGTCACGCTCCTGGTCGACGAGCTGTCGCGTAATGCTTTCGAGACCGCTGGTGATCTCCTCTTCCGTCTGACCCAGCGTGGTCTGATTGGAGATCTGAAAGAGATTGCCCTGCACGTCGGTGCCCTCGCCGTAGAATCCGCGCGCAACGAAGCCAAGCTTCCCCAGACGGCCGAGGTACGATTCGATTTCGCGCGTGAGAACCAGGGCGGGCAGGTGCACGAGCACGGAGGCGCGCAGTCCCGTGCCCACGTTCGTGGGGCAGGCCGTGAGGTACCCGAAGTCCCGATCGAAGTCGAACGTGAGCCGTGCATCGAGGCCCGCGTCCACTTCGCTGGCGCTTGCCCACGCGCGTGCCAGGGAGAGCCCGGACCCGAGCGTCTGAATCCGCAGGTGGTCCTCTTCGTTCACGGTGACGGACACCTGCTCATCCTCCGACACGAAGACGGCCAGGTCCGTGTTTTCGCGCATGAAATCGGGGCTGGTGAGGTGACGCTCCACAAGAAGCTGGCGGTCGGTGGTGTCCAGCTCGCGCGCGCGCAGGTAGCGGCCCGGACTCGTGGTTTCGAGCAGCTCCGTACAGGCCGCCACGGTGTCGGCCACCTCTCCCAGCTGCGTGGAATTGGCCACCGACGGGTACGGAATGCGGGCCAGATTCCGCGCCAGGCGCACGCGGGAGGAGATGACGTGATCGGCCAGATCGCCCTGGGCCGAAAGCCACGGCGCCGACGAGACGGCGAGGGACTTGAGATTCAGGCTCATGACGCGGCCTCCCGGCGCCGGGTCGACTCACGGCGCGGTTTCTTGAACTCGCGGATCTGATCGCGCAGGCGGGCGGCCCGCTCAAAGTCTTCTCCGGCCACGGCGCGATCCAGGTCGGCCTTCAGCTGCCGCAGTGTGGCCGACTCCGGGGCCGGCCGCGCCTTGGGTGCCGACTCGGGCCGGCGTCCGCGGTGGCGGATGTTGCCGTGGATGCGGCGGAGAAGTTCTTCCATGGAGGTGCGGAACGACTCGTAGCAACGCCCGCACCCCAGGCGGCCGGTGCGCGAGAAGTCCTGGAAGGAGAGTCCGCATTCGGCGCAGCGCACACCGCTGTCGGGCGAGCTTTCGCGAAGTGAGCCGGACGTCATGTCCTGCATCATGCTGGAGATGAAATGGGCCAGCGGGAACTTGGCGTCCTCGAGGGGGTCATGCCACCCCAGCTTCTGCGCGCAGGCGCGGCAGAGGTGAAGCGAAGATTCTTCGTCGCCTTCACGGCGCTTCACGTGAACCGTGGCGGATTCGCTGCCGCACTCCTGACACTGCATGTTGTTCAGCCTTTCCCTAGGACACAGGCTCGAGAAGACCCTGCTTCAACCGGTAGACTCGATCGGCGCGGGCCGCAAGCTCCAGATCGTGCGTGGCCACCACCAGAACGGTCCCCCGATCGCGTGTCAACTCCACCAACTTACTATACACAACTTCCGCGGTCTCGCCGTCGAGATTCCCTGTGGGCTCGTCGGCCAGAAGCACCACCGGGCGCGTCACCAGGGCCCGCGCGATGGCCACTCTCTGCCGCTCGCCCCCCGACAATTCATCGGGCCGTGCCGTCGTACGCTCGGACAGACCCAGATCGGAGAGCAGGGACACCGCCACACTCAAACCATCGGCCTCGGACTGCCCGGCGATCCACAGGGGCAGGGCCGCGTTCTCCGCCGCCGTAAACTCCGGCAGCAGATGGTGAAACTGAAACACGAACCCGATCGAACGGTTGCGCAACCTGGCCCGATCGGGCTCCGAGAGCACGAACGGGTCGCAGCCCGCCACCTGCACCTGTCCAACGTCCGGCGCATCCAGCGCCCCGAGTACGTGTAACAGAGTACTCTTCCCCACTCCGGAGGCGCCGATCACGGCCACGGTGTCGCCCGGCTCGCACTCCAGGTCCACTCCCCGCAAAACCGCCAGGTGACCCTGAGGCGTGCTGTACCCCTTGTGCAACCCCCGGACGCACAGAGCCTGACCCGTGCTCAAGCACCCCTCTGTATTGTCGCCCAACAACGCATCTGGCTCAAGCTTGCCGGCCTTTTTTGGTCCCCGGGCGACCGCTTGCCGGCGGTCCCCCACCCCTGGCGAGGTCCCTCAGCCGCCATATTGTAACGCACGCACCGGGAACAGCCTCGCGGCGCGCGACGCCGGATAGACCGAGGCCAGGAGGCACAAGCCCACGGAGGCCAGGGCCACCAGCACAAAGTCGGTTCCCCGCGGGTCCACAGGCAAGGCCGAGATGAAGTAGATGTCGGCCGGGAGGCGAATGAGGTGGAATGTGGCCTGCAGCCAGCAGCCGAGGTAGCCCAGGGCCGAGCCCAGGAGGGTGCCCACCACGCCCACAATGCCCCCCTGATAGAGAAACACGAGCCTCACGGATCGGGAGTTCATGCCGAACGACCGGAGGATGCCGATCTCCGCGCGCTTCTCCATGATGATCATGATGAGCGTCGCGATAATGTTGAACGCCGCCACCGCGACGATGAGGGACAGGGCCACGAACATTGCGTACTTTTCGAGGGCCATCCAGCTGAACAGATCCTTGTGTGTCTGCATCCAGTTCGTGACGAAGTACTCGTCTCCCAGTTCGGCCTGGAGGCGCGAAGCCAGATCGCCCGCCTGAAAGATGTCGGTGGTGCCGAGGTGGATCCCCGACACCGCATCGCCCATCTCGTAGAGTTTCTGTGCCTGCGGCAGCCCGATGAGAACAAGGGCCGCGTCGTATTCGTACATGCCCGACTCGAACAACCCGACCACGCGGAACTTCATCACGCGAGGCGTCTCGCCCAGCCCGCCTGCGTGGCGACCGCCGCCATAGAGCACCACCTCGTCCTCGAGGGTCACACCGATATTGCGCGCGAGCGTGACCCCGAGGAGCGCACCCGGCAGGGAGTCGCCTTCGCGCACGCCCACGTAGAAGGTGCCGCTCTTCAGCCGCTCCGACAGATCGCCTGTGCGGATCTGCCGCTCCGGCAGGATGCCGCGCACCACCACGCCGTCCGACTCGCGCTCCGAGCGGATGGCCGTCTTCGCTGTAATAAAGGGTGAGGTGCCCGTCACCTCCGGCCACGCGGACAGGCGTTCCGACAGTTCCTCCCAGCCGGAGAGGGATCCACCTGAACCCTCGAACACCGAGACCGGGGCGGTGGTGCCCACGATGCGCGAACGCACCTCTTTCTCGAAGCCGTTCATCATGGACAACGTCAGGATCAGAGCGGCCACGCCCAGCGTGACCCCGCCCACGGAACACACTGTGATGAGACTGATGAAGTTCTCGCGGCGTCGGGCGCGCAGATAGCGCCGGGCCACGAACAGTTCTACGTTCATGTGGCCCGGGAGGCCCCGGCGTCGGACGCGTCCTCCGCCTGCGAGCCCGTGCCGGCGGCTTCCGGGCGCATCTGGGGAAACAGCAGCACGTCCCGGATGGTTCGTTGATCGCACAGCAGCATCACCAGGCGGTCGAAGCCGATCCCCACACCCGCCGTGGGCGGCATGCCGAATTCGAGCGCGCGAAGGTAATCCTCATCCAGGACCTGGGCCTCGTCGTCCCCTTTGGCGCGCTGTGCCATCTGGTCTTCGAACCGCTCCCGCTGGTCACGCGGATCATTCAACTCCGAGAAGCCGTTGGCCAGCTCAGTGCCGCCCGCGAACAACTCGAACCTCTCGACCAGATGAGCGTGGTCCCGGTGCGGCTTGGCCAGGGGCGAAAGCTCCCGGGGATAGTCGATGATGAACACCGGCTCCTGAAGGTGGGGCTCCACTTTCAATTTGAACAACAGATCGTACAGCCGGGCGCGTCCCGAGCCGGGAGCCGCTGCCTGTCCGGCCTCATCGCACAGTTTGGCCAGCGTAGCTTCCGAAAGCGACGCGGGATCCGCCTCAATCGCTTCACCGAGCGCAGCCAGATAGGGGCGCTGGGGCCAGTCGCCGCCCAGGTGCAGCGTGCCCTCGCGATGCGGCACATCCAGTGTCCCCGACACCTTCGACGCCAGATGCTGAATCAGTTCACGCGTGAGCCGCATGCCGTCCTGATAGTCCGCATAGGCCCAGTAGAATTCGATCATCGTGAACTCGGGGTTGTGGTCGCGGTCCATCCCCTCGTTTCGGAAGTCCTTGCACACCTCGTACACCTTCTCGAATCCGCCCACGATCAGCCGCTTCAAATAGAGT
Source organism: Candidatus Zixiibacteriota bacterium (assembly GCA_036745245.1). Lineage (GTDB taxonomy): Bacteria > Zixibacteria > MSB-5A5 > JAUVRN01 > JAUVRN01 > DAIOGN01. Next base: position 18,843 of record DAIOGN010000010.1, read on the forward strand.
TCGTCGGCGATTCTCAGATACAGCTGCATGTCCAGTGCGTTGTGATGCGTGACGAAGGGGCGGGCCGATGCTCCGCCGTACAGGGGCTGCAGGACGGGCGTCTCCACTTCGAGGAATCCCCTCGAATCGAGAAAGGCGCGCAGGCCCGACAGGGCTGCGGCACGCCGCACGAATACCTCCTGCACCTCCGGGTTCACCGTGAGGTCCACGTAGCGGCGGCGATAGCGCTGCTCTCTTTCTGCGAGACCGTGCCACTTCTCCGGCAGAGGCTCGAGAGACTTGGCCAGTAGCTGGAAAGACGAGGCAGCCACCGTCTTCTCGCCGGTCTTCGTGAGAAACAGCGTGCCCGTGACGCCGACGATGTCGCCCATGTCCAGCCAGCCGACGCGTTCGTACACGGCCTCCCCCAGCTTGTCGATCTGGAAGTACACCTGGATGCGTCCTGTGGCATCCTGAAGCTGCGCGAACGTGCTCTTGCCGAATCCGCGCATGGCCAGAAGCCGTCCGGCCACGGTCACCGGTTCCTGCGAAGCCGCAAGTTCCTCGTAGCGATCTCTCAGTTCCCCGGTGCGGTGTGAAATGCGGAAGCTGTACGGGTAAGGATCGATGCCCGCTTCGCGCCACCGGGCGAGTTTTTCATGGCGGTGAACGAGGAATTCCCGGAGCGCGCCCGGCTGCTCAGACTGCATGGGCGCAAGCAACTCGGTAAGTGGCCGACTGGCAAGGGCTTTGACGGTCGCAACTCGCCCCGGAGGAGCCCCCGATGCGCCACATTTCGATTGGACGAACGGGGTTTCTTCCTACATTGGCACACTCATTAAACGGAACCGGAGAACCAACTTGTCCAGTCTCGAACACGAAAGCGGCCCCTCCCCAGCGAACGAGCCCGAGGATTTCATACGGGAACGAATTCGCGCCGACTTGAGCGAAGGGCGGTTCCGCGAGCCCGTCATCACGCGGTTTCCGCCCGAGCCCAACGGATACCTGCACATCGGCCACGCCAAGTCCATCTGCCTCAATTTCGGCCTGGCGCGTGACTTCGGCGGCAAGTGCAACCTGCGCTTCGACGACACCAACCCCACCAAGGAAGAGGACGAGTTCGTGCAGGCCATCATGGCCGACGTGCGCTGGCTCGGTTTCGACTGGGAAGAGCGCCTGTTCTTCGCGTCGGACTATTTCCAGCAGTTGTACGACTGGGCCGTGAAGCTGGTGAAGGACGGCAAGGCGTACGTGGACGACCTGACCGCCGACGAGATCCGCGACCATCGCGGCACCCTCACCGCGCCCGGCCGTGAAAGCCCCTACCGGAATCGCAGCGCCTCCGAGAACCTGGATCTCCTCGAGCGCATGCGCGCCGGCGAGTTTCCCGACGGGTCGAGAGTGCTTCGCGCCAGAATCGACATGGCGTCCCCCAACCTCAACCTACGTGATCCGGTGATGTACCGCATCCTCCATGCGCACCACCACCGCACGGGGGACACCTGGTGCATCTATCCCATGTACGACTGGGCGCACGGCCAGTCCGACAGCCTCGAAGGCATCACACATTCGGTGTGCACACTCGAGTTCGAAGACCACCGTCCGCTCTACGACTGGTTCGTGAAGTCGCTGAGCATTCATCATCCTCGCCAGATCGAGTTTGCGCGACTCAATCTCACGTACACGATCTTGGCGAAACGCAAACTTCAGGCGCTCGTGAAGGAGGGCCACGTGCGCGGCTGGGACGACCCGCGCATGCCCACGCTGGCGGGCATCCGGCGCCGCGGCTACACGCCGGAGGCCGTTCGCGCGTTCTGCGACAGAATCGGCGTGGCCAAGCGTGAAAGCCGGGTCGACATCGCCCTGCTCGAGTTTTCGCTGCGCGAGGAACTCAATCGCACCGCACCGCGCGTGATGGCTGTGCTTCGTCCCCTGCTCGTTACCCTGGAGAACTTCCCTGAAGGGCACACGGAAGAGACCCTTGCCGTGAACAATCCGGAGGACGAGTCGGCCGGCACGCGCAAGGTGAAGTTGAGCCGGCAACTGTACATCGAACAGGACGACTTCATGGAGCAGCCGGTGCCCAAGTACTTCCGGCTCGCACCCGGCCGGGAAGTTCGACTGAAACATGCCTACTTCATCCGCTGTGAGCGCGTGATCAAGGATGCGGCGGGACGGGTGGTGGAGCTTCGGTGCACGTACGACCCCGCCACAAGCGGTGGCTCCGCCCCCGACGGACGCAAAGTCAAGGGCACGCTGCACTGGGTGTCGGCCGATCACGCGATCACGGCCGAAGTACGGCTGTATGACCACCTGTTCTCGCGACCCGACCCCGAGGACGTGGAAGAGGGCGCCACCTACCTGGACCACCTCAATCCGAACTCTCTGGACGTTCTGTCGGAGTGCAAGCTCGAGGCGACGCTCGCGTCGGCCCGGCCGGGGGACCGATTTCAGTTCCTGCGCCACGGCTACTTCTGCATCGATGCGGTGGATTCACGACCGGAGCGAATGGTCTTCAATCGCACCGTGTCCCTTCGGGACAGCTGGGCGAAGATCGCGGGCTCCGACTAGTGTCGTGTCCCAGAGATTCCTTGAATTTCTCGCGGCCCTCACGACCCCTGGCAGCGTTGCGACTCCTCGCCGTGTCTCACGGATACGCCTCGTCGTCGCGCCTTGCCAGTCGCCGCGATGGCCTGCGGGACGTATGCAAGTTACCTCTGGGACACGACACCAGGGTGCGCCTTGCACGCAGACCTTTCCCTGCCTATGTTGGCCGCGCAGGAGGGTTGCCATGATCTACGAAGTCAGAAAAGTGAGCGTCTGGTCGGTGGCGAAGGTGTCATTCGTGCTGGGCGGCGTGCTTGGATTCTGCGGCGGCTTGTTTCTGTGGATGTTCGCGGGGCTCCTCTCGCAGTTGCCCATGTCGGAACTCGGCGAGCCCGAGGCCATGGAGGGTCTCTCGAATCTCGGGGCCATGATGCCGTTTGTGCTTGGCGTTCTGTACGCCGTTCTGTTCATGATCATGAACAGCCTTCTGGCCGGCGTATACAATCTGCTGGTGGGGATGGTGGGCGGCATCGAACTGACGCTCGTTCTGCCGCCTCCCGCAGATGTGCCGGTGGCGCACTGGGCACCGCCCGCCGCGCCCGGTCCGCCGGCCGGCTGGACGCCTCCTCCGCCCGCCTCCGGACCTCCTGCCACACCTGGTGGCTGACGTCATGAACGCACCGGTGCGGGTGCGTCTGGCGCCTTCCCCCACGGGGTACTTCCATGTGGGCACCGCGCGGACCGCCATGTACAACTTTCTCTTCGCGCGCCATCACGGCGGTACATTCGTGCTGCGCATCGAGGACACGGATCTCGATCGTTCGGAGCGACGATTCGTGGATGTGATCCTGGAAGGACTGCGCTGGCTGGGAACGCCCTGGGACGAAGGTCCGTATTACCAGTCGGAACGCACCGAACTTCACAGGCCCCATGTCGATTCGCTGCTTCAATCGGGCCGCGCCTATCCCTGCTTCTGCACAGCGGAGGAACTCGAGCGCGAGCGGGAGGGCGCACGCCAGTCGGGATCCGACTGGAAATACAGCCGCCGTTGCCTCGGCCTGTCGGAGGACGTCCGGCGCCAGTACCGCGCCGAGGGGAGACCTGCCGCGGTGAGGCTGCAGGTGCCCGCCACCGAGTCTACCTCCTTTGACGACCTGGTGGGCGGCACGTTCACACGTCGTAACGTTGACATCGAAGACTTCGTGATCGCCCGCTCCGACGGCACCGCGCTCTACAATTTTGCCGTGGTGGTCGACGACCACCTCATGGAGATATCGCACGTGATCCGCGGCAACGATCACATCACGAACACGTACAAGCAGTGCCTCCTGTACGATGCGCTCGACTGGCCGCGTCCCAGGTTTGCCCATCTGCCCCTCATCCTGCGCGAGGACAGAAGCAAGGTGTCGAAACGCAAGGGCGATCCGTCGGTCACCGACTACCGCGACCGCGGCTATCTGCCGGAGGCGCTGCTCAACTATCTCTGCCTCCTCGGCTGGTCGGCCGGCGACGATCGTGAAGTGTACAGCCGGGAGGAACTGGTGGCGGCCTTTCAACTGGAGCGCGTGACGTCCGCCAACCCGGTGTTCGACATCGCCAAACTCGACTGGTTCAACGGCGAGTACATTCGCAAAGCGCCGCTTCCCCACCTTGCCGAAATCGTGCTGCCGTGGTTCGAACAGAGCGGCCTGCTCAAGGCACCGAAGGACGAGAGTTTCACCGCCATGGTGGGCCTCCTGCAGGAACGTGCCCGCACGCTGGCCGACTTTCCCCGCCTTGGCCGCTTCTTTTTCGAGCCGCCGGCTACCTATAATGAGGAGGGGGTGGCGAAGCACTTTACGGGAACCGACACGCCGGCCCGTCTCACGGAATTGGCGGCCGGCTGGGATTCACTCGTCGCCTTCGAGAAGGACAAGGTCGAAGCGGTCATGCGTGACCTGGCGAAGCAGCGGGGAGAGAAACTGGCGGCCTGGATCCATCCGGCGCGACTTGCGCTCACGGGCGAGGTGGCAGGGCCGGGATTGTTCGAACTGGCCGCGATTCTGGGCCGCACCGAGTGCGTCTCGCGTCTGCGCACGGCGGCGGAACGAATCGCGTCCCATTCGGTGTTGATAGGGGAACCAGAACGCAAGGAGCCTACATGTTAGCCGATCGACAGAGTCTGGCCGACGAAATCAGCCGGTTGGAAAAGGAACTGGATTCACAGCACTTCCGCGGCCTCTTTGACAAGCGAGCCCAGCACCAGAAGGAAAAACGACTGAAGAAGCTGCGACGCGAGCTGGCGGAACAGGACGGCACGGTCGTCACGCAGATGCCGTTTCGCAAGACCGAGTCCGAGGAGAAGCCGTTGCCTGCGCGTCAGCCCAAGACCGTCAAGGCGCCGCTTCCGGCGACCAAGCCCGCGCCTGCTTCGCGAGCCGCCAGGACTCCTGCAAAGCCCGCCGCTCGACCGGCCGCAAAGCCAAAGGCACCCGCCGCAAAGAAGAAGTCGCCGACGAAGCCTTCGGCCGCGTCCAAACCCGCGTCGAAGCCACGCAAGAAGTCGAAGTGACGCGTAGCTTCTGTGGGCTTCGATTCTGCCTTCGCGCGGCAGGCGTGTGCCTCGCGTTCGCTGTGCTCGCGTGCAGTCAGAGCACCGAGCCCGAGCCTCCGCCCCCCGTCCCCACCGTCAACCTGACGGGGTATTTCGTGCTGCCCACATCGGGGTTTGTAAAGCTGTTCATCGATGGCTCGTCCAGAAATTGGATTCAGGACACCGTGGTAAACGGCGTCCTCTCGTCGGACGCCGTGAATCAGGCAGGAACACACGAATACCTGGCCACGTCGAACCGCGCCTGGGTGGCCACTCTCGACACCAGCGGTTTCCTCTTCCTGCTTTCGCCACCACTCGCCGCCCTCCCCGAGCTCATGCCGGCCAGCGGGAATCACGTGGCCAGCTCGGGATTCGTCACGCAAACGGAAACGGTTCCTGTGCGGCGAATCTCACGGCTCGTGGACACCGGTCTTTCGGTGGTCGTGCCGGCGGGGACGTTTGACAGTGTGGTCCTGATCCGTCAGGAATTCTGGACGATCCGCAACATTCTGGGCGCCACCGACACGCTTGTGGACAGCGCGTACCGCTGGTACGCACCCGGCGTGGATGAAATCAGGCGGATCGAGTGGATCCATGACACGCCCGACAGCACGCTCAAGGAGTTTCAGGCCGGCTCGGTCGGCGGCAACATCTACCCCTGAGCGCGCACGCGGGCCGTTCCGAGAAGCGATCGCAGCACCTTCAGATTCTCAACGTCTTCCAACATCTCCGGCCCCTTCGGCGTCTCCAGCATCATGGGTAGGTGCCGCAGGCGTTTGTCGTTGAGCAGATACTTGAAGCCGTCCGTGCCCAGTTCGCCCTGACCGATGTGTTCGTGCCGGTCGACCCGGCTGCCGAAAGGCTTCTTGGAGTCGTTCAGGTGCACCGCTCCCACGCGGGAGAGGCCGACGGTGGAATCGAGTTGGCTCATGGTGTCTCGGTACCCGGCCGATGTGCGCAGTTCGTACCCCGCCGCAAAGAGGTGACAGGTGTCGATGCATACACCCAGCCGATCGGATTGCACCTCTTCAACCAGATACGCCAAATGCTCAAAGCGGTACCCCAACGCACTGCCCTGGCCGGCGGTGTTCTCCACCAGGAACCCCGCTGAGTAGGACTCGGTGGCCGAAAGCAGTTGTGAAAGCGCCGCGGCGATTCTCGCCAGCCCGGCGTCCTCCCCCGTGCCCAGATGGCTTCCGGGATGCAACACCACCCACGACAGTCCCAGGGCCTCCGCACGATCCAGCTCGTCACGCGCCGCTTCCACCGAGCGCGCATGCAGGGCGGCATCGGCCGACGCCAGGTTGATGAGATAGCCCGCGTGTGACACCAGAAGCTCGCGCCGGAACCCCGCGGCCGCCTCGCGAAAGCGGGCCACTTCCCCCGGATCGAGCGGCTTCTCCTGCCAGCGGTTGTTGTTTTTTGTGAAGATCTGAACGGCCTCGATGCCGATTTGTCGGGCGCGTGCCAGTCCCTGGGATACGCCGCCCGCCACGGACATGTGAGCGCCCAGGTGTGGGCCAGCGGACCGAGTCATTTCATTCGTTCCGACAGTTCGTGCATCACCTGCTCCGCGTGGCCGTCCACTTTCACCCGGCGAACCACCAGCGCGAGCCGGCCCTGGGGATCGATCACGAACGTGGAGCGTTCGATGCCCATGAAACGTCGTCCGAACATCAGCTTGCGCTTCCAGGCGCCGAACCGGCCGGCCACTCGCCCGCCCTCATCCACCAGCAGGGGAAACGGAAGCCGGTGCTTCGCTCGAAACTCGCGATGCGATTCGGCCGGGTCGTCCGACACACCGAGAACCACAACCTTTCGGCGTGTGAATCGCGTATACGTGTCGCGAAAGTCGCAGGCCTCCTGCGTGCACCCGGGAGTGAGGTCGCGCGGATAAAAGAACAGAACCACCCAGCGGCCCCTGTACGCTTTGAGTTCGTGATCGTTGCCACGGTCGTCTGCGAGACGGAAGGCGGGCGCAGGATCGCCCGCTTCGAGCTGTCTCTTACTCGTCGCCGTCATCCGGCGACGTCAGATGGTAGCGCTCGAACTCCTGCAGGAAGCTCAGGCTGGAAAAATCGGACATGCGGTCGAGGAAGACCCTGCCGTCGAGATGATCGTTCTCGTGCTGAGCGACGATGGCCGGAAAGCCCTCGTAGCGAATTCGGTGCGCTTTTCCCGTTTCGTCGAATCCGCTCACTTCCACGACGCGTCGCCGGGTCACCCGGCCGCGCAGATCGGGAATGGAGAGGCAGCCCTCCCACCCTTCTATCTCCTCGGGGCCCGGGAAGTGAAGCTGTGGATTGATCCACACGGTGGCAGGACGCCGCACGGCGGACTCTTCGTCGACACCGGAGATCATGGCGAACACACGGATCGATTCGAACACCTGCGGTGCCGCCAGGCCCACTCCTTCGTATTCCCTCATGGTCTCGCGCAGGTCACGAACGAACCGCTGAAGCTCGGCGGATTCGATCACGTCCACCGGAACCTCCCGGGCCACCTGTCGCAGTACGGGGTGACCGAGTCGGGCGACTTTGAGAATGGCCACGGATCAGTGGGGCCGTGCGCCGGAGAGCGAACGAAGGTGGGGGTTCACGCGTCGGGGAGCACGGAGTCGCCCACGCGAATCGCTCCGGAGCGGACGATTCGCGCCCTCAGCCCGCCGCGATGGATGAATGCCTTGCGCGCACCGGGGCGCGTGAGCCCTTCCAGGTACTGGCACGGCTCGCACAACTTCACGCCTTCGAGCACGGCGTCCCCGGCGCGAAACGTACGGCCCACCAGGTGATTGAGAGCCACCGCACGGGTGACGAGGTTGCGACGGCTGTCGCCCGGCTCGAACTTCACGTCGTAGTCGCGCTCTGCAGCTTCAAGGGCCTCCGCTTCGATGAGCGTGATCTCGCTTCTCTTCGACGGATCGGAGTCGGGCTCGCGCGAGCTGAAGTACCGGTCGCCCTCGAGGCCCTCGCCGGAGATGGCCCGCACGTGGTTCAATCCCTTCGTGGGTCCGCCTTCCTGCGACGCGATGAATATGCCCACCACTTCGCCGTGAAACGTGCCACGCGGTGGGGACGGATTCGCTGCCATGCGCACAATTATCGCACCGTGCGATCCGCTGTCAAGCGCGGCAGGCTGGTTCGGAGCGAAAGACATTGACACGCCCGGGGATGACCCTACCTTGTCTGCCCGAACCGGTGGGGTTCCCGAGTGGTCAAAGGGAACAGACTGTAAATCTGTCGCCTCAGGCTTCGCAGGTTCGAATCCTGCCCCCACCATTGTCTCTTTCCAAATCGCCTTGCCCCGGTCCTCTCCCCTTCCGTACGGTAGTCAGCAGGTCATGCGGGAGTAACTCAGTTGGCTAGAGTCACAGCCTTCCAAGCTGTTGGTCGCGGGTTCGAGTCCCGTCTCCCGCTTTTGCATCCCACCCCCGGCACGCGAACGCACAACGCATGAGCGGCGCACACCTGGCTCCCGAGCCCTATCGCGTTCGCCTGCGCGCGGCGCGCCTCTCTCTGGCCGTCGGGATGGCGCTGCTCGTGGTCAAGTCCACGGCGTACCTGCTCACGGGGTCGGCAGCGATCCTGTCGGATGCCGCGGAGTCGGTGGTGCACCAGTTCGCCATCGGATTCGCTCTGTTCTCCGTGGTCCTCTCGTCCCGGCCGCCCGACCCTTCGCATCCCTACGGACACGGCAGGATCGAATACTTCTCCGCAGGCTTCGAAGGCGCCATGATCGTTCTGGCAGCGCTGTTCATCTGCCAGGATGCCACAGGCAAACTGCTCCGCGGGGCCGAACCCACCACGCTCGATCTGGGGGCGCTGCTGATCGCTCTGGCGGCGGTCGTCAATCTGGTGCTCGGACTGCATCTCATCCGCGTGGGCAAGCGCACGAATTCGCTCACCCTGGTGGCGGACGGGCAGCACGTTCTGACCGACTCGATCACCAGCGTCGCCGTGGTGGTAGGACTGGTGCTGATTCTCGTCACCGGCTGGACGCCCCTCGACCCCCTGGTGGCCCTGGCCGTGGCGGCGAACATCCTCTACGTGGGGGGACGGCTGATCTACCGGTCGGTGTCCGGGCTCATGGATGCCGCCGACCCGGCACTCCACTCGGAGATCGTGGACTCGCTCGAGCGCCAGCGCGAACCCGGCTGGATCGATGTGCACCGCCTGCGCGCTCACCAGATCGGTCTGCTTCGTTCAGTGGATCTTCACCTCACCGTGCCACGCTACTGGGACGTGGAGCGCTCTCACGCCGCCTCCGATGCGCTCACGCGTGCCGTGGAGTCCACGTATTCCGGGCCCACCGAACTGATCGCGCATCTCGATCCGTGCGTGGACGCCTGCTGTGCCTTCTGTGCCTTCGAGCCGTGCCCGATCCGCGCACATGCGTATGAGAAGCGAACGCCCTGGACGCTCGAACGGGCCACCGGACCGGCGGCCTATCCCCCCGATTCCGAAGTGGAACGCTGACACGTGGACGCGGCCCGAATTGGAGTTGTGTGGACGCCCCGAGGGCTCGTTCTTTGGGGTCCATGACGGAGCGCCTGACCGCCCCCGGAGCGCTTGGGGACGAATCCGAGTTCGATGCGACGCTGCGGCCTCTGCGCTTCGAGGACTTCGTCGGTCAACGCAAACTGATCGAGAATCTGCGCGTGTTCATCCGCGCCGCGCGCGAACGCAAAGAGTCCCTGGACCACGTGCTCCTGTACGGCCCGCCCGGGCTCGGCAAGACCACGCTGGCGCACATTCTGGCACACGAAATGGGCGTGCCGATCTCCACGACGTCGGGCCCCGTTCTGGAACGGGCCGGCGATCTGGCGGGGCTGCTCACCAAGCTTCAGGCGGGCGAGGTGATCTTCATCGACGAGATCCACCGCCTGAACCACACCGTGGAAGAATTCCTCTACCCGGCCCTCGAAGACTTCACCCTCGACATCATGATCGACAAGGGGCCTGCGGCACGCTCCGTGCAGTTGTCCTTGAAACGATTCACGCTGGTGGGCGCCACCACACGCGCGGGTCTGCTCACGGCGCCTCTGCGCGCACGCTTCGGAGTGGTGGGGAGGCTCGACTATTACGACGCGGACGATCTGCTCCGGGTGGTCAATCGCTCCGCCGGGCTTCTCGGGGTCCGCGTGGAGGAAGCTGGCGCCTTCGAAATTGCGCGCCGGTCGCGCGGGACTCCTCGCGTGGCCAACCGCCTGTTACGCCGCGTGCGGGACTTCGCACAGGTGAAGGCGGATGGCGTGGTCACAGAGCACGTGGCCCAGGACGCGCTCGCCATGCTCGACGTGGATCATCTCGGTCTCGACGACATGGACAAACGCATTCTCGAGACCATCATTCACAAGTTCCGGGGCGGCCCGGTGGGCGTGAGCACGCTGGCCGTTGCGGTGGGTGAGGAAAACGACACGATCGAAGAAGTCTACGAGCCGTTTCTCATTATGGAAGGGCTGATCGAACGAACGCCGCGGGGCCGCGCCGCCACAGAACGCGCCTACCGCCACCTTGGATTAGCACCGCCGCCCGGTCCCATGGAGGTCCAGGAGCGCCTTCTCTAGGCCCCTGGACAGTCCCTTCCAGGCGTGGCTCAAGGATCCACGCTCACATGTCCCTGGCATGAGTTCAGAGTGCAAGGACGGTGCCCTGCTCACGTCGGACCTCGACTACGAGCTGCCGGAAGATCTGGTGGCCCGGTATCCCGTATCCGAGCGCGATGACAGCCGGCTTCTGGTGATCCACCGCGCAACTCAACAATGGGAACACGGTCGCTTTCGCGACCTTCCGGATTGGCTCCATGCAGGCGATTGTCTCGTTCTCAATCGCACGCGCGTGCGTCCCGCGCGCACGTTTGGGAAGCGGGCGTCGGGCGGGCGAGTGGAACTCCTGTGGCTGAGACGCGAGGGCCCAGTCTGGAGCGCCCTGGCCAGGCCCGCGGGCCGGCTGAAGCCCGGCGAACGCATCGAACTCGAGGGCGGTCTCGCAATCTCGGTGGTCGAGCGCGCACACGATGGCCTGGTGAAATGCACTGTGCCCGACGGTGTGGATCTGGAAGCCTGGCTCGATGGCCATGGCCACATGCCGATCCCGCCCTATCTGGGGCGCGACGACGAACCCTCGGATCGTGAGCGCTACCAGACTGTGTTTGCGCGAGAATCGGGCGCCGTGGCGGCGCCCACGGCGGGCCTTCATTTCACGCCCCGCGTGTTCGAGACCCTCTCGGCCCGAGGTGTGGGGACCAGAGAGCTCCTGTTGCACGTGGGGCCGGGCACGTTTCGTCCGGTCACCAGCGAACGCGTGACCGACCACAAGCTCGATCCCGAGTGGTACCACATTCCGGAATCCTCGTGGCGGGCGCTTCAGGAGACACGCGAAGGAGGAGGACGCGTGGTGGCCGTGGGCACCACGGTGGTGCGCTCACTCGAGTGTGCGGCGCGTACCGTTCCGCCACTCCTTTCGGGGTGGTCGGACCTTCTCATCAGCCCTCCGTTCGACTTTGGCCAGGTGGATGCCCTCGTGACCAACTTCCACCTGCCGCGCTCCTCGTTGTTGGCGCTGGTGGCCGCGTTCGCCGGCCTCGACCTGGTGCGTGAAGCGTATCGGGCCGCCGTGCGCGAGCGATACCGATTCTACTCCTATGGTGACGCGATGCTGATCCTATGACGGCGGCAGTGATCGTGGCGGCCGGCCGCGGCCTGCGCCTGGGGGGCGAAAGGCCCAAGGCCCTGCGTGCACTCGTGGGGCTGCCAATGTTTAGATACAGCGTGCGGGAGGCTCTGGCCTGTCCGGACATCTGGCGTGTCATCGTGGCCGTTCCGGGCGAAGAACTGGAGACGCTTTCGGCACCCCACACGGCGGACGCCGGGCGGGTGCAATTCGTGGCGGGCGGCTCCACGCGGCAACAGTCGGTGCTGCGTGCACTGGAAGCCGCCGGCCGCGATGTAGACTGGGTGGCGGTTCACGACGCGGCCCGGCCGCTGGTCACGTCGGAACTGTTCACGGCCGTGATCACTCTGGCAATGAAACGTGGCGGCGCCCTGGCGGCGCATCCGGCCACCGACACGATCCGTCGCCTGTCGCCGGATGGCGCTCTCTCGTCTTTCCCTCGCGCGGAACTCTGGCACGCGGAGACACCGCAGGTGTTCCCGAGGCTGGCACTGGAGCGTGCGCTGTCGCGGTGCGAGCAGGAAGGCCTGAACGTCACCGACGAAGCGGAGGCCATGGAGCGGGACGGTTGTACACCCGCGCTCTATCACAACACATCCGCCAATCCGAAGATCGCAACCGACACCGACTGGCAGATGCTGGAACTCCTCCTGCGCAGCCGACCGGTCACCTTCCCTTGAGCCCCCGGGCCAGGTTGCCCGCGTGGCCCCTGACGTGGGCCACACTCTGGCTGGTTGCAAGCTCCTTGTACCTGGCGGTTCGTTACGAGCCGTTCTCTCCGGACTCGTACGTTTACGTGGCGGCTGCACAGCAAGCGTTGGAGACCGGATCCTTCAGTCTCCCGTTCGCGCCCACCACGGCCATGTCGGTGCCCGTGCCGCTCTCCGCATGGCCACCGGGGTACCCGGCACTGGTCGCCCTGGCGACAAAAGCCGGACTCGACCCGTGGGTGGCTGCCACCTGTGTCTCTGCCATCAGCATGGTGCTGCTGTTTGTGGCGGCCGCAGTCTGGCTGGCGCGGCGGCCCGGCGGTTGGGCGGGCCTGGGACTGGCTGGGGCGTGCAGCATGACGGCTGTCGTGTCGGTGACGGCCTGGTCGGAGGGCCCCTTTGTGCTGGCGCTGGCGGGTGCCATCGCGTCTCTGGCCTGGTTGTGTGAACCGGATCACCGGCTTTCCTGGCCGGCCGCACTCTTTTTCTGCGGCGCTCTTGCCACCGCCCTCCTGATTCGACACGCCTGCTGGTTCGTGCTGCCGGCCTTCGCATGGCACATTCAGCGCCGTCGAAGTACAACCCGACCTCTCGCGGCGGGATCGATCGCGCTGGCATGTGTTCCGGCTGCCGCGTGGTTGTGGCGACACAGTCCCATGGGTCTGGATGCAATGGCTGCACTGGAACCGTGGCGCATGATTCGCTCCAGTGGGCAAACAGCGGCTGCACTTGGCAAGCTCGTGATGGCACCGTGGCTCGGCCCGGAACCCTGGCTGGCCTTCCCGGGTGTCCTTGTGATCTGTGGCCTCGGCGTGTTGCAATGGCGCACGCGCGAGACTCAATCGTCCTTCTCACGGCTTCTGTGGCTATCAGGCTGGTCGCTGCTTGCGGGCACCTGGATCGTCGGTCTGGCCAATCCCGCCTCCTTCTTTGCCACCGACCGTCTGCTGTGGCCCGGCTGGGTCTTCCTGGCGCTGGCCGTCGGGACCAGCCTGCGCCCCGGTCATGCCCACGGCTACCGAGTCGCGCTGGTGTTTCTCCTGCTTTCGCACTCGGCCGGTGTAATCCGACTTCCGTTGCTTGAGCCCAGGCCTCCCCTCCCGAAGCAGGACTTTCATGCCACTCGGCAACTCCTGTCCGACCAGTTGGTTGTAAGCAATGAAGCATGGCGGGCCTGGCACCTGTGGGGAGTCTCTGGTTACTATCTGCCGCGTGCACATCAAGGCGGCAGGGTGCTCAGCCCGGATACCCTCGCGCGGTGGGCAGCCCTGAGAAACGTGAACTTCCTCCTCTGGTTTGAGGATGGTCTCACACAGGCGGAAAGCGTTCTCCGCTACGGGCCCGTGGCTGAAGCGGGCCATGGCGTTGCCCCTGACGTTCTCGAGCTTGTGGCCGAGGACTCGATCTGCCATACTTATCGCATCCGATCGGCCGGAGCGCCCTGAGACCCCGGCACACGACAGGCTCAGACCCACATGGAAAAGCGGGAATTCTTCGAGTACTGGACGGACGCGTTCCGTCTAACGAAATCCACCATCGAGCGCTTCCCGGAAGCCGACTTGATGCGCACGATCGTACCCGGGCTCAGGCCGCCGGGGCTGGTGTTTGCACACATCTACGCCCACGTCAACGGGATGTTCAACGCCTGCGTGCGCCGCGAACTCATTCCCGACGAGCTGTCGCATCTGCCCGACGACCTGGACACGGGCCGAACGGCACCCCTCCTGCGCTACGCGCAACGCACCATGGAAGAGTTGCTCGCGCACGCCAGCGTGGACGACCAGGTCTGGAGACAGAAGATCAAGACCCCGTGGGGCGAGGTGCCCATGGAGTCACTCTGTATCCAGTCGTTCGCCCACGAGATTCACCACCGTGGCCAGCTGACCGTGATGCTGCGGCTTCTGAATCTGGAACCACCCGAAGTGTGCGTCCACGGCTGAGCACGCCGGTGCTCCTCAGGTCCGAAGGCACTCCGCCCGGCCTCCCCAACTAGCTTCACTTTGCGCTCCCCGACCGCTCCAATCCACCCGGAGGCGGGCAATTCCGGGTTGACAGATTCGCAATGGCGCTCTAAGATGCCCCTTTTCGGGATCCCGGGATGGAACGAATCCCGGAGCCCGCCCGGGGCCGAAATCGGCCACTGGATCGGGCGGCATACGACCCGGCGTTCCGGGGCTGGCTGGGAGGTGAAGTGAAGGAGAGTGCGGAGCCTTTGGTATGCCGGGACAAACGAGTTGCCAGACCGGGACCCTCCACTGACCTGTGAGCACAACATCACCCGATAAAATCCGCAACGTGGCCCTCCTCGGTCATCAGGGCTGCGGCAAAACGACGCTCGCCGAAGCGGTTCTGTTCGTGTGCGGCGAGACCACGCGCCAGGGCACGGTGGAGGAAGGCAACACCGTGTCCGACTACGGGGCCGAGGAAGTCGAACGGACACACTCCAGCCAGACAGGCGTGCTGCACGGCACCTGGATGGGCCAGCGGTTGAATCTGCTCGACCTCCCCGGTTTCGCGGACTTTGCCGCAGAAATGCTGGGCGCCGTCGCCGTGGCCGACACGGCGGCACTTCTGGTGTCGGCCTCGGCTGGCGTGGAAGTGGGCACCGAACAGGCCTGGAGCCAGGCCGTGGTGCGCGAGCTACCCCGTCTGTTCGTTATCACGAAGGTCGACCGCGAAAACGTGGACTTCGCAGCCGTGGTGGGCGCCCTCCAGGACCGTTTCGGACCGCGAGCGGTGCCCCTGGTGTGGCCCGTGGGCGAAGGACTGAACTTCAAGGGCATGGCAAACGTGTTGAGCGGCGAGGCCTTCGCCACCGACGCCGAGGGGAAAGCCTCCAAAATCGACCTCCCGGCGGATCTGGCTCCAATACTGTCCGAGTGGAAAAACAAAGTAGCAGAGGCCGCGGCGGAAGCAGACGACACGCTTTTGGAAAAGTTCTTCGAAGCAGGCGAGCTCTCTCCCGAGGAGGTGCAGCGCGGACTCCGCAAGGGGCTCGCCGAAGGCACACTCTACCCGATCCTCGCGGTGGCCAGCACGAAGGCGACCGGCGTACCATTGCTGCTCGATGCGCTGGCCGCGCTCTCCCCGTCCCCGGCCGAACGTAGCGTGTGGAAGGGCGTGCGGCCCGGATCCCAGGATAAAGTTGATCTGGCCGCGGATCCCGCGGCGCCGTTTGCCGCCTTCGTGTTCAAGACCATCTCCGAACCGCACGTGGGCGAGTTGTCGATCTTCAGGGTGATCTCGGGGTCGGCCAAATCCGGCGACGATGTGCTCAACACTACACGTGACTCGCACGAGCGCCTCGGACAGTTGTCCATCCTCAATGGCAAGGACCGAAAAGACGTGCCGGTCCTGTCCGCGGGCGACATCGGCGCCACCGTGAAACTGAAGCACACGCACACGGGCGACACTCTGTGCGTGCCGAAGCGGCCGGTCGTGCTGCCCAAGCTGACCTTCCCCGAACCGGTGATGTGCGAGGCGATCAGCCCCAAGGCCAAGGGGGACGACGAGAAGATGGCCGCCGGGCTCGCGAGACTGCGCGAAGAAGACCCCGGCTTCCGGATCGAAGTGGATCCGGAGATCCATCAGACGCTCCTGTATGGCCAGGGCGAAATGCAGCTCGACGTGCTCATGGGCAAACTCAAGCGCAAGTTTGGCGTGGAAATTCACCGCGAGGCCCCGCGCATTCCCTATCGCGAGACCATCCGCGGCAAATCGGAAGTGAATTACCGCCACAAGAAGCAGAGCGGCGGGCGCGGACAGTTCGGTGAAGTCACCATCCGGGTGTCGCCTCTGGTGCGCGGCGGCGGATTCGAATTCGTCGACGCCATCGTGGGCGGCTCCATCCCGGGTAAGTTCGTTCCGTCGGTGGAAAAAGGGGTCGCCGAGGCGATGACAGAGGGCGCCGTCGCGGGCTATAAAATCGTGGACGTGCGAGTGGAGCTGTTCGACGGACAGTTCCACAGCGTGGACAGTTCCGACATGGCCTTCAAGATCGCGGGCTCCATGGCGTTCAAGGAGGGCATTCAGAAAGCCCTGCCGGTTCTGCTCGAACCGATCTACACCGTGGAAGTGGTGGTGCCCGAGCACTACATGGGCGACGTCATGGGCGATCTGTCGTCGCGGCGAGGCAAGATCCAGGGCATGGAGGCCGACGGCCCGTTCCAGCGCGGAAAGGCGCAGGTGCCCCTGGCCGAGCTGTACAAGTATTCGAGCGATCTGCGTTCCATGACGCAGGGACGCGGCTTTCACTCACGCGCCTACTCGCACTACGAAGAGGTCCCACGCGAGGCGGCGGCCAAAATCATTGAAGAGGCCCACAAGGCCAAGGCACAGTCGCACTAGCGATGTGCACGGAGGATAGAGCTACATGAAGCGGTGGAGTATCGCCATCCTGGTCGCCTGCGGTCTGGCGCAGCCGGTGTATGCCCAGAAATACAAGGGGGACATTGGACTCACCCTGCAGGGCGGCCTGGGCATCGCCGTCGGAACCTTTTCCCACAATTACGGGCTCGCACCGGAGTTCGGCATGCAGGCCGACTTCGCCGTGAAGGACGGGACCAGCCTGGGCGTTCGGACAGGCTACCGCCTCTTCGGAGTCGATGAGGCATCGAGTCTCGGCGACGTCAAGATTGCCAACTTCGTGGCTCAGGGAAAACAGTGGTTCACCCCCGACAGCCGCACCGGACTGTATGCGCTGGCCGGCTGGGGCGTGTTCTGGTGGAAGGACGAAACGCTGCACGATCTCAGCAATGCGGAGTGGGGCGGCATGGCCGGATTGGGACTGCACTACGAGGCGTCCGAGAAAGTGTCGTTTGTGGCGGAATCGGCGTACAACGGCTTCTTCGCCTCCCCCAGCGGGATCGGGTATTTCTCGCTGAACATCGGCGCCACGATCAATCTTCGCACCGCCGAATGAGGTGTAAAAGCGTCGGACGGGGCGGTCCCTTCGGGCCGCCTTTCTTTTGTCACCGCCTGCGGGAGACGCGGTGCGGGGGGGCACTCACCACGGGAAGGAACTGGACATGAAAAGACTTTGGATCGGGCTGGCGGTCTGCGCGTGGTGGCTTCCCACGGTCGCGCTCGCCCAGACGGAGAGCACCTCTGGCGTGTCTCTGTCGGTCGTGGGCGGACTCGCCGCGGCTTCGGGACAATCGGCCGACAACTGGAAGGCATCGTATTCGGCGGGCGGTGAAATAGACTACCGCATGGCGAAGGAGTGGGCGCTCACAGGCACTCTGGCCTACAACGAATCGAAGCCCAAGTACTCCACGAGCACAGACAAAGCAAAGGTGATCGAACTGGGCGCCAACGTAAAGTACATCATCTCGCCGTCGCCCACCGTGCTTCCCCACATCCGGTTCGGCGCCGGGTTGTACAATCGCGACGTCGGCTCCTCCACCACCGAAACCAATTTCGGCGTGTCCGGCGGAGCGGGCGTGGACTTCTACCTGCCCGACTCGCCGCTCGGGTTCACCCTGGCGGCACGATTTCATCGCGTGTTCATCACGTCCACGTCCGTGCAATCGGGCGACTGGGAGTACTTCAATTTCTGGGGCGGCGTCCGGTTCAGGCTTGGCTAGTCGGTTCGTGTCCTTCACCGAGTTGAGTTGCGCGTGATCTCCAGACGTTGGGCCCTTCTGCTGGTGGTCCTCGTGATCGCCTGGCCCGCAGGCGAGCCGCGTGCTCAGTTCATGACCCATGAGTGGGTGCTTACGGCCGGCGGCGGCCTGTCGGATCCCACGGGGACCTTCGAAGAACAAATGCAACTCGGCCCGCATGCCACGCTCTCCCTGGGCCGGCACTTCAATCCAAGCTGGCTTCTGAGCCTGCGCGCTGGATACTACACGTTCGACTCGGAACCTGCCTGGATCAGTACCTCCGGTCAGACGGAAGCCGGATTCTGGGTGGTGGAACTCGACACCCGCCTGATGCTGTATCCCGAGTCGTGGTTTACCCCCTACCTGGAGCTGGGAGCCGGGGCGTGCCTCGAAACGCAGTACTACGCGGACACCACAGGTGAACGTACGGTGAACGTGGGGCGCCCGGGCGCGTCGGGTGGCGTGGGCATTTCCATGCACCGCGAGCGAAGCCCGTTCGCCTTTTACACTGAGCTCGTGTATCAGCACTTCCCCACCCATAACGGCTCACGCCAATGGCTGCGCTGGACCTCGGGACTGCGGATATCGATCGGGGGACGCCCCTTCTAAGGGAGCGGTGCCTGCCTCCGGGGTTGCGGTGGAGGCGTTCAGACTATATTGTCGGCAAAAGAGGGAGATGAGGAACTAGTTCTATGTCCGGCCATTCCAAGTGGTCCACCATCAAGCGCGCGAAGGCCAAGACCGACCAGGAGCGGGGCCGCATCTTCACGCGCCTCACCAAGGAACTCACCATCGCGGCACGGCACGGTGGCGCGGACGCCGATGCGAACCCCCGCCTGCGCAGCGCGGTGGATGCGGCGAAAAAAGCCAACATGCCCTCCGACAACATCAAGAGGGCCATCCAGAAGGGCACGGGTGAACTGCCGGGGGTCTCGTACGAAGAGTCCTCCTACGAGGGCTACGGCCCGGGCGGCATCGCGGTGTACCTGGAGACCTTGAGCGACAACAAGAACCGCACCGTGGCGGAGATCCGTCACATGTTTGCCAAGTTCAACGGCAACCTCGGCGAAAACGGTTCGGTGGCCTGGATGTTCCAGAGGCTGGGGCAGATCACGGTGAACCGGGACGCCGCGGATGAAGATACGCTCATGATGCTCGCGCTCGACTCCGGCGCATCGGATGTGGCCACGGAAGACTTCGGATTCGTGGTCACCACCGAGTTCAACCGCCTGTACGACGTGAAGGCCGCCCTGGAGAAGGGCGGCGTGAACGTGGCCGAGGCCACGGTGGCCATGGTACCCCAGAACACGATCAAGCTCGAAGGCAAGCCCGCGCAGCAGATGGTCAAGCTGATGGAGGCGCTCGAGGGACACGACGACGTACAAAACGTGTACGCCAACTTCGACATCGACGAATCCGTCATGGAGCAGTTTGACAGTTGATCGCGTGATCGGCATCGATCCGGGCCTGGCCGCCACCGGCGTCGCCGTGCTCGAGTACGACCGGTCGGGGGCCTGCCGTGCCCTGTACATCGGCACCATTCATCCGCCGCGACGCCTTCACTCCGCGGAGAAACTCCGGCACCTCTGTCATGAAATCCAGGCGGTGATCCAGGCGCACAAGCCCGCCTGTCTGGCCGTGGAAGAGACGTTCTATCACAAGAATGTGAAATCGGCCCTGGCCCTGGGGCAGGCACGCGGGGCCGCGCTCCTCGCGGCCGCCGAATGCGGCCTCGAAGTGATTGAACTGTCGCCCAAGACTGTGAAACTGGCTGCCGTGGGCACAGGCGCCGCTGCCAAGGAGCAGGTGGCCGCCATGATCACGGTGCTTCTGAGACTCCCCGAACAGCCGGCCTCTCAGGATGCGTGCGACGCCGCCGCCGTGGCGCTGGCCGCTCTGCACCGCCGGGCGCTCCCGGAGGGCGTGAGCCGGTGATCGAGTTCGTGCGCGGCACGCTGGTGGAGAAGCACCCCACGCACGTCGTGATCGATTGTCACGGGGTAGGCTACCGCCTGAACATTCCGGTCTCCAGCTTCGCCCGCACCGGCGAAGTGGGCCAGGAGGCGCGCTTCCTCACGTATCACCACGTGCGCGAGGATACGGAAGACCTGTATGGCTTTGCCACATCCGACGAGCGCGAACTCTTCGTGCTGTTGCTCGGCGTCTCCGGCATCGGACCGAAGCTGGCCCAGACCGTGCTTTCAGGCTTGCCGGCCGCCGCGCTGAGGGATGCGATTCACTCGGCGGACCTGGCCGTGCTCACCCGCATTCCGGGAGTGGGCCGCAAGACCGCCGAACGAATGGTGGTGGAGCTCAAGGACAAGGTGGCACGTGTCGCAGGCGATCCCGAGTCGGAGAGTGGCTCTGCGCCCGGATCCGACGAGGCTGTGAAGGCTCTCGTGGCGCTCGGGTACAATCGCTTCGAGGCCCAGAAGGCTGTTTCCTCCATCCGCCAGAAGAGCCGCGAACTTCCCCTGGAAGACGTGGTGCGTGCCGCGCTTCAGTCGGTGCGCTGAGCCGCCGTCGCGAAGCGGCGAATTCTCTTTTCTCCCACGCGCAAAAGCGGGCTCCCGAACACCTGTTCCACCATGGCTCGAAGGTCCGGCAGAAGATCGTCGGGTGTCACGGTGCGATCCAGCAGCAAAGACACGGAGGTCATTGTGTCGGGATCGAAGCCGCACGGATTGACGAGGGAAAAGTAGCGCAGGTCGGTGGACGCGTTCAGCGCGAACCCGTGATACGTCACCCAGTGGCGCACGGCCAGGCCGATGGATCCCACCTTCCGATCGCCCACCCACACGCCCGTCTTCCCTTCCACGCGTCCTCCCGACAGGCCCAGGCGGATCAGCATGCGGATCTGAACCTCCTCCAGATCCCTGAGGAACCGGTGGAGATCGCGACCCCTCGATTCCAGATCAAACAGGAAGTAGGCCACGAGCTGTCCCGGACCATGGTAGGTGACGTCACCTCCGCGCTCCACTTCCACCACCGGCACAGTCAGGCCGCCGTCCGGAGACGTTCGTGACAGGAGATTCGCTGCATCGGTGGAGCGGCCCGTCGTGATGACGTGTGGGTGCTCCACGGTGATGAGAAGGTCGGGCACTTCCCTGCGATGCCGGGCAAGCACCAGCGCCTTCTGCAGGGCCCAGGTGTCGAGGTAGTCGCGCCGACCCAGGGGCAGCCACCAGACCACCCCGGGCGGCTGGGAGGGTGTTGGCATCAGAAATCCGACGTGCCGCGGCGCAGAGCGGTCAGGACAGGAGCATGTGCGCGGGTTCCTCGAGATTCTCGCACACTTCGCGCAGGTACTGGACCGCCGTGTGTCCGTCGATTAAGCGATGGTCGAAGGACAGCACCAGATACATCATGTCGCGCGCTACGATCTGTCCTTCGCGCACCACGGGCCGCTTCTGAATGGCGTGAACGCCCAGGATCGCGACCTGCGGCTGATTGATCACCGGAGTGGAGGCCAGAGCGCCGTACATGCCGGCATTGGTGATGGTGAACGTGCCGCCCGAGATATCATCGGGCGTCAGCGCCTCGCGCCGTGCGCGATCCGCCAGGTCGCCGAGTTCGGCGGCCAGTTGGAGAATGCCTTTGCTGTCGGCGTGCTTGATCACGGGCACAATGAGCCCCTCGTCGCGCGCCACGGCGAAGCCGACGTGGTAGTACTTCTTGAGGAGGATTTCCTTGTCCGTCAGGCTGGCATTGATGCGGGGATGATTCTTCAGCGCCGCCGTGGCCGCCTTGATGATGAACGGCATGAACGTGAGCTTCACACCGTACTGCTTGAGAATGCGCTCCTTGTGCCGGGTACGGAACTCCACCAGGCGGGTCATGTCCACTTCGTCGAGCGTGGTGACGTGCGCCGACGTCTGGCGCGAGTTCACCATGTGCTGGGCAATGATCTTGCGCACGCCGGCGAACGGCATCCGCTCCACCGGTTCGCCGGAGGAGGCGGGTGACGTGGGCTTCCAGGAGGGAGCCGCGGGCCGGGCCGCGGTGGGCGAGGGTGCCCCGGACGCGCGTTCGAGATCGCCCGAACTTACGCGGCCCCTGGGACCCGTGCCGGCAATGTGTGACAGGTCGATCCCGAGCTCCCGCGCTTTGCGGCGCAGCGCCGGTGATGTGCGGGCGCGGCCCGATGCGGTGACGGTCGCCGTGGGTGCCACCGCTTTCGCCACCGTGGTGGATCCGTGGGTCGAGGCGTAGTGCGAGGCGCCATGTGCGGACGAAACGGCCGAAAGATCGACAGACGCCAGATCGCTGTCGGTCTCCCCTTCGCGCAGCAGGATGGCCAGGGGTTCGCCCACCTTTACCGCGTCGCCCTCCCGCACCAGGATCTTGCCGAGCCGGCCGGCGTACCCCGATGGCACTTCCACAGTGATCTTGTCGGTGAGGATTTCCACCACCACTTCATCGCGGGCGACCGGGTCACCCGTCTGCTTTCGCCAGGCGCCGATGGTGCCATCCACCACCGACTCTCCCATTTGAGGCACGGTAATCGTTATGGGCATGCTGCCAGAGTCTCCAGGGTTTCTATGGGGTCAACACAGGATGGTAGCGGGAACGGCCGCCCGTGGTCAACCACGCGGCGGTCTTACGGTGAGGGCTTCTGGAGCTCCGCCAGAAGCGGCCGGTCGAGCACACGCCTCTGGGCTCGCAAAAACTGCACGGGAGAGGGCTGTTGCCTGGGCCACGGCACCAGGAGCTGGTCCTTGGTGGCTATAAACGCCTCGCGCGTGAAGTTGGAGAACTCGTATTCCTTGCCCAGGAAGACGGCCTCCTCCGGGCAGGCTTCCTCGCACAGTCCGCAATAGATGCAACGCAGGAGATTGATCTCGTAAATCTTCGCGAACATCACTCCGTCAGAGGTCTCCGCCGGTTCCATGTAGATGCAGTCGGCCGGGCAGGCCTTGGCACAGAGCCCGCAGCACACGCAGCGTTCGGTGCCGTCTTCGTAACGCTCGAGGAAGTGCATGCCCCGATACCGCGGATACATGGGCACTTTTTCGAAGGGGTATTGCACGGTCACCGGGGCACGAAACAGATATTTGAAGGTGATGGCCATCCCGCGCGCGATGGCCCAGGCCGACCGCAACGGACCGGGTCGAGAGGTGCTCATCAGGAGATCTCGAGCATGCGCTCGAGGGCGATTCTGGCGTCTTTCCTGATGTCGGGCTTCACGTCAATGATGTTGCCGCTTCCGAGGTGATCGAGACAGTGCGCCACATCCGCCAGGGTAGTGCGGAACATGTTCGAGCACAAGGGGCAGTTCTGACCGGTGAGTTCCATGATCCGCTTGTCGGGGTGCTGGGCGGCCAGCCTCGCGATGAGATTGAGTTCGGTGCCGATGGCGATCACGGCTCCGGCGGGCGCCTTCTCCACGTACTGCACGATAAAGTGGGTGGACCCCACTTCGTCGGCCAGCGCCACCACCTCATGCGTGCACTCGGGATGAACCACGACGCGCACGCCGGGATGGTCTTTGCGCACCTGGACCACCTGCTCAGGCAGGAACCGGCCATGCACGTGGCAGTGACCCTTCCAGAGGATTGCGCGAGCCTTCGTCAGCGCTTCACTATCCACTCCGCCTCCGGGCACGGT
>DAIOGN010000011.1:0-20990 GCA_036745245.1 Candidatus Zixiibacteriota bacterium
ATGCAGGTCATGACCGCCACCGGGGACGATCTCGGCGTAGGCGACATCACGCTGACGGAGCCGAACATTCACGCCGGTGTGAAATACATGCGCTGGATGATTGACCACTATTACGGCGATGAGCCGATGACTCAGCTGGACAAAGCCTTGTTCGCTTTCGCCTCTTACAACGCCGGCGCGGGCCGCATTACCAAGCTGCGAAGCGCCGCCGCCAAGCGCGGCCTGGATCCAAACGTCTGGTTCGACAATGTAGAGATCATCACCGCCGAAAAGATCGGACGCGAGACGGTGACCTACGTGAGCAATATCTACAAGTACTACATCGCCTACAGCCTCATCGTGGAAGCCAAGACGGAGCGAGAGGAGACCATTGAGGCGATGAAGGGTCAGAAGCAAGGCTCTCCCTAGCAACGCCTTCGGGCGTGAAGCTCCCCGACTTGGCCGAACTACAGCTTGGTTCAGTCGTGCAGCGAGGGCCAGGATTCAGCTTTGGCGGAGAGACTGGGATTCGAGCCCACCCGGCCCATTTTCCGGCGGGTACTCCTAGAGCAACTTGAGCGAATCCAGATGCAACAGTCGGTCTGAGTGCAGCGACAGATGCCCCAGAAGCCGCGCCATCCACACGTCGCGCACTCTCGGTTCCACGTTTAGCTCAGGCGGCGTGTCCCCACAGGCCAGCGCCACCAGCACTTCCCATTCGGCCTGAGGCATGGCAGCCAGCCCACGCGAACAATCGCGGCAGAGCACGCCGCCCGCATCGGCCACGAAAGGACCTACAGGGTACACGAGCGGTTTCTGACAGCGCGGGCACAGCTCGTACTGCACGGTGTACCCCAGCTCATCTACCAGTCGGATCAGAAACCACAACAGCACCGCGGCCCCTGAACCGTCACTCTTTGCAGCCAGCGCTGCCAGGGCTGACGCCAGCGCGTCGTACAGGGCTTCGTGCGGCTCACCTTCGTGCAACGTGCGGTCACACAACTCCAGTAGTGCGAAGGCATACGCCATACGTCCCGGCTGGCCCGCCAGCGCGCGCCAGTCTTCATTCACCTCCGGACGCGCGAGGTTCCACAGACCATCGCCTGCGTTGCGGGGCGGATAGCCCTTCACTTCAACCTCTGTCAGGGGGGCCAGAATACGGTCTGCGCCTTTGCGTGCGCCCTTGGCGATGCCCGCGATCTTGCCGTGCGATCGGGTGTAAAGCCTCACCCACAGCGACGTCTCGGAATACGGCCGCGTGCGCAGGACCACCGCCTTCAGAAGCACCGGAGTCATATGCAGCTTGCGCGGGGCGTGCCCGCGGGGAGGAAGTACAGTTCCAACTAGTACGGCGTGATCTTGAACACCCGATCGTCGGGCCGGGCGAAGCC
This sequence comes from Candidatus Zixiibacteriota bacterium, assembly GCA_036745245.1. Taxonomy (GTDB): domain Bacteria; phylum Zixibacteria; class MSB-5A5; order JAUVRN01; family JAUVRN01; genus DAIOGN01. The sequence goes on from DAIOGN010000011.1 coordinate 1,371, forward strand.
CAGGCGCTCCCGCGCCAATTCTTCGATGTACAGCGTGTCATGCTGCAACAACCAGATTTCGTGTTTGAGGTCGGTGATCTGGGCCGACATTCTGCGGGTTTCGTTCACCAGCTCCACTTCCCTGTGCTTGAGGAGCTTGTATCGGATGAACCCGTGCTGCCCGCCCACCAGCGCCCACACGGCCACGACCATGCTGCCCCACAACAGAAACCGGCGAAAGCGCATCACGCGCACGCGCCGCTGGATCTGCGAAAGCAGCTGCCCGCGAGCCATTCGCTACGTCCTGCCTCTCAAGGCCGAGAGCCCCGGGTAATACGCTCGCTCTCCCAGGAGCGCTTCGATGCGCAGAAGCTGATTGTACTTGGCCACGCGCTCCGAACGTGCCACCGAGCCGGTCTTGATCTGTCCTGCACCCGTGGCCACTGCCAGATCGGCGATGGTGGTGTCTTCCGTTTCGCCCGAGCGATGGGAAATCACAGACGTGTACCCGTTGCGGGTGGCCAGTTGTATGGTCTCCAAAGTCTCCGTGAGGGAGCCAATCTGGTTCACCTTGATAAGAATGGAATTGGCCACGCCCTTTTCCATTCCCTTGGTGAGCCGCTTGGTGTTGGTGACGAACAGGTCGTCGCCCACCAGTTGGATCTTCGCCCCCAGTTTGACAGTGAGCTTCTTCCAGCCGTCCCAGTCGTCCTCGGCCAGGCCGTCTTCGATGGATACGATCGGGAATTTCGCGCAGAGCTCTCCGTAGTAATCGATCAGCCCCGACGAATCCAGCGTCTTGCCTTCGCCCTCCAGGCGATACTCGGCACTTCCTGCGTGATAGAACTCGGAGGCTGCCGCGTCGAGCGCGATCGACACCTGGTCGCCTGCCCTGTAGCCCGCCTTCTGAATGGCTTCCATGAGGAGGTCCAGGGTCTCCGGAGCGTCCTTCACATCGGGTGCGAATCCGCCCTCATCGCCGATGGCGGTGGAGAGCTTGCGCGCATGCAGCACATCCTTGAGCGACCAGTAGATCTCAGACGACGCACGCAGAGCTTCCTTAAACGATTCGAAGCCGTGCGGCACGATCATGAATTCCTGAAAGTCCACCGTGTTGTCGGCGTGGCGGCCGCCATTGAGAATGTTGAGCATGGGCACGGGCAAGGTGTGCGCCAGCGGGCCGCCCAGATACTGGAACAGCGGCAATTCCACCGACTGCGACGCAGCGCGCGCCACTGCGAGCGAAACGCCCAGGATGGCATTGGCACCCAGGCTGCCTTTGTTGGCCGAGCCGTCCAGTTCGCAGACGAAGCGATCGATGTCCACCTGATCGGTGGCTTCGAATTCGGCATCGACGAGGGCCGGACCGATGGTGTCGTTGACGTGCAGGACGGCCTTCTCCACGCCCTTGCCACGGTAGCGCTTCTTGTCGCCGTCGCGCAGCTCCACCGCTTCGTGCGTACCGGTGGAAGCTCCCGACGGCACCGCGGCGCGGCCGAACGAGCCGTCGTCGAGCGTCACGTCTACTTCGAGTGTCGGATTACCGCGCGAGTCGAGAATCTCCCGCGCCATCACGTGCTCTATGAGTGCCATGGACCACGACTCCCCCGGAGCGATTATAGACCTTCCCGCACGAGGGGCAAGCCGCAATTGTTCCGCACTTGGCAGCGCCGGGCGGGCGGCCTACCTTGGCGGTGGCTTACCCCGGCCCCGGCACCCAATGAAAGTTCCATCCATCTCGACCGGTGAGCTGAAGCGCGTCCTCACGTACTGGGACGTCGCTGCGCTGGCCGTGGGCATCATCATTGGCTCCGGCATCTTCGCGGTGCCACCCTCCATCGCCCGATCGCTCGACTCGTTCGGCTCCATGATTTCGGTGTGGGTCCTGGGCGGCGTGCTCGCGCTGTGCGGAGCTCTGTGCTACGCAGAGCTGTCCGCCATGTTTCCGCGCGCAGGCGGAGCCTTCGTGTTCCTGAAGGAAACCTACGGACCGGCCGTGTCGTTCGTGTATGGCTGGTCGGCACTGCTCATCACCTACCCTGCCTCGATTGCGGCCATCGCCATGGTGTTTGCCAGCTACTTCTCGAGGCTGGTGCCGATGTCGGCCGGGGCCCAGGTGATCCTGGCGGCCGTACTGTGTCTGGTATTCGCGCTCGTGAACATACTCGGCACCAAAGTGGGCGCCGGCGTGCAGCGCACGCTCACAACAGGCAAGGTGGTGGCTCTGGCACTCCTTCCGATCGCAGGCTTCCTTCTGGCGCGGGGTGACTTTACAAGGTTCGAGGGTGGAATGGTTCCCTCAGGCGGCTGGACTCTCACCGGTTGGGCTCTGGCCATGGCCGCCGTGATGTGGACCTTCGAAGGCTGGGCCGAGTGCCCCACCATCGCCGGCGAAGTGAAGAACACGCGCCGGGACGTGCCGCTCGGATTGGCTTTAAGCGCTCTGTCCGTGACGGTGATCTATGTGGCTGTGAATGCGTCCTACGTGTACCTGCTGGGAATTGGCGGCGTGGCCGCAACCGACAACGTGGCCTCGGATGCGGCGCGTGTTGTCTTTGGCAGTCAGGGAGAATTCTGGATTACGCTGTTGGTCGTGGTGTCCACGGCCAGCTCCGTCAACGGGTCGCTCATGGGCGGATCGCGCGTGTTTTACGCGATGGCGCGCGAGGGTTTGTTCTTCCGCACGGTGGCGCAGGTGCATCCTCGCCTGGGCACACCCTTCTACTCGCTGGCGCTTCTCGGAGTGATCTCGGCGTCATTCACCATGATGGGCACGTTCGAGCGCGTCATGCGCTACTTCGTGTTCATGGCCGCGATCTGGTTTGCCATGACCATCTTCGCCGTGATTCGGCTGCGCCGCACGCGGCCCGACGTCGAACGCCCTTTCCGCGTACCGCTGTATCCCTTCTCGCCCCTGCTCTTCCTGGGGGTTGTGATCAGTATGGCCACCATGCTCTTCATCGAGAACCCGCAGGATGCACTCATGGGATTGGGGCTCATTGCGTTGGCCGTGCCCGTGTACTGGCTCTGGAAGCGCACCCACCGGGCAGCTTGACTTATCGCCAACCGTCCGGTAGGTTCGACCCCGGGAGGCTGAATCGATGGCGAATGTAACCCTGGCACCCCCCTCCATGGGGGCGGGTGTCTCCAGGCTCACCACCAACTGGATCATCAACCGCAGATCCGATCTGTTGTGGTTTATCGGCGGAGCCCTGGCGGGCTATGCCATGTTCTTCCTGCACGCCGGGTTGCACCTGGACATGGTGACCGTGTGGTTCCTGTGGGTGGTGTTCCTCGACAGTCCGCACTTCGTCGGAACGTACGTGCGCACCTACTTCGACCGCCAGGAATTCGCGGCGCGCAGGAAGCTGCTTCTGGGGTCCCTCGCCTGGCTCGGCTTCGGCCCGCTCATGGTGGGCTTCGCCTTCCTCATGCACCAGGCCGGGATGGCCAACTATCGGCTGCCCTTCCTGGTCCTGATCGTGTTCTTCAATCTCTGGGCCTACTGGCACGTGGTGCGACAGCACTGGGGGATCCTCGCGCTCTACCGCAGGAAGAACAACGACTTCGACATCTGGGATACACGCATCGATCGCGGTCTGCTTTATGTGGGATTGGTGGCGCCGTTTTTCGCATTTCTTGTGCGCCATCCCGAGGCACGCAGTGCGGTGGGACTTGCCGGCACCTTCCCGGCGTGGCCCGCCGGGTCCATGACGCAGAGCTTTTTGTCCCCGTCGTCCGGCGTGTGGCATTGGGAGCATGGGGTGGTGGCGTTCACGGCCCTGGCCGTGGTTACTCTGGTGGTGGCCTTCCTGGGCCGTCAGCTTGTGCGGTGGCGCAACGGCCTGGCGTTGAACGGTCCGAAGCTTTTGTTCATGGCGGCGCTCATCCCCTTGTACTCGGTGATCTGCTACAGTCCGGCTGTGATTACCGCACCGCTTCTGGCCTTCGGCGCATTCGTCACGGTGTATCACGACATCCAATATCACGCCATTGTGTACTTCTACAGCCGCAACCGGTACCACAAGCCGGGGGTGGATCAGAAGAAGTTCGGGCTGGCTCCCATGATTACTAAGAACTTCGCTTCGTACGCGGTGGCCGGGATCGCCATGGCAGGGGTCTTCAGATTGCTCGGCTGCTCTTTCGAGGTTCATGCCGGCTGCACCAGCATCGTGCTCACCAGCCAGCAGACGCTCTTTGGCACCATCACCACCAAGGAATTGCTGGTGGGCTTCATGCTCGGGTTCCCCCTGCACCACTACTTCGTGGATCAGTTCATCTGGCGTCCGTCGCGCGACGAGAATCTGAAGAAGGACCTGAAGCTCAAGGCGGCGTAGATAGGGGTCAGACCCCCATTTTCTGCAACGGGGCTGACAGGCAATTACCCCGGTTGGTACCTCCCAACCAACTAGATGAACGCGCCCTTACCTGGGCGCTCACTTTATAATGACGAGCTTGCCGATATCGGTGCCGAAGCGGCTCTCGATGGTGTAGATGTAAATCCCTGTCTTCACCGCCTGCGTGTTGCGCGTGATCAGGTCCCAGCGCACCACCGTGGCTTCCGAGCCCCCCGGGTCAGCGTAGTGCTTGATCTTCCGGACCAGATCGCCATCGAGCGACCAGATGGAGACAGTGCAGGTATCCGGCACGTTGTAAAAGGTCACTTGCCTGGCGCGTTCCCGATCGGGTTCGAATCCACGTCGGTTCTCCCAACTGCTTCCGTAGTAGTCGTCGATCATGCGATAGGGGTTTGGGTAGACTCCTGGTTTGGGACATTCAGACTTCACCACTTCGGCGTCGTTGATAGCCCACACTTCCGCAGATGCGATACCTTTGGCCGCTTCGAGAGGGTCCAACCCCGATGCGGGATCTCCATGGTCGAATGCGGTCACTGAAAGTATTACGGGCTCTGCCAATTGCAAATCCTTCATTACGTATTCATACTCGTAGTAGGGATGGTACGAAGAGCCGTCATCTCGAAACGCTGTGTCTGTGGGGGGCGCTGTCGGATAGAGTTTTCGGATCACTCCGGTAACGTCGACTCCTTCCTCGGCCGCAACAGCGAGACCCATATCGTCACACTGGTTGTTTGCTTCGTAGGGAGCAAAATATCGGTAGATGGAGTCCAGTCTCTCAGGGCGATCGGGATCAAAGTTGATTTCCAGCAGGGCTTCGTCCAGGATGGATTGCGAAAAGCTGTCGGGATGAAACGGAAAGCCGTAGACCGTGTCACACAGCGCGTCGTAGAGATGCTTGAGTGAGTCCAGAGTGAAGGGCGGGTCAATGAAGTCCCAACGATCCTTGGGCGCGCTCCATGTGAATCTTGCATAGTTCACCAAGTCCCGCTGCGCCAAATAGGCCCACTCGCCCTCCCTGCCGGTCCGACTCATATAGATCCTATAGCCTTCGAAGTCTGGGCGTTGGGTGAATACATCTTCCTCTGATTCAGAGCGAAAGCCGTTCCAGTGGACAGCTATTCGGTGGGAACGGGTGTCGAAGGACAACGTCGGCGGGCGAGGAGGCAGAGCGGCGCGGATGTCGGGAACGCCATCGCCCCGGTAGTACACTGTGTCTCCGCTGCGAAGGAACCAGTCCCCGGAATATCCGTCGCCGTCCGTATCAACTCCTGGATTGTCGTAGGTCCACTTGGCCCATTGAGTGTTTGTGAGTATCTCGTCATCCTCGAGCCGCTGTCGCCAATAGTCGGGCCTCTGAGGGTCGAACAAGTCATAGAATGCGCTTGGATCACGATGTAAGTCCTTCCCTCCCACCACTACAATGGCGAAACGAACCGTCGAATCGCGCGGGAGGTCAAACGGCCCCATGCTGAGCAAGAACTGAATCTGCGCCCCACGCGCGATCGAATCACTAAGCACACTGCTCGCAGGCGGTGGTAACCATCCTCTAACGGAATGGTCCAAACTTGCTTCATACTGAGGGTAGTCTTGTTCTCCATTTGACATCAGCATGTAGGACACTCGGTCACCGAGCGGGCTCCCCAAACCACCGTGAGGAAACTCAACGGTTGAAGTCTTAAGAACAGGTCCCCAATCCTTGCTGGGGTCAGGATTCGCAACCCACCAGTTGAAGTTGACACTACTCTGCGGCCGCGGCTTGCGCAGCACAGCAATCCCCACTGCATGTTGTGAAGAAAAGCGCGAATACCCACTGAAAGGGGCAATGTTAGGATCGCCGTCATTGTCCATCGGAAGGACGAGATTCATCTCTTCTGTAATCCCAAGGGCAAGCTTGGATTGACCCGTCAGCTGGAATTCTACGATATTGTCATCCCAGCTGTGAAACGGATCCAGATCATATCCAGCTCGAGTTGTTGCGTGCACGCCGACAAACAGGTCTTTCAGCGATCGCCCACCCGCTTCCCAGTGAGCACTCCCCGGAGTCCCGAGATTCGTCATCTCATAGTCAACTATCACGAAATGTGCCGCACCCCCCGTCGACCAGCTGTATGAGCTCTGCCTGATCGCGATTCCCAAAGGTAGGTGAGGGCGACCGTCAATTGGATCGGGTTTAACGTAGTGTGGAGCGTACACAGTATCGGCAAGCCAAACAGTAATATCGTAGTCCGACTTGGCGCTATCGCTCCTTGCCTGCTCAAAACAGGTCCCTTGGCCAAGATTGCTTGAAGCCCGTTCGACGACGTCGCAAACAGATGGCCAGAACTCGATGCCACTCCCGAATGGGTCCAGGCCTTTGGAGACCAACGAGTCGGTACCCCTCACCCCACCTACCCATAGTGCGCCCGACACGTACTGAACCCTTGATCCTGAGGGATACTCAACATTCGAAAGCGCTCTCAGACTGCACGTCGGACTGCCGAACCCAAGGCTCCCCAGATTGCTGACCCCCGAAGTAAGTTCTCCGATGCTGTGTCCCTTCAAGACGAGACACTCCTGCGGTAACTGTCCCAGGGCTGGAGCACCCCCCACGCCTACACTGCAGACGATGGTGATGAGTTGAAGTCTGGCCGCAGTTTGATAGAAGTCCTGGAGCCTGAATTGTGGACAGAAAGCATTTTGCCACATCCTCATTTCGTGGTGTTCTCCTTGTAGCGCCCCGACATTAGCCTACTCATCGAATGCCAAGTGCCCCACAACAAGGCTGCATCGCCAGTATAGCTGGGTCAAATGTTGCGTCCAACAACGCTGAACCCAGTGAGCCAATTCGCTGATTCAAGGCACTGCATTGCCAGGACATTCAACGATGCCATTGCTTGCCGTGACAAATCATGTGGGGCCGGAGCTTTTGCCAGTTAGGCACCCACGTCTGTGCACACCGGCGTACGAGAGCAGCAACACAAGACGCCACACCACTGATCAGAAGGGAGTGCCTCGGCCGATGAATTAGCGCTGCGTCCAGACATCCTGACTCAGAACAAGGTCCCCGCTCCCAATCCGCGCATTCTTCGGTCAGAGAATCTTCTGCTTGCACCATCGGTGGCCAAGGTCGGCTGAGTACATTCCGCTGCCCAGAGGCTCCGATGTCTCCGGGCAGCGAGTATTCGGCCTGAGTCAACAGCTAGTAGGGATAATGACAGTTATCTTCTCTAAATAGATATGCTCCACAACACACGCCTGTAGATGGATACCAGCCATCATAGAACCACGTCTTTAACTGGCCCGGCGGGCAACCTTCATAGTGAGGAACGCCGCACCAAGGCTCAACTTCGACACAATACTCAGCTACGGCGACCTGTGGAAATTGGTACCCCAATCCCCCAAGGATGACCCCGGCAGCGCCTGAAACCACTGAGAGCGCTAACGCTAGAAAGAATAGTCGCTTCATGATGTAGTCACTCCTCTGGTGCGAATTCGTTTAAGTTGTTGGACGTCATGTTTCAGTAATATGTTGTGTCCTGGTTGCTCACCTCCTTTCCCATGGGATTTCTACGCGGAAACGCTCACGAGTCCCCCGTCCCGAGCCTGCTTGTAAGTGCCATCATGGCATTGCACGCTGCCTGATGACATCAGCCCCGACCGACCGATGAAACCCCGAACAGACCAAAGCTACTCTTTGATCACTGTCAATGGCTACAATTGTTGGCGTGGCAAATATCCCATCTGAGGCTGCGTATAGCTCCCTGTCGGTGAATAATTGAATGGCACCCGAAAGAAGCCCACGCGGTTTGGGCGCTAGCGAGTCTTTGCTTCGCTCGTCATCATCATGAACCTCTAGCACCACGAAGTCCGGTGCAAGATCCGGGATGATCTTCCGTTCCCAGTAGGCTGCCATTGCTTCGCATGCACCGCACGACTGGCTCACAAAAAGCAGGATTGCCGGCTTCCGTCCGACAAGTCTAGCAAGTGTCACCTGCTGGTTGAAGCGAGGGTCAAGGAACTGGTACGCAGGAATAGAATCCCCCACGTCCAAATACGAATCATTTAGAGATTCGATTGCCGATCCGTCCGAGGCATTCCGCACGGCCAAGCTGAACCCGACGTAGATTCCACCAGCGATTGCGAGGAATGCAATCGAGCCTGCGGCTATGTGGCGCATTAGAAGATGCCGGAATCGTTCGGTAGCAACTCGATCCGGCTGAGTCGACACAGCTTTTTTACTCATGGACCCTCGATGCTCCGCCTACGCGCCTGCAGAAAGATGGTGCGGCGATTAGACCCGGAGTCCGCACGGCGCCAGCATTCCCGATCGAATTGATTGAATTACGACGCAATCTCGCCGTTGACGGGGGGGTCGTCAAGTTGAGTTTTGAACCTAAGCAATCTGCGCGCAGCTAACGTGATGCAGCGTACCAGGTTGTGGCGCAAGAGTACGTCGCTCGTCCGTCCTTCGTTTTGGCCTGATTACTGATGGATGACGGATACTTTGAGACAAGTCGCGGCACGAGCACTTCGCACCGCGTGTTCATCCGACCGTACCCCTGGAGGAAGAGTCCTGACCCTTCTCACTGACCCCTAAAGCTAGCTTTCCTCTACAGCGATTCCAGGATCCGACAGTAGGATTCGTAGCGGATCTTGGTGATGTCGCCGCGGTCGAGCGCGGCGCGCACAGCGCAGCCGTCGTCCCCCAGGTGCAGGCAGTCGCGGAAGCGGCAATGCGGCGCGCGCGATTCGAACTCCACAAAGTAGTCGCGCACGTCCCTGCGCTCCACCCCCGACAGGCCGAACGAGCGAATCCCCGGTGAATCAATGATACGCACGCCGGCCCGCCCGACATACATGCGGGCCGTGGTGGTGGTGTGGCGTCCCTTGCCGCTGTAGCTGCTCACGGTGCCGGTATCGATTTCCACCTCGGGCACGAGCGCCATGAGGAGCGATGACTTGCCCACACCGGAGTGTCCCACGAGCACAGACGTCTTCCCCGCAAGCTCCTCACGCAGCTCCGCAATGCCGGCCCCCGTGGAGGCGCTCACGATGTGCGTGGGATAGCCGAGATCAGCGTACACGTGCATGCGCTCGGCATGGTCGCCCCCGTCCAGGTCGGCCTTGTTCAGAACGACTACGGGCGTCATCCCCTCGTGGTGAATGGCCACCAGGTACCGGTCAATCAGCCCTTCCTTGAGCGCTGGCTTCACGGCCGACACCACGACCACCAGGTCTACGTGTGCCGCGAGGATCTTCTCCTCCCCCGCACGATGGCCGGCTCTCCGCAGAACACGACTGCGTTCCTCAACCTTTTCGAGATATCGCTTGTCGCCTTCCTGGCGGAAGTTCACGCGATCCCCGGGAACGGGGGCCACCCCCAGGCTCGACGATAGCTCGCAGGTAACCACCGAGCCGTCCTGGCACAGTACCTCGAGTTCCTTGCCGAAATTGGCCGCCACGATGGCGGAGACCACTTCACTCACGGGTGGGACAATGCCCACGTCTCAGCCCAAAACCAACAGAATTAAGGGTCAGACCCTTAATAGAAAAAGCCGCTCCCAGGGAGGAACGGCTTTTCCATGTGCCGAACCAGATGCCTGCCGCGGGGCCGACGGGCCTTCTGGATCCGCCTGGCGCGGCCGGATCAGGTCCGGACGACGCCCTCGTGTTGCTCCTAACGTGAGGAACGGCCGGCCGGGTCATCCTGACCCGCGGCCAGCTCCTCGAAACCGCCCGTGGGGTCGGCGGCCTTCGAGGACTATTTGCGCTCCTCGGGTTCCTGCCTCAATCCGTACTGCTTCATCTTCAGGCGCAGCGTAGACTCGGGAATCGACAGCGACTTCGCCGCATGCTTCTTCACCCAGTGGTGTTCCACCAGCGCCTGCTGGATGTACTTCTTTTCGTACAGCGACAGAAAATCGTACAGCGAGAACCCGCGGTCCTCGCCCATGGGCCGCTCGCCGGAGGTGCCTCCCGAATCGGGGCGGAAAAACTTCCGCGACAACAGTTCGGGAGTGATCGTGCGTCGCGCCCCGGACAACAGCACCAGCTTCCGGATTTCGTTTTCCAGTTCGCGTACGTTCCCCGGCCAGTCGTATTCCACCAGCCACTGGAAGGCCACGGGATCCACGCGAATCACGCCGTCGTCGTGGGCCGGCGAGTATTTCGACAGGAAGAACTCAATCAAGAGCGGAATGTCTTCTCGCCGCTCGCGCAGGGCCGGCACGCGGAAGGACAGCGTGCACAGGCGGTAGAACAGATCCTGCCGGAACTGGCCCTGCTCCATCTCCGCCTTGAGATCGCGGTTGGACGCGATGATGATGCGAATGTCCACCTTGCGCGGCTTCGTGTCGCCGAGGCGGACCACTTCCTTTTCCTCGAGCACGCGCAGAAGCTTGGCCTGAATGGACAGGGGCATCTCCCCGATTTCATCCAGGAAGAACGTGCCGCCGTCGGCCTCTTCCAGAAGCCCGGGCTTGTCGCGATCGGCGCCGGTGTAGGCCCCCTTCATGTGCCCGAACAGTTCGGATTCCAATAGGCTTTCGGGAAGGGCCGCGCAGTTTACGGAAACGAAGCGCTTCGCACGACGCACGGAGTTTGAGTGAATGGCCTTGGCCAGAAGGTCTTTGCCCACGCCGGTTTCGCCTTCGAGCGCGATGGTGATGGGCGAATCCTTCACCTGCGCCACCTGCGCCATCATGGCGTGCATTTCGCGATTGCGCGTAATCACCGTGGGGAATGCCGATTCCGAGGTGTCCGACCAGGCGGCCGTGCCCTCCACCGAGCGGGCACGCGCACGCTCCTCAGCCACTCTGAAGGCCAAAGGTTCGGCGAATGCCACAGCCAGATTAAGGGCGGAACGGCCGAAGGGTCGGTCGGGGATGCTGCGTTCGAGATAGATGAGGCCGATGGGCTCGCCCGCGAACACAAGCGGCACCGCGATGACGGAGACGGCATTGCGACCGGCGCCGGCCAGTCGGCGCAGGAAGTCGGGATGGGCCGCAAGATCTGTGTACAGCATGGGACGGCCGTCATGGCCACTGTTCCACACGGGCTGAAACACGTCGCCCAGGGCCGGTGCGTCGAACTGCGCCGGCCCGAAGCGAGCCGGGCAGCTCACGCGCCCTTCGCTGCGCACAAGAACGCAGGCGCTGTCGGCGTCGAGCTTTTTCGCAAGATTGGCCAGATCCCCATCGAGGGTGGCCTGTGTCCTGGGTTCGCCGTCGGGCACGAAGCTCTTGAAGACCAGGTATTCGTTCTGCGGCGACACGGCTTCCGACACCAGACGCGACTCTAGCAGTCGCCGGTACTCCAGAGCGCGCTCACCCAGCACGGATTCCGCAGGTGCAAGGTAGGCCAGGGCGGAATCGAGCTGTCCCATGGCTGCGCGAGCCTGCGCCTGCGCCATCGCCACTTCGGCTTCGATTTTCTCCGATCCCAGGTCGGACGCCATTTCGCGCGACCGTTCCAGCATACGAAGGGCGTCGGTTTGCAGCTTGGAATCGCCCGAATGGGCCAGGGCCGAGCCGTAAGCTAAATAGGCGCGCGAGAGCTCAAATGGATCGCCCACAAGGCGCAGCATCGACAACGAACGGTCGAAGGCGTTTCTATACTCACGCCCCAGAGCCGCCTGCGCCGACCCGAGAGCCCGCAATGCGGAGCCCTCTTCCTGGCGATCCCCCAGGGAAGCAGATACGTCGATGGCCCTCTGCGCGTGTGCAAGAGCCTCCTCGAATCTGCCCTGCGCGCTGGCGACATCCGCCAGCCGCCGTTCCACCTGGTTTTGAATGCTCGACTGGGTAGCAAGACGATCACCCAGAACGAGCGCGGCCTCGAGCTTTTCGCGCGCCTCTTCATATCGATCGAGAGAGAGAGCGAGGTCGCCTTCGTATTCGAGCAGGATCACCCGCTCAAGAACAAAATCGTGTTCGTCGATCAACTCGGCCGCACGCCCGAACAGCGGCCGCACCGATTCTTCGCGATGCTGAAGGAGATAGAGATATCCGAGCGACAGGAGATTGCGCACGATACCGATCGCGCGTCCCTGCACTTCCTGGGCGGCCAGAGAGTCACGCAATGCCGATTCGGCCTCTTCCCAGCGTCCGGAGAGAAGCAGCACGCGTCCCAGGTTGCCCAGCACACGGAGCGCATCCTGAGTGCGCCCGTTTTGCTCTGCGATGTGCCGCGCTTCCTGGAGATACTCGCAGGCGCGGTCGTAGTCGGATCGGAGGAAATACACCTGTGCAAGAGCGTTGTACGGCTCCGACAACTCGGCCTCGCGCCCGCCCCGCCTGAGGTTGGAAATGGAATCGCGCAACACCAGCTCGGCTTCGCGAATCCCGCCCGTGGCCGTGAGTGTGTACCCCAACGTGAGCTGGGCATGCGCGAGCCCCTCGTGTTCGAGGGTACCCTGCATGAGTTCAATGGCCCTGCGCGCGGCCTCGGTGGCCGAATTGAAATCGCGTGTCTCGAACGCCAGCTTGGCCCGGCGGGACCAGTACAGCCCCGACCATGCGGCATCGTCGGGAGGCACGGCCCCTTCGAGAATCCGCTGCGCCGTTTCGAGGTCGCGGCGAGACAATGCCTCGTCGGCCCCGATCAGCCAGGTGGGCTGGTCGCTGCGAGTGTGAGGGCGATTGGGAATCATTCGCTGAAGTTCCCTATCGGGTTCGGACACCCACCTGCGTTCCGGACTCTTTCCGGATCGCCTTGTCGCTCTTGCTTCCGAAGGACTTCATCCATTGGGACACGCTCTTGCGCGGCAGTACGATCAGCCCGGCGTTTGAACCGTAGCCCAGCCACATCCAACCGGAGTGCACAACGAAGGGGCCGTAGGACGCGCGGTTACCGTCGTTGTTGTCCCAGGGATGGATCTCGCCGCCCGGAACGATCGGAGGGGGATTCCCATCCGCAAAGGCAGGAACGGCGAGTGAGATGAGTGCCAGAGTCAGGAGCAGGCATGTGGTTTTCTTTAGGTACATACCTTGTCTGACCTCCTACGCCCTGAGAGGGGCGTAATAGTGAGAATCGCTGCGCCGGACGCTGGATGTGCCTGAGGCGGGATGGACCAGGCACACGACCGGGCGCCATTACTGCACCAAAATAGGCCAGGCCGGCGTAAAGTCAAGCGGTATTTGGGCTTGTGGCCTGCGCAAATCCTGCGGCCGGCACCTAAGTGGCACGGGGAGCAGAATTTGCGCCGCCTGAGCGATCAGATCACCTGGGCCTGACGGAGTTTGTCAAACAGCCTGGCAGCCACCTCATCCGGTTCGCCCTGAAGCATTTCGGCGGGAGGACGAGGGGCCGGCGGCCGGTGCGATACCACACTCGTGGGAGAATTGGGACCCACGGCGCCTGAATCCACCCCCAGGTCGCCCGCCGTCCACATCGTGATGGGCACCTTCTTGGCCTGCATCTTCCCTTTCAAACTTGGCAACCGCGGCTCGTTGATCTCCTTCACCACGGAGATTACGGCAGGCAAGGGGCACTCGAGCACATCGTATCCGTCTTCCGTAAGCCGGTGGAACACGGCCGACGTTTCACTGATCGATTCGATCTTCTTCACGAACATGACCTGCGGCCAGTTCAGGAACCCTGCCAGGGCCGCGCCCACGGCAGAACAGTCGTCGTCGATGGCCTGCTTGCCCGTGATCACCAGTTGCACCGAGCCCAGCTTCGTGATGGCGGCTGCAAGCACGCGCGCCGTGGCCATGCAGTCGGACTCCGCGAACGCCGGATCGCAGGCGTGAACCAGTTGCTCAATACCCAGACTCGCCGCCTCGCGCAGCACGGCCTGCGCGCTCTCCGGGCCCATGGTCAGCGCCGACAGCGTGGCGCCGTGCGCTTCCCGAAGCCTGAGGCCCTCTTCGATGGCGTAACTGTCGAAGGGGTTCACCTGCCCGGCTCCCGCCGGAAGCTGGAGCGTGTCACCGGAGACTTTCACCAGTTGAATCTCCGGAACCTGTTTGACGCAGACTACGACGTGCATAAGTGATGAGCCGCCCTTTTGAGTTGTGACAGGAAAGCTAGGCGGGCTGGTTCATGACCACAAGTCCGAACCCACCCAAGTTTACGTGGTGCGCAGAGCCTCCACGATGCCCAGTCGCGACGCGCGCACGGCGGGAAGAAACCCTCCCACCAGACCCATGACGGCCGCGAAAACCAGTCCGGATACGGCGATGCCGGGCGAGAGCGCGAAGGTGAACGCCACTTCAGAGAACGTATCCCAGTTGGTGGTGGACACGCTGACCATCTGCATCAGGCTGGCGAGGGCCACGCCCCCGAGCCCGCCCAGAAGCGACAACAGGACCGACTCCACCAGAAACGTGGCGAGAATGCTCCGCCGGCGAAATCCAAGGGCGCGCAAGGTGCCGATCTCGGTGGTGCGGTTGGACACCGTGGCGTACATGGTGATCATGGCGCCCACGATGGCGCCCAGGCTGAACAGCGCGGAGATGACGTTGCCGAGCACCGAAATGAAAATCGACATGGTCTGAGTCTGGTTCTCGTAGTAGGTGCGTTCGCTGAAGAGATCCGCGGTGATGCGCGGATCGGCGGCGGCGCGATCCTTGAGGGCCAGAAGGTTCGCCTCGGCGGGCGGCGCGAGTCGCATGATGACCGATGAGTACATGGGCCGCCCGTAGGCCTGCATGAGCTGATCGGCGTCGCCCCAGATCTCCGACTCGAAGCCGGACCCGTCGGCGTCGAACAGTCCCACGATGGTCCAGTCGCGACTGCCGAAGCGCACGGTTTCCCCCAGCCCGCAGCCCTGAAAGCCTTCGGCAATGCGCCGGCCCGCGATCACTTCGCTCGAGCCCGGTGTCCAGGCTCGTCCCTCCGTGATCTTCACCTGCGAGCGAATGACGAGCGACTGCGGTCCTACGCCGCGGATGGTGACGTTGGATGGCTCATCCGATCCGCGCTTCTTCAGGTTGATGAGCACCACCGACTCCGCCGACGCCACAGATTGTCCGGCCGCGTCGCGCGCCACTTCCGGCTGCGAAGACAGGATCGCGGCCGACTCGCGCGTTACGACGCTCTGCAGTTCGCTCTGCGACGACTTGCGGATGGCCACGGCATTCTCCGACGAGCCGGTGTCGACCAGAGTCTTGCGCAGGCCGTAGTTGAGCATGAGCGACGACGTAAACACGAACACCACGAGGCTCACGCCCAGCGCGGTCACCAGCGTGGTGTTGCGGCGCGCCTTCATGTTGCGGAAGTTGTAGGAGATCGGAATCTTCATGGCACGTCCTCAGCCGATCTGGCGCAGGCCTTCCGTGATGGTGGCGGAGAGCACGCGCCACACCGGATAGGAGGCGGCCACCATGGCCACGACGAAAGAAATGAGCACGGCCCAGCCCACGGTGGATGCCCCCAGAAACATGATGGGAAAAAAGTCGGAAAGCGCCACACTCAATCCGCCCACGGCGGGCATGAGCAAGCCGATTCCGATGAGGCAACCCAGGCCCGACAGAAGCAGCGACTCCCCTGAGAGCAGCCCCATCAGGTGCCCCTTCCGGAAGCCGAGCGTCTTGAGCACGGAGTACTCCTTCATGCGTTCGCGCGCCGACATGGCCATGGTGTTGGCCATCACCAGGAGCACGATGGCGATGATGAGAATCGAGACGATGCGGATCCCGGTGATGATCGCCGACGACATGGACACGAAGCCGAGCGCGAACGCCTCCTCCGTTTCGGTAAGCGTTTCTGCCGAGGAATTGAGAAACTTGGCGTCGACAGCTTCCGACACCCTGGCGGCCGAGAGCGGGTCGGCCAGGCGTATGATGTAGAACCCCGCGCGCCCCTCGTTCCCGGGAAACGCCTCCGCCACGCGCAGATCGAGGTACGACCAGTGGAACAACATGGTGCTTTCGTCGGTGTTGGGTTCCTTCCCCGCGTAGATGGCGCGCACCACGAACTCGTAGTCGCCCGGGTAGATCGTACCGATGAGCGGAATGATGTCGCCGATCTTCCAGCCATATTTGGCCGCCAGCTTCTTGCCCACCATGCAGGCGTTCCGCTCGGCAAACAGCGTGTCGCGGCTCCCCTCGATGATCTCGAACTCCGGATACATGTCGAGGTAGGTGGGAAAATCGCAGGCGAACTGGGCGAAGAAGTTGGATTTGTCTTTGTACACACCGCCGAACCAGTTGGCATACGTGACGGCCTTCACGCCGGGCACCTGCTCGATTTTGCCCCTGTGCGCGAGCGGCAGGTCGAAGGTGAGCGACACGGCGTGCCGCGTGACCAGGCGATCGGGCGAGGAGTTCTCGGCCTGCGTGTACCAGGCCAGGATGAGCGTTCGCACCACGCCGAAGGCCACGATGGCCAGGGCCACGCCCAGCACCGTGAGCATGGACCGCAGCTTGTGACGCCCGGAGTTCTTGAGAATCAGCCTAAGCACCCACATGGGCCGTGTCTTTCTGAAGCTCGCCTTTGTCCAGACGCAGATGGGCGCTGGTGCGTTCCACGGCGCGCGGGTCGTGCGTCACCATCACGATGGTCTTGTGGAATTCACGATTGAGCCGGCCCAACAGGTCGAGAATGTTTTCGGCCGACTGCCGGTCGAGATCTCCCGTGGGTTCGTCGGCCAGAAGCAGCACGGGGTCGGTGACGATGGCGCGCGCAATGGCCACGCGCTGCTGCTGACCGCCCGAGAGCTGGCGCGGGTAGTGATCCATGCGGTCGGACAGTCCCACCACACCCAGCGCCGTCTTCACGTGATCCGCTCGCTCCTTTTTTGACAGGTGGGTGAGCAGAAGCGGCAGTTCGACGTTTTCGAAGGCGGTGAGCACCGGCAGCAGATTGTAGAACTGAAAAATGAAACCGATATTGTGCGACCGCCATGTGGCCAGCTCGGCCTCAGACAGTCCCACGATGTCGGTGCCGCCCACGGCGACCGAGCCCGAATTGGGACGATCGATGCCAGCCACCATGTTGAGCAGCGTGGTTTTCCCGGAGCCCGAGGGACCGATGAGCCCGAAAAACTCTCCTTGTGCAATGGAGAGAGACAGGTCGCGCAGCACGACAATCTCAACTTCGTCGCGGTAGTACGACTTGGAGAGATTCTTCACTTCGACGAGGGTTGAGCTCATTCTGATTCACCTCTTAAGGAAGGCGGACTTTCTGGCCGTCGCGCAGGTCGGGCGGGGGGCTGGCGATCACCTGATCCCCCTCGGATAACCCCGACACGACGACGCGCAGGCCGCCTTTCAGTTCGCCCAGCTGCACTACGCGGCGGCGGGCGAGGTTGTCGGTGACTGTGAACACTATGGTTTCGTTGTCGCGTTCCAGAACTGCGGCGGCGGGAATCACGAGGTCGGCCGTGGCCGTGGCCTCCGCCTGTTCGGCTTCGAGGAACGTGACTTTCGCGGACATCTCGGGCAATACCTTCTCGTCTCGTTCGATGAATTCCACCTTGGTGAGCACCGTGGCCTTGGCCCGGTCGGCTGTAGGGACGATCTTTTTCACCCGGCCCGGATAGCGGACCCCGGGATAGGCGTCGAGCACGATCTGCGTGGCGTTGCCCAGCCGGACGCGCTGGATGTTCGACTCGGAGACGTCCGCCTCCACTTCCAGCGATTTCATGTCGGCGAGCGTTACCACGGCGCCGCGCGCGCTCTGCGACGAACCGAACGGCGCCACCATCTCGCCTACGTCGGCTTCCTTGGTGAGCACTGTGCCATCAAACGGTGCGCGGATACGAGTGTTCTCCACGGCCACCATCGTGGCACGCACGGAGGCACGCGCGGCCTCAACGCCTGCCCGGGCCTGCACCACTTCCGCCTCCGCCACTTTGAAGCCCGCTTCTGCGGCGTCGTACTCTGCCTGGGACACGAGCTTGCGCGACAACAGATCGGTGACGCGGTCGAACTGCAGACGCGCCTCCTTCAATCGGGCATCCGTCGTGCCCAGGGCGCCGTCGGCCACATCTTCCTGTGCCTGCGCGCGCGCCAGCTCGGCTTCCACGTCTTCGGATTCCACTCGGCCCAGGAGCTGACCCTCCGTCACCCGGTCGCCTTCTTCCACGGCCAGAAACACGAGTCGGCCCGTGGCTTTGGAGGCCACCGCGGCCTGGCGTTGCGCCACCACGTAGCCTGAGGCCGTCAGAAGAGAACTTCCTGCACCGGCGGACTGGTAGCCCACCGTGTAGAGCTGCACGTCCGGATCGGAGCCGCCCAGCCGGGGCAGCAAGTACAGAAACACGGCCAGCCCCGCAAGCACCACCAGGGCGCCGATCCAGAGGCCGATGGGCCGCTTCTTGGGCGGACGGCCGGCGGCCGAGCGATCGATGCGCAGCGCGCCCAGATCGCCGTGAGGCTGATTCATGTCACGCTCAGCCAGGCTACGCCCCCACTCCGGTCTGCGCCGACAGACGCGTTTCGCGATCGTGCTCCTTCAGCGCATTGATCAGGGGATCCAGCTCGCCTTCGAGCACTCGATCCAGCTGGTGCAGCGTGAAGCCGATGCGGTGATCGGTCACGCGACCCTGGGGAAAGTTGTACGTGCGAATTTTCGCGGAGCGGTCGCCCGTGGACACCATGCTCTTGCGCTGGGCCGCCATCTTTTCCTGCTGCTCGCGCATTGCGGCATCGAGAAGACGCGCCCGAAGCACACGCAGGGCCTTCTGCTTGTTCTTGAGCTGCGACTTTTCGTCCTGGCAGGTGACCACCAGGCCCGTGGGCAGATGGGTGATGCGCACCGCCGAATCGGTGGTGTTCACCGACTGGCCGCCCGGACCCGAGGAGCGGTACACGTCGATCTTGAGATCGGAGTCGGACACTTCCACATCCACGTCCTCGGCCTCCGGCAGCACGGCCACGGACGCTGCCGAGGTGTGAATCCGCCCGGAGGCTTCGGTGGCGGGCACGCGCTGAACGCGATGCACACCCGATTCGAACTTCATGGTGCCGTAGGCTCCGTCGCCGGCTACGGAAAAGATGACTTCCTTGAAGCCTCCCTGGCCCGTGGGGCTGGACGACAGCACTTCGTGCTTCCAGCCATGTGAATCCGCCAGCCGCTGGTACATGCGGAACAGGTCCGCGGCGAAGAGGGCCGCCTCGTCTCCGCCCGTGCCGGCGCGAATCTCCACCACGATGTCGCGGTCATCGTTGGGATCCTTGGGCAGGAGCATGACCTTCAATTCTTCCTCGAGCGTGGATTGCTCCGCTTCGAGGGATTCGATTTCAGAGGTCGCCATCTCTCGCATCTCGCGATCGTCGGTCTCCGCCAGCACCGTGCGCGCTTCATCGAGCCGACCGAGGAGCTTGCGATACCTGCGCGCGGCTTCCACGGTTGCGGA
>DAIOGN010000011.1:21000-40147 GCA_036745245.1 Candidatus Zixiibacteriota bacterium
TGATTATGTTCACGCGCCAGTTCCTTGAGTTTGCGCGGATTGGAGGCCACTTCAGGCGAACCCAGGAGGGTTTCCACCTCGCGAAACCGGTCCTCCAGTCGGTCGAGCAGTTCGATCATGGGAGGCGCTTCACGCGCTCACGGCTGCGACCTGTGGCTCCACGATCACTTCCTTCAGCGCCGCGAGCGCTACTTCCAGCTGATCATCGGAGGGCTCGCGTGTGGTGATGAGCTGCAGCCAGAGCCCTGGTGCAATGAGCGCGCGCACCCAGCCGCGGTCACGGTAACGGCCGGAGAGCTTCAGGAGTTCAAACGAAGTGCCTGCCACGAGGGGCAGAAGCGCGAAGTGCGTGAGAAATCTGAGGATCAATCCCGGCGGCCGGCCGAGATAGAGCTGCACCAGACTGTCGGAGACGGCGTAGAGCAGAACGGCCAGAAGCGACACGATGAGCAGAAACGATGTGCCGCAGCGGGGATGGAGTCGGGTCTGCGCTCTCGCCCCCTCCACGGTGAGCGGTGCCCCCACTTCCAGGGCCCAGATCGACTTGTGCTCGGCCCCGTGATACTCGAACACACGCCGCAGCTCTGCCGAGAAGAGCATGACGGACATGTATGCTATGAGAATCGTTACCCGCACTGCTCCGGCGAGCAGATTGAACCAGAACGCCTGCGGAGCCAGACCGGACCACTGAGCCGTTTGCAGGGGCACGTACACAAACAGGAGCACTCCCAATCCGAGTCCCACCACCAGTGTGAGCCCGAGCGCCCAGGGGGACAGGCCGGATTGCTCCTTGCCATGATTGCCCGAGGCCACGTCGGCGGAATGCTGAAGCGCACGGATGCCGATCACCATCATCTCGAAGAAGGCGATGGCGCCGCGCAGAATGGGTTTCTTGAGGGCCGGCCTGCGATCGGTGAGCGAACGGAACTCTCGGGATTCCACGACGATCTCGCCCTCGGGCGAGCGCACCGCCGTGCTGATGCGGGACGGACCCCGCATCATGACCCCTTCGATCAGCGCCTGGCCGCCGAACGCCAGGTCGGGCATACGCTACAAGCCGTATTTCTTCTTGAAGCGATCGACGCGGCCCGCGGTGTCCACCAGCTTCTGCTTGCCGGTGAAGAACGGATGGCACGCTGAACAGATGTCCACGTGGATCTCCTTCCTCGTGGACCGGGTTTCGAACCGGGCGCCGCAGGCGCAGGAGATGGTGGATTTCGCGTACTCGGGATGAATCTTTGCCTGCATTTTGTGCTATTTCCTCCGTAATCAAGCAGAATAGCCTACGATTGCGGGCCGGCAAAGTGGATTCTCTCACGGCGGGTCTCGCCCCGGCTGCTGGTCCGCCCGCCGCGGTTTAACGTCGCTTGCCACCGCCGGCCCAGGCCGCTACCATCCGGCCTAACCCTATGCGCGTACCGTACTTTGCCCCCACCTGGGGGCGCCTGGAAGAGCAGGCCATTCTCAGGGCCCTGCGTTCAGGCTGGATCACCATGGGCGAAGAAGTTCGCGCCTTCGAGGCCGAGATCGCTTCGCGCGTCCGGGCTCCCCACGCGGTGGCCGTGAATTCAGGCACCTCAGCCCTTCACATCGCGCTGGTGGCAGCGGGGGTGGACCCTAAGGGGCCGGTGGTCGTGCCGGCCTATACCTTCACGGCGTCCGCCGGGGCCATCCTCCAGGCAGGCATGCGCCCGGTATTTGCCGACATCGATTTTGACACATTCAACATCGACCCAGAGTCGGCGGCCGCGTGCACCAAATCGCCCGCCGCCTTCATGCCTGTGGACATCGCAGGACTGCCGGCCGACTACCTGGCCCTGAACCGGCTGGCTCGCAAGACCGGCGCGGTCGTGGTGGCCGACGCTGCGCATTCTCTGGGCGCCGCAGTGGGCACACGGCCCGTAGGGAGCCTCGCCGACTTCACGTGCTTCAGCTTCTACGCCAACAAGAATCTCACCACCGCGGAAGGCGGTATGATCACCACGCGCCGCGGCGAGTGGGCCGAGCGACTGCGTCGCCTGCGGCTGCACGGCATGTCGAAGGACGCGTGGAAACGCTATGGCGCCGGCGGTACCTGGTACTACGAAATCGATCGCCACGGCTTCAAGTACAACCAGAATGACATCCTCGCCGCCCTGGGGCGCGCGCAGCTTGCGCACTTCGACGACATGCAGAAGTCCCGTCATCGCGTGGCGGCGTGGTACGATCGCGAACTGGCGGGCGTGGAAGAGTATATCCCTGCGCCGCGACTGTCCGGGCGCACGCACGCCTGGCATCTGTACATCGTGCGCCTGGCGGGCAAACACGCCGCGCGCCGCGATGATGTGATCCGCTTTCTGGGGAAGCAAGGGGTGCAGACGTCGGTCCACTTTATCCCGCTGTGTATTCAGCCCTACTGGAAACAGAAGTACAAACTCAAGGCGAAAGATTTTCCGGCCGCCATGGCCGCCTATCGCGGCGCCATCTCGTTGCCCATGCATCCCGGGCTCACGCAGAAGGAGTGCCGCTACGTGGCGTCAGCGCTCAAGAAGGCGCTGGTGAAGGCCTAGGTCCCATGCTCGACATCAAACGCATCCGCGACAACCCCGACGCCATCAGGCGCGCCTGCGAAATGAAGGGCGACAAGGCAGACATCGACCGCATTCTCGAGCTCGACACCGAGCGCCGCTCCCTGCAGACCCGCATCGACACCGTGCGCGCGGAAGTGAATGCCGAGTCAAAGAAAATCGGCGAGGTGAAGAAGTCGGGTGGCGATGCCGAAGCGCAGATGGCACAGGTGCGCACCCTGAAGGAGTCGCTCTCGCACAGCGAAAAGCACCTCGAACTGGCCGAAGAAGAACTGTACACCCTCATGTTGCGCGTGCCCAACGTGCCGGCCGCCGACGTGCCGCCCGGCGACGAATCGAACAACGTGGAAGTGCGCGCCTGGGGAGAGCCCGACGGTTCAGGCTGGCAGGCGCCGCACTGGGAAACGGGCGAACGGCTGGGGATTCTGGACCAGGAAGCGGCCACTCGAATTTCAGGCTCCGGCTTCATCGTGCTCAAGGGAGCGGGGGCGCGCCTCGAGCGCGCGCTCATCAACTTCATGCTCGACTTCCATGTGGAAAAGCACGGCTTCACGGAAGTGCACGCGCCGCACCTGGTGAATTCCATCACCATGCAGGGCACGGGCCAATTGCCCAAACTGGCCGCCGAGATGTACAAGCTGGGTGAAGACGATCTGTGGCTCATCCCCACGGCCGAGGTGCCGGTCACCAATCTGTATCGCGATCAGATTCTCCGGCCCGATCAGGTGCCCATGCGCATGGTGGCGTACACGCCGTGCTTCCGCCGCGAAGCCGGATCCTACGGCAAGGAGACGCGCGGCATCGTGCGCGTGCACCAGTTCGACAAGGTGGAGATGGTACGCATCGAGAAGCCCGAAGATTCCTACACCGCCCTGGAAGAACTCACGGGCCACGCCGAGGAGATTCTGCAGGCTCTGGAACTTCCCTATCGCGTGCGCATGCTGGCCGCAGGCGATCTGTCATTCGCCGGCGCGAAGTGTTACGACCTCGAAGTGTGGGCGCCCGGCATGAAGACGTGGCTGGAGGTATCAAGCTGCAGCGTGTTCGAAGACTTTCAGGCGCGGCGCATGAACCTGCGCTTCCGGCGCGAGCAGGGCGGCAAAACAGAATTTCCGCACACGCTCAACGGCTCGGGCCTGGCCCTGCCCCGCACGGTGGTGGGCATCCTGGAGAACCATCTCCAGAAAGATGGTTCGGTGAACATCCCCGAGCTGCTGCGACCCTACATGAAGGCCGACAG
This sequence comes from Candidatus Zixiibacteriota bacterium, assembly GCA_036745245.1. GTDB lineage: Bacteria > Zixibacteria > MSB-5A5 > JAUVRN01 > JAUVRN01 > DAIOGN01. Next base: position 24,808 of record DAIOGN010000011.1, read on the forward strand.
AATCACGGCCTGAGTTCGCCTCTGAACTGATCTATCGAATCAGTACCACGCCCGCACCGCAGGCTCGCGCCTGGGAAAGTCGGTGACCACGAAAAAACGTCGCGGGCTGTGGTGTAGTTGGCGGCCAGGCCGCCGGCTGTCATATAGCCTCCACCGGGCGCCCTTGGGCGCGCAGGGGGCACCGGCAAGCACAATCCTGTTCGGCTGGCCAGCCCGTCGAGTTCACTTAAACCATGTGAATCTAGAGCGGACCAGCCTATACTGGGTGACTGTGCCTACTTCAGGGTGCACTTACATGGAACGGGAGACACGCGATGATCGAGTTTGATGAAGTCGGATACTGGTCGCAGATCAAACTCGACTTTGTAAAGAAATACGCCGCCGCCTACACGAGGATCATCTCGGCGCTGAAGCAGCCATCGTTTGCGCCGGTGTTCATTGACGGCGTTTCGATTGCCGCCGTTCATATGTCGAGGGGCTCCAGATCCTACATCGCCGGCTCACCCGTGAACATCCTGTTGATCACTCCCGAGTTCTACCGCTACTACATCATCGATATACGAGCGGAGAAGACGTCCGCTCTGAAGCAGATGGTGGCCGACAATCCGAAGGTCAGCATCATTCCGGGAAATTGCAACGACGCCCTCACGACCAAGGTGTTTCCGCATGTCCAATGGAATCAGTACCGCAGAGGGTTTTGCATCCTGGATCCGTACGGATTACACCTCGACTGGAGCACGATTGAGGCCGCAGGGAAACTCAAGACCCTGGATGTGGTCCTCAGCCTCCCGGTGGCCGACGTCACGGGCAAGACTCTGTGGCGCGATCCCGCCGGAATGAGCCGACCCGACGTGGATCAACTCACTCGATTCTGGGGCGACGATTCCTGGAACGTCGCGGCGAGCGACTCCTCCAGTGCCTCGTCCGGGCGCTCCACGAAGGCGGAACTGGACGCCATCGCCGCGGCGTTTCGAGCGCGGCTTCAAAGTGCGGCCGGCTTCAAGCATGTGCCGGAGCCTTTGCCCATGCGAAGCCCGAAAGGCGTGTTGAACTACTATCTCTTCTTTGCCAGCCAGAAGCCACTGGCCGATGAAGTCGTCACGGAAATCTTCAATGCGTATCGAGCGCGGGGGAACTGAGAGCAGAGCATCGGCCGAACAGATCTAGTCCAGCGTCTACTTCTTCCCGAACGTCAGCCTCTGAAATTCAGCCTTTTCGCCGTAGCGCGGCAGGAACACAAGCAGGAACACACCCGCAGTAAACATGAGAACTGAGATCAGCTCATTGTACGTGAAGTCGCTGCCGAACAGCATGAAGTGCATCGCGCCTTCGTAGTAGCGAACGGTTTCAAAGACCACGCGGAAGATCGCTTCCACGATCATGAACCAGGCGGCGGTCCAGCCGAAGTACTTCTTGCGATCGTCCACGAAGATGGCAAAGAAGTACAGCGCCAGGCCGTACAACGACGAGTAGATCTGCGCTGGATGCAGATGCTGCGAGCCATACACGTAGTGTGGCAGAGTCTCCGGCGGGAACGACACGCCCCAGGGTAGATCGGTGGGCGTGCCAAAGCAGCAACCGTTCAGGAAACATCCCCAGCGTGAAACGAACATACCGATGGCCAGGCCGGGCGCCAGAAGGTCGAGCACGCCGAGCACAGGCAGATTGCGCCGGAGCGCGTACCAGAGGGACACGAAGAGGCCTGCCACGACGCCTCCGTAGAGATTGAGTCCGGCCAGACCGAATTGTTCGCCCGAGAACGGGTTGATCGCGTCGGTCCAGCGGCCAGCGAACTCGGGGATGTGGGTGGCCACGTAGGCCAGCCGTGCGCCAATCACGCCAGCGAAGATGAGGTAGAAGCACAGATTCAGGACGGGATCCGGCGGGAAGCCCCAGCGCTTGGCGCGGCGCAGAACGGCGAAGATGGCCACCGCGAAGCCAACGGCAAAGGCCAGGCCGAAGCTGCGAAGCGTAAACGGGCCGAGTTCGAAGATGATCGGATGCATTCAGTTCCCGCCCTTATACACCGACGGCAGCCGGACGGACGCCCCGGTTGCGGTACGTCGTGTACGCGATGGCTACCACGAATAACAGAAGACCCACGAACACATCGGTGACGTAATGAAAGCGCCCCCAGAAACATCCCACGGAGAGCAGAATCGAGACGGGGACAAGCGCCAGGCCCACACGTCGGTCCATGTCATACACATACCAGGTCACCAACCAGGCCAGGGCTGTGTGGGAAGACGGCATGCAGCCGCCGTGGACGGACCCCGCATTCTGCACCGACATCACGAAGTTGAAGAACAGGCCGCCCTCGAGGGGCGGCAACACCGAAACGAGGGCCCATCGTGGCCCCTCCAGCGGAAACAGCGCGAACAGAGCAAAGGAAGTGAAGTACACGATCACGGCCGCTTCGTTAAACATGCGAAAGCGAACGACATCGTTTTTCCACAGGGCCACCAGAACGACCAAAGGCGGCATGAGGTAATAGAATCCGTAGCCCGCCATCCACAGTTCCAGAAGCCACGTGGAGTCGAGTCTCGCCACAGCGTGAGGCACACTGAATCCCAAAAGCGACACCTCCCACGTGAGGAGCGCCGGATCGAACCATTCGTTGAAGAACAGGGTCACGTACGGTTCGGTGTCGCGGTAGAAGAGTCCGAGGAGCACGATCGGGTACCCGTAACGAATGAAGGGCCAGATTCGCCCCTGCGTGGGCACCCAGCGCGCCATTGCCAGCACCACGGCCACGGCGCCGGCGTGGAAGAGATGGCTCATTCGAAAAGCAGCCGGATCGTTTCCCCACAACACGGCCGCAAGTGACGTGGCAACAGAGTAGCCGATCACCCAGCGGTCGACGAAGGCGAGCTTCAAGATTTGCCCGCCACCAGAAGCACCATTTCGCCCTTTGGCGTGCGCGTCTTCCACGCGCTTTCGATATCGGAAAGAGGTCCGCGCTGGAACTCCTCGAACTTCTTGGTGAGTTCGCGCGCCAGACAAGCCGGGCGATCGCCAAGCACTTCCCGTATGTCGGGCAGCCAGGTGCGCAGCTTGTGTGGCGGAATGAAGAACACCTGCGTGGCGTCGTCGTTTGAAAGTTCGGCCAGCCGTCTGTGTCGCGCGCCCCCCTTGACCGGCAGGTATCCCTCGAAGCGGAAGGCGTGCGTGGGGAGTCCGGATGCGCAGAGGGCTGCGAGAATTGAGCTCGGGCCGGGAATGGGAATGATGCGAATGTTGCGCGCCAGGGCCTGTGCCACCACGGAGTAGCCGGGATCCGATACGCCCGGCGTACCCGCGTCCGAAACGAGGGCGGCGTTCTCTCCCGCTTCGATGCGCTCGCAGATGCGCGGGGCGGCGCGCTTTTCGGTGTGATCGTCGCAGCGCACCATGGGCTTGTCGATCCCGAGATGCAGGAGCAGGCGCCCGGTGTGTCGCGTGTCTTCGCAGGCCACGAAGTCCACGTCCGACAGCGTGGTCACGGCCCTCCGCGTCACATCACCCAGGTTGCCGATGGGCGTGGCCACCAGGTACAGCGTGCCTGTCACGCCGTCCCGGACGTGCGGGTCACCCTCGCGACCGGCGGCAGGCGGCGCTTGAACTCGGTACGCCGCATGGTGTCGACCACCTTGTTCACGCTCTCGCGCGGGTGGCCGGTGGCGATCACCTGGTCGGGCGTCTTGCGAAGATCCACGAGCGCGTGAAGGATGTTGTCCATCTCCTCATACGAGAGGCCCAGCTCGCCCTCGTCGGTCTGGCCGGGCCAGAGGTCTGCGGTGGGCGCCTTGCTGATCACCGCCTCGGGCAGGTCCAGATGCTCGGCCAAAGCCCACACTTGCGACTTGTAGAGGGCCGCGATGGGGGCGAAGGAGCAGGCCGAATCGCCGTACCAGGTGCAGTAGCCCATGTACGTCTCCGTCTTATTCCCCGTGCCGGCCACCAGGGCATTTAGCTCTTTGGCCGCGTCGAAGAGTACAATCATGCGAAGGCGCGCGAGAGCGTTGCCTTTGCGCACGGGATCGGGGTGGCGTACGTCAAAGAGTGGATCCGCTACGGGAGATAGATCCACCTGAACTGGAGTTAGCCCCAGTTGCGTTGCCACCTCCCGTGCGTCTTTGGCGCTCGCCGGCGACGACTGGTGATATGGGAGGATGAAGGGGGTCACGGCTTCGGCCCCGGCCGCCTTCACGCACAGCGCGGCCACCACGGCCGAGTCAACGCCCCCGGACAGCCCGAGGACCACATTTCGCAGTTGGGCCTCCGACAGAAAGCCGCGGATGCTCTCTGTGATGGCCGCGACGGCGGCGCCGGGATCGATACGGAGGGATTCGGGGACGGTGCGAAGACTCATGTCCACACGCTGGTGACCGTCACTCGGACGGCCTTGATTCGCGCGGCGAATATCACATTGTGCACCGGGTGGAGCAAGAGGAATTGACAGTCCCGGGGCCGCCCTCGCATATTGCGCGCGAAGGAGAAAATGTATGGCGAGCGTTAACAAGGCGATTCTCATCGGCAACCTCGGCAAAGACCCCGACTTACGCTACACGCCGTCCGGCCAGGCCGTGGCCAGCTTCTCTCTGGCCACGTCCGAACGCTATAAGGACAAAGACGGCAACTGGCAGGAGCGCACCGACTGGCACAACGTGGTGGTGTGGGGGCGGCAGGGCGAAACCGTCAAGGAGTATCTCAAGAAGGGCCGTTCCGCCTATGTCGAGGGTCGCATTCAAACGCGATCCTATGACGACCGCGAAGGCAACAAGAAGTACATCACCGAAATCGTGGCCAGCCGCGTCCAGTTTCTCGGCGGGCGTGGCGAGGGCGATCGCTCTGTGTCCGGTGCGCCCGATGAGGTTTCGGAGCCGGCCTCCATCGCTGAGCCGCTGGTCAGCGAAGAGGACGACGATCTTCCTTTCTAGCCCGAGTCACCGTCGCTGGCTCAACGCCTTCCTCGGGTGACCCGGCCGTCGGCGCACGTACTGGCGTGCGCCGCGCTCCTGTCGCTTGGCGCGCTGGCTCTCTATTCGTACACGGCGCTTCCCGGCCCCGGCTGGGTCGACTCCGGTGAGCTGGCCGTAGTCTCTCACACACTGGGCATCCCACATCCTACGGGAAGCCCGTTGTATGTGGTTACCTCCAGGCTTGTAACGCTTGTGGGGCCGGGTGAGTTCTGGCCTCTGACGTTGCTTTCGGGATTGTGTGTGGCGGGGGCGGTTGTGCTTGTGATGCTGGCCGTGCCGGCGCCGGTGGGTGCTTCAACTCTGGGTGCCGTGGCGGCTGCTGGTGTGATGCTGGCGGGCGCGCCCAGCCTGTGGGGACAGGCTACCAGTAATGAGGTGTACGCGCTCCAGGCGTTGCTGTTTTCGTTGTTTTTGTTTTTACGGACGCGTGAAGGGGCGCGGGTGCGAGCGTTGTCGGCGTTTGTGGCGGGGCTCGCGTTTGCCAATCACCAGTCGGCCTTATTTCTGTCGCCGTTCCTGATTGCCGATGTGTGGAAGGGGCGGCGCACATGGCTGGTGGTGTTCGGGTTGGGGCTACTGGGCGTGTCTTTGTATCTGTACCTGCCCATCCGATCGGCTCAGCAACCGCTCATGGATTGGGGCGGCACGCACGAGTGGGCGCGATTCGTGCGCCACATCATGGGCTGGCAGTACAAGAACTGGGTGGGGCTGGAGAACCTCGAGGCGTACTGGAGGGCCCTGGGATTCGCCCTGGGCCACGTGGCGCGCAATCTGGCGTTTGTGGGTGTGCCTGTTGCGCTTTACGGCTGGTGGGTGTTGCGCAGGCAACAGGCGGCCGCGGCGTGGACTTCGCTGTGTGCATTTGGGTTGTGTCTCGTGTTTGGCATAAACTTTCCCAATCCGGATCTTGAAGCGTTCTACATGCTGCTGTACGTGCTCTGCGCAGGCTGGGCCGGGCTCGGACTGTGGCATCTGGCGAAGAGGCGGGCTGTGATTGGCTGGGTCGCATCGGCGGCCGTGGTGGCGTGCACGCTGGTCCAGGGCTGGGTCATCTTCCCCGCCGCCAACCTTCGCAACTTTACGGTGCCTACCGACTGGGTAGAGGATGCGCTGGCCACCATGGAACCAGGCGCCGTGGTGCTGACGCGCGAATGGGATCATTATTCGCCGTGGTTGTACCTGCGTTTCGTGAAAGGCGTGCGACCCGACGTCACGTGGATCGACACGGAGTTGTTGAGGCGCTCGTGGTATCCCGACTTCATCCGAAGAGTTGACTCAGCGCGCACTCAGGCGGCGTTGCCCCCATTGCAACAGCTGGCTCCGCAGATCGCAAAGTTTGAGTCGGGCGAGCCGTATCGCGCGGAGGAAATCGAGCGGGCCTACGCCAGCGCCATCTATGCGCTCAGCCTGGGACAGGGCGGCCCGGTGTACGTCGACGGCATCGCCGACGGGCCCTCGGTGTGGGGGGTGGAGCGGGTGTATCTGCGTGGCGTGCTCGAGGTGCCGTGGGGGCTCACAGTGCGCCTCTTCCGGCCGGGCGACGCCGTGCCGTCGCCGCCGGCCTGGTGGGGCACCTATCGCGACCGGCTGCCTGCGCAAAACGATTCACCGCGCACGCGCTTTCATCTTGAGCTGTACCGGCGCATGCGCCAGGCGCGGGAACTCTACATCACGTCGGGTTGAAGCGCCGTGGGGCTCCACTGGAAGCCAGATCGGCTCCCCAGGCACGCTGGGAGGGTGCAAAGCCCTGCAGGCGGGCCCGGAAGCACCAACGAAAGACGTTGTAAACGCTTGCGGGCAGGTCGTACCTTGGCCCCTGGGAATCGGGCCACGCCGGGGGGCGATGCGGAGGAGTCTTCCTCGCGGCACGTACCTGCGTTTGTACGAGGCTTTGCCTGCCGCGTGCCCCGACGAATTCCCAGACTCAATCAAAGGGGGGGGCTGATGTTGCGAGTTGCCGCAGTTCTCATCGTTGGCCTGGCGATCGCCGCCGGCCAGGCCGGGGCCACCGTACTTCTCGTGCCGGAGGATCACGCCACCATTCAATCGGCCATGGATGTCGCCGACGCGTACGACACCATCAGCATCGCGCCCGGCGTATACCTCGACAACGCCTCGTCGCACGGTCCCGTCAGCGTCATAGCCCGCGAGCCCGTGCCGGCGACGGTTCTTTGGGGCGGGCTGTTCATCGATGCCGGCTTCGGCACGGCTCACCCGTGCCGCATCTCAGGGCTGCACTTCCGCCGCAAGGTGGACGTCCAGTTGCAGTGCCAGAATGGGCTCTTTCATGTGACACACAATGTGTTTGATTCAACGATTACACTGGGACCGGCGATTCTCTACTTCCCGAACGGCGTGCAGGGGATCTTCGAGAACAACGTGGTTCGCCACATGGGCTGGGGCCTGATTGCCTCCGGCAGCACGTCGCTTCAGGTCCGGAACAACATCTTCCGTGACTGCAAGGGCAGCGCCGTGACCACGGAGTCGAACCTCGGCTGCACCTTTTCGTACAATTGCTTCTTCAACAACGTGCAGAACATCCGGGGCGACGGTCTGAACGAAGGAAACATCTTCGAGGATCCGCTCATGGATGGGACCACCTTTCAGCTCGAGGCGGAATCTCCGTGCATCGACGCCGGCGACCCGGCGTCCCCGCTCGACCCCGACGGGTCGCGCGCCGACATTGGAACCGTGCAGTTCGGGCCCTACCTGTTCGGAAACCTGGTCTCTGTGGACTCTGCGTTGGCAGAGCTTCTGGACACTGTGGTGTTGCGAGTGAGCCTGGCCAACCATGCGCCTCTGGGCGGGGCCACGATTCCGCTCAGCTATGCAAACACTGGGGTCTCACTGATTTCGGTCACCCATGTTGAGAGAGGTCTCTCGTTCGATCTTCGAACGGACCTGATCGATGACGTGGCCAAGACGGTCCTCCTGGGGTATGTCGCTCTCGACTCCATCGTGCCTGCGGGCGAAGGCCCGCTGGCGGAACTGACCTTTGTGGTCACCGGTGCGGCGCCTGAGCAGGTGATCCGGGTGGATTCCACGAATCTGCCCCCGTCCAACAGGCTGCTGCTGGTAGATGCGTTGGCCCGCGAGATTCATCCGGGCTTTAAAGCGGGTACTCTCGTGGTCGATCATTGCCCTGTGGAGTTGACCGGTGATGTGCAGCTGGATGGCGAGCGCACCCTGGTGGACATCGTCTATCTGGTCAACTACGTCCTGCGTGGAGGCCCAAGCCCCTTGCCCCTGCCGCAAGCCGGCGACGTCGACTGCAGCGGCGCCGTGTTGACCTCCGATATCGTGTACCTGGTGAATTACATCTTCAAACTCGGGCCGGAACCCTGCGACATGTGCCCCTAGGGTCCGCCTGACCTTCTCTCATGCCTAAGCCCAGAGTCGGCGCCGGCGGCGGGCTTCCGGCCATGCTCTACGTGTTGCGCAAGAGTCGCGAGGCGGGCGGGTTATTCAAGATGTACCGCCGCATGCATTCGCGGAACACGTGCAAGACCTGCGCCGTGGGCATGGGCGGCCAGCAGGGCGGCATGGTGAACGAAGCGGGGCACTTCCCCGAGGTGTGCAAAAAGTCGGTGCAGGCACAGGCGGCCGACATGCAGGGTGGAGTGGGCGAGGAATACTTCGCTACTACCACCATCGCCGAAATGGAACGCCTCACCTCGCTCGAACTCGAGCGACTGGGGCGACTCACCTTTCCCCTCCTGCTCGAACCCGGCCGCCGGCACTTCCGGCGCATCACGTGGGATGACGCCATGTCCCGCGCCGCGCAGGCACTCTCGAGTGCCCCTCCAGAGCGCGCCTTCTTCTACTCCTCCGGCCGCTCGAGCAACGAGGCTGCGTTCCTGTTCCAGCTGGTGGCGCGCGCCTACGGCACCAACAACGTCAGCAACTGCTCGTACTATTGCCATCACGCCTCCAGCGTGGCGCTGTCGCAGGTGTACGGCTCGGGCACGGCCTCGGTGGTGCTCGACGATCTGAAACACGCCGACCTGGCGCTCGTGGCGGGCGCCAATCCGGCGTCCAATCACCCCCGGCTCATCACACAGCTCGTGGAACTGCGCCGGCGGGGCGGGCACGTGATCGTGGTGAACCCGCTGCGGGAGCTGGGCCTGGTGCGCTTCCGCATTCCGTCGGATGTGCGCAGCCTGCTCTTTGGCTCGCAGGTATCCGATCTCTATCTGCAACCGCACATCGGCGGCGATCTTCCGCTTTTCGTGGGGCTCCTGAAGTGCCTCGTGGAAGCAGGCGAAGTGGACAACGATTTCGTGGCGCGCCACACGTCGGGCTGGGAATCGCTTCAAGACGATGTGAAGCGCGCTTCGTTCGACGAACTCGAACGAACCAGCGGCGTGCCGCTTGCGCAGATGCGCGAAGCCGCCGGGCTTCTGGGCAAGGCGCGCTCGGGCATCGCCTGCTGGGCCATGGGCCTCACTCACCAACCGCATGGCACCGACACCATCCTCGCGCTTGCCAATCTCGCGCTGGCGCGTGGCTGGCTGGGCAAGCCGGGCGCCGGCCTGTTGCCGATTCGCGGCCATTCGAACGTGCAGGGTGTGGGTTCGGTGGGTGTGAGCCCGGCCCTCAAGGCCGGATTTCAGGAGGCGCTGTCGCGACTGTACGGCATCCCCGCAACCCTGCCTCCGGGACAGGACACGTTTGCCTCGATGACGGCGGCCGCCGCAGGCAAAATGGACGTGGCCGTGCTCCTGGGCGGCAATCTCCTGGCGGCCAATCCCGACCGCTCCTGGGCCGAGCGCGCCATGCAAAGCATCGGCACGTGCGTGTATCTTTCCACCAAGCTCAACCTGGGTCACGTGCACGGTCGCGGTCGCACGACGATCCTCCTTCCGGTACTGGCGCGAGACGAGGAGTCGCAGGCCACCTGCCAGGAATCCATGTTCAACTTCGTGCGGCTGTCGGAAGGCGGCAGCCCGGCTGTGGAAGGCGACATGCGCTCCGAAGTGGCGATCATCGCAGATCTGGCCCAACGCATTCTGCCCGCGGGCCGGTTCGACTGGTCGCTGCTCTCCTCGCACGCCGAGCTGCGCCGGGCCATATCAGAGGTGGTGCCGGGCTACGAGTCCCTCTCGGATCTCGGGCCCCGCAACAGTGAATTCCAGATTCAGGGCCGCACCTTTCACAAGCCCTCCTTTCCCACGTCCGACGGCAAGGCCCGCTTCCACATGACGCCGCGACCCGAATTCGACTCAAGCCGTGAATTCCGCCTCATGACCCTGCGCTCGGAAGGGCAGTTCAACACGGTGGTCTACGAGGACGAAGATCTCTACCGCGGAAACACCCGCCGGGACGTGGTCATGATGGCAGCGGAAGACGCGCGCTCGCTCGGCGTGAAGGATGGGGATCGTGTGCTCGTTTGCACCGAGGCCGGCCAGCTTCCGGCGTCGGTGGCGGTAGCTCCGATTCGCGCCGGGAACCTCGCAATGTACTACCCGGAAGCCAACGTGCTCGTACCGCGCACGCTCGATCCGAAGTCGCAGACGCCGGCCTTCAAGTTCGTCTACGCCGCCGTGCGCCTGCTCTGATCTCAAACGAAAGGCGGTGCACCTGCACCGCCCGGGATTCCAGAGTGGGCTCCATGTCGCGGAGCCGCTCCACGATCTACCTCAGGAGCATCATCTTCCGCGTCTGGCGGTCCGTCCCCGTGTCGAGCCTGTAGAAGTACAATCCCGACGGGAGGGGCCGCCCCGCATGGTCCTCGGCATCGAAGGTAGCGCGGTAGTGACCCGCCTGAAGCGCACCGTCCATGAGCGTGCGCACGTTCTGCCCCAGCAGATTGAACACGTCGAGCCTCACGTGACTCGCGCTCTCCAGGCTGAAGTCGATGCTCGTGGAAGGATTGAATGGATTGGGAATGTTCTGCTCCAGCGCGAAGTCGCGCGGACGCTGGGAGCCGCCCAGTTCCACGATCCCCGTGGGCGTCGCTGCGCCGGCGCGGATCAGCCAGTCGAACATGGGATACCGATACCAGCCGAACGTGCCGTCATACGAGTACGAACGCTGGTCGGAGAACTGAACGGAGTCGGTGCCCACGGCCGGCTGCGTGGGTGAAGTGGGCTTCCACTTGAACAGCACGAACACGTCGCCCGTGTTGATGGTGGGTTGCTCCGGCTCCGGAATGACGAAGTTGGCCCACGCCATCGCCTCGGTGCTGCGGCATTCGAACGGCCCCGCCAGGAGGGTGCCGGGCAGTTCGCCCGACACATCCCACACTTCGAAGTCGAACGCTGCCGTGTCGGTGACGAAGGCACGCATGAGATTCAGCTTCATCGGGTATTGCGGAAACGTAAACCGCACCCCGAAGGTGTTCCCCGACCACGCCGTGTCGATGTAGAAGAGCAGTTCGGGCTCGCCGTCGTCGTACGACAATTCCACTCCCGGATGCATCCGGTAGGTGAACACCAGGGCGGGGGCGCCGCCCGGCAGAGTGGACAAATTGTGCGTGGTGGACGCGTCGTAGGCGCGGATGAAATACTCGATCTCCGTGCCCGCAGGATACGGCGGCAGTTCCGACGCCCACTTGGTGCTTTCCACGTTCGACATCGCACTCGAATCGAAGCTCGGTGCGCCCTGCACACGGTAGAACACGGTTCCGCGCTGAATGCCGGAGAAATCCGAGAGGTCGCAGCGGATCTCCGTGGAGAACGACTCGGTGAAGCCCAGCGAGACGGGCACGTGGTCGATCTGTGGTCCCGCCAGGTCGGCGCCGAAATAGCGCACGCCGGCGCGGATGTTGATGTCGAAATCGGTGACGTGCTCCCAGGGCTGGCCCGGAAACTGGAACCAGGAGCGGCCCGAGCCGCCGTCGGCATCGGTCACCGGATACGGCGGGGGTCCCGTGATCACCTCGAGCAGAACATAGAAGTCGCCCGCGCCCACTTCCACAGGCGAGAGCGTGACGGTTTCGAGTGAGAGATTGCCCACCAGCGTGAACACCTGCGGCGCTGCGAACACATTGCCCGGCGCTCCCGACGAATCACGGCAGAAGTGAAATCTCACCTGGCCGCCGCCCTGAAATGCGTACACCTGGAGCGTGAGTAGACTGCAGGCCTGCGTGGGAGAAAAGCGTACGCCCCACAACGTGCCTAACGCGGTGGCGTCTGGAAAGAAATAGGCCGGACCGGAATCGTAGCCCAGCACAGCGTCGTTGGGCCCTGCGGCAGGTTGTGCGCCGAGCCGGCCGGCCGCTCGCGGAACCCCCGAGCCGACGGACACCGGATCCGACAATGCCCACGCGGACACCGGAATCAGAATGCAACCCAAAGCGAGTATCAATCGCCGCATGCCCACTCCTTCTGAAGTGATCGTTTTGTGCACAGGAGGATTGAGCAAAGGCAGTGCCCGCGCGCGGCGTGTGTGGGCACGCGCCGGGCCGCATCGGAATTGAACTTGAAAGCCTTTGGCCCCGCTGTTGTTGAGCCCGGATTTCGGCGTCCCGTCCGGTGCGCTCTCTCTCCGCCTCGGCGTTCACACGGTCCTCGGAGTCTGCAAGCGCGTGCCTGTCTGAAGCGTCTTGCAGGCCGTTGCCCGGGGGCCGCACACGGCTAGATTGGGCCTCTATCGCCATGTCCAGAAACCGCCTCATCATGCTCACCCTCGCCGCCGGAGCGCTTCTGCGGCTCGTCTATCTGGCGAGTTCACACCAGCTCCCGTTCTTCGATTTCCCCATTACGGATGCGCTGTTTCACCATCGCCTCGCGACCGCCATCGCGTCGGGCCACCTCTGGGATCACGAAGCGTACTTCCGCGCGCCTCTCTACCCCTACCTGCTGGGCGGGCTCTACGCCGTGTTCGGCGCACATGTTCTGGTGGGAAAAATCTTCGGACACCTGCTGGGGCTGGTCACAGGCTTCGTCATCGTCGCCTGGTCCGACCGGCTCTGGGGACGCCGCGGCGCCGTGTTCGCGGCCCTGCTCTGGTTGGGCTCGGGGCTTCTGCTCTTCTACGAGGGCGAGTTGCTGGTGGACTCCGTGTTCACCTGTCTGTTGTTCACGTCGCTCTTCATCGCAAGCGACAGCCGCGATCGGTCGCTGCACTGGGTGAGTTCCGGCGCCCTGTTCGGACTGGCCGTCATCACGCGCCCCACGGCACTGGTGTGCCTGCCGCTGGTTCTGGCGTGGGCACTCTTCAGCGCTCCGAGAAAGCGGTTCGTGTGGTGGTGGGTGGTGGCCTGCGCACTGCCCGTGGCCGCGGTGGCCGGGCTCAACAGTTACGCGCTGGGTCGGCCCACCGGCATCGCCACCAGCGGCGGAATCAACTTCTACATCGGCAATCACGAGGGCGCCGACGGTGGGTCGGCCACACTGCCCGAGCCGTGGGGCTACGCCTGGACCTACCGATCGTTGTCGGACTACGCCTCGCGTGAAACGGGCCGGGCTCTCGACCCGGGCGAAGTGTCGGATTTCTACTACGGCCAGGGCCTGCGATTCTTGCGCGAGCATCCGTCGGAGGCCCTCGCTCTCTGGTGTCGAAAAGCGGTGCTGAGCGTGGGCCGCGTGAAGCTCTCCGACAATCTGAGTTTGCCCTTCATTCAGGACCGCCTGCTCATCCTGCGACTTCTGGCCGTGTGGGTGGCGCTGCTCTTCATCCTGGCGGCCTCAGGCCTGCCGCTTTTGTCACGGGCGAAGCCAGGGGCGCTGTGGCTGTGGGGATTCGTGGCCTGCTATGTCCTGGTGCTCGTGGCGTACTTCACCACCGACCGGTTTCGATTGCCTCTGGTGCCAGCGCTTGTGGTGCTGGCCGCCGGCACGCCGGGCCTGTGGCAGGGCGGCCTCCCGCGGCGCAGGGTGCTGGCGGTGTGCGCCGGACTTCTGGCTCTCGTGGTGGCGGTTCCCAACTGGTTCGGCGTGGAGGGCTCGTCCGGCATGGCCTACTTCAATCTCGGCAACGTGTCGTTGCGCCAGGGCCGGTCTGAGGAGGCGCGGGCATGGTACGACTCCGCGTATGCCCTGGATCCCGGCCTGCACCAGCTTCGTCTCAATCGCGGCTGGGTCCATCTGCGCCTGGGGGATCGCGCCGCCGCACGTGACGACTTCGAGTGGGAGGCCCGCACCTTCCCCTGGGACGCGCGTCCGTACAACAATCTGGCGGCCCTGTGGCTCGTGGAAGGCGACACGGCCCGAGCGCTCGAGGCGGTCGACTCGGGACTCGCACGCGACTCAAGCCTGGGAGTGCTTTACCTCCAGCGCCTGCGCCTGGCGGCTCTCCGGGCCGACACCACATCTCTGGCCCTCGATCTCGACCGGGCACGTCGTCACGCGCCCGGATGGCCTTTGTGGACCTACTGGGAGGCGGAGCTGGAACAGTTGCGAGGCCGGCCGGAGGCGGCGCGGAGGCTGCTGTCGCAGTATGCCGCGTTCTCGCTTTGGCCCACGCTGGATTTCGAGGAAGAGTCCTATCGCGGACCTGCAGGGGCCGACATCGACTACCTGATGGGCCTCACCTATCTGGGAGAACGACGCATCGACTCGGCCGAACAGTACTTCGCCCGGGCGGCACGTGCCGACTCCGGATTCGCCGAAGCATGGTCGAACTGGGGCACGTCCGCCGTCGCTTCAGGCGACTTCGAAAGCGCCCTGGTGCGTTATCGCCAGGCGCTGGCCGTGCGTCCCGAGTCACCCCTGTTGCTCACCAATCTTGCGTGGGCACACCTCGCCCTGGGCCAGGTGGACAGCGCTCACGCCTCGCTGGTGCGCGCCCTCGAGATCGACTCATCGTTTGTTCCCGCAGCCGCTCTATTACGGGAGATCGAATCGCCAGCCCCCGGCTCGCCCTGATCCGTACTCGCACCCCGCTTTGGTACCAGCAATAAGAAGGGGCCGGCGGATGCCGGCCCCGGGGAATGCGTGGTCGAGAAGATCTACTCGAGGATGTAGTCGAGCAGTTCCTTCACCATGGCCCTCAGATTCGGGTCGCGTTTCATCACCGACAGGGGCACGGACAGCACGGCCGTGCGGTAGGTGAACCGGTTGATCACCGGATCGAAATACTCGTAGCGAGCGCCTATGATGCGGCCCTGCGACGGCGAGGTGTTGGGCAGCTCTGAATTGAACTGATAGAAGCCGGTGGCGTTGCGGTTGCGGTCGATGCCCATCCAGTTCACGTCGGGCACCCAGAGCCAGTTGTTGCTCCCGTCTAAATCACGGTCAATGTGTGCCGCAGTGTCCTGCACGGGCAGCTGGCTGAGCTTGATCGTGAGATTGGTGTCCACGAAGATGGGCGGGAACGCCGGATCGAGCGCGATGGTGTTCATGAAATCGGCCGTGTCCCTGCTGAGGCGCAGCGCGATGGCCAGGTGTCCCGGGAAGAACATGCGGGTGAGGCCGAAGTAGTTGAAGGCCCAGTCG
>DAIOGN010000012.1:0-7434 GCA_036745245.1 Candidatus Zixiibacteriota bacterium
TTGGGATTCGAGCAGCTCCTGGGAGAACCAGTCGCGGTTCATATCGAAGAGATAGTGATTCCCGCGTCCCCACGGCCAGAACCCGCCTTTTTGAAGACTCTGCCCGTCGGCAAACGGCACGGCCGATGAAAAGGCTTCCATCTGAGCGAGATACCGCTCGCGGCCATCGGGATTCTCGATCGGGTCGATGACCACCACCAACTCGTTCAACAGGTGCGCAGTGACCGAATCGGTGCCCGCCGCAAGGCGATAAGCCACCCCCAGCGCGGCATCCACGCCGGAGATCTCATCGCCGTGGATGGAGTACGCCAGCCAGACGCTCGCGGGCAGACGCTTCACAAGTTCGTCGGTCTGCGAACTGGAAAGTGCGCGCGGATCACGCAACGACTGAAGGTCGGCTCTGAGGTCGTTGAGTTTGGCCATCCGCTCTGGAGACGAAATCACGGCGTAGATCAACTCGCGGCCTTCGTACGTGGCCCCCATGCTGAACACGGCCACCCGGTCCGACACGGAATCGAGCTGCCGGAAATACTGGATCACCTGCGCGTGGCGGACCGGACGCTCCCCGAGCGGAAACCCGAGCCACGCCTCAGGCGATGGCACCCCGGGATCCACGGACCCAAGGTCCACCAGGGGTTGCGGACCGCGGCCAAAGAAGTGAACCGAACTCGCCTCGGGGTTTGCAACGCCTGAAGAAACAGCCGCAAGCAGCAGCCCCAGCACCACCACGCACCTGAACATGGATGAGTCCTTTCCGCCCGGCGAATGGTCGCCGTGGACGAAGGGAATGATGCGTTCGGCGAGGGCGGAGACAAGCATCGAGAGAGTGGCCTCCAGACGCCGAAAGCTGCGAACCAGCGCGCGGCCGGTTGGTACAAAGCTGTTGGGGCCGGAAGGTTGGGGGGGACATGAAGTACTCACGCCTGTCGGCCAACATACTGGCTGCCGTTTTCTGCTTTCTGTTCGTCTACGCAACGTCGAGTGACGGCCAGGAAACCAACACACCCACAGACGATTGCCTGCCTTACGTAGCCGCGTGCTGGGACGGCCTGGATCCCGATGTGCGCTCAGCCGTGTTGCGGGAGTTTCTGTCGTTGCCCAGAGTCGACTTTCTGGCGCGATCGGCCATGGCCTACGTGGAAGAAGAGGAGGATTTTCAGCCCACGGAGATCATGGGCCCGATCCGGCTGACGCCCGACGGTCCGGAACAGCTGGTGGCGTTTCGCGGCGGCAATACCTATGCTCTCGATCTGCCGAACATCGGAGCGTCCGTCCATCCGGGGCTGTACTGGACATCCGGCTTCGGTACCGTCTGGAAGGTACTTCTGCCCGACGGCGACGAGGAGACCCTCTGGGTCCGTCAGGAGTTGTAGGTGGCGGTTCGGAGACGCGCTAGAGCCACTCCGGCAAACAGGATGCGCGGCACAACTCGGTTTCGAAACACTCGAACTGGTCCTGCCACGAAGTGACAGCGGCGGCTTCGAGGGCGACGATGCCGTCGCGGGTAATGCCTTCCCACGGCGGATACAGTTCGGTCACGCGGTCGAAGATCCGACCGCGCTCATGCGGCTCCACGCGGTCCACGAGATACACGAGTGAAAAGGCGTCGCACGGCGAGGCCAGGTCGATGAGATCCTTGACGTGCTGGCCCGTGCCCGGCTCAAAGTCGAACGTTCGCAGCAGATCCACATAGTCAGGTGAAGCTCCCGCCAGATACGGAGTCCCCGGCCCGATCCCGGGACGCAATTCGCACTGAGCGCCCGAGGGCACAAGGGTTGTACGATCCTTTGATTCCAGCGACACCCAGCCGGTCTCCACGCAAAGCATTCCCTGGCCCCGCTCATCCACGGCGAGCGTGTACTCACAGCCAAGGTCCACGGCACGCCCGGCCGGCGTTTCCACAACGAACTGGCCCGAGGGAACCCCCACGGCGGAGTGGATCATTCCTTCCTTCAACTCAATCTGATGAAGCTCCGGCGATGTGGACACGATCCGCAGCCGTGAGCGCGGCTCCACCCGGACCTGCCCCACCTCACCTACCTGGATGAGCACAGCCGACTGAGAGTCGGTAACCAGCCATTGATCGACCTTGAGAAGATGTTCGCCGGAGAGCGGGAGTGTCCCCGCGAGTGGCGTTCCGGCCAGCACTTTCACGGTGAGCCCGGACGGCCGCAGCATGTCCGACGGACCCGCGGCCCACACCAGTATCAGGGCGGCCGCCAGCGCCAGCCCCGCCTGCCACAGCCCCACCTGAGTCCGGCGCGGCGAGTTGTAGCGCAAGGGTCGCAGCGCCTGCTCGAGCGACTCGATTTCGGGATCGGGCGGTCCCGATTTGTCCCACCAGTATTCGTGATTCGTCATGAGTCTACCCCCAGTTTGGATCTGAGCAGTCCGAGTCCGCGATGCAGGTTCACGCGCACGGATCCGTGAGTGAGCCCCGTGCGGGCCGCGATCTCCGGTCCGGTGAGCCCTTCCACGAGGCGCAACACCAGGGCTTCCCGGTAGGTCTCGGGCAGCGTGCGTATGAGTTCGAGAATGCGCACGGCTTCGGCCTGGTGACCCGCCTTAGCATCCGCGATGTCCAGCTCGTCGATCGGTACTTCCGGGCGCCTCCGCCTCTGATAGTCCGTGGCACGATTGCGCGCGAGCGTGGCCAGCCAGGCTCCAAACGACTGTGCCTCGCGAAGTCCTGCCAGCGACTGCCACGCTTTCAGGAACACATCCTGAAGCAGATCGTCGACCTCCGTTCGCGGTGCATGGGCCAGAAGCACGCCGTGAACCATGGATGCGTAGTGGCGCGTCAGATGATCGAAGGCTTCCCTGCGTCCCGCCTGGGCCTCTCCCACCCAGCGGGCGAGCTGTTCCGACGAAAGTGCACGGGAGCCCACGCGTCGAAGGTGGCCGACCACCCCGGGCCAGTCAATGGGCCGCTTCGCACTCGGAAGCGACAGGGTGGCAGTGTCCGTGATTCTGCGCTCCACTCCAGGTGTTGGGTGATTCATCCCACCCCTTCGGGGCGGGCGTTTCCTGGGGGATAGACGCTTCCGGAAGGCGGGGTGTTAACACCCGCCTTCCGGCTTTCTATGCGCGTTTTCCGCCGCCTGGCGGAGGGGTGAAGCTAGCGGCTGTCGCCTGTGGTGCCACTTCCCGATCCTGCCGCGGCCCCGGCGGAGGCCTCAAAGTCGGAGGCGAGGTATGACGCCACTTTCGCCCCTTCCCGCTCGCGCAGGCTCACGCATTCGTTCACGGCGTCGGTGACACGGGCCAGCCGCGATTCCACACCGGGCGAGGCGTGTCCGGGCTCGCTGAAAAATGCACGCGCCCGTTCCAGGCGTGTGAGTGAGCACCCGCCGGCGATCATGGGCATGTACGAACGGTACATGGGAGGCAGCCGGTCGACCAGTTCGTCATAGTGATCGAGATACCACTGGAAGATGCGCTCCGCCTGTGCTTCGGAGATGGAGCCGATGCCGGAGGGAATGTCCCACACTTCCTGCGGCCGCAGCGGGCCCGCCAGTGCGTACACGAGCGCCTCGTTCTGGATTTGCGGATCCCGGAACGACGACAGTGCCGTGAGGAAGTCGTCGCGATCCGAAGGAACTTGAGCGGACTCGAAGCGCACCTTGCATGAATCGAACAGTGCACGGTCGCCGTTTCGGCAGGCTTCCTGAATCGCCAGAGACCGAAGCTCCGGATCGACAGGTTCACCTTTCGTCCAATACTGCTCGAAGAGTCCGAGCAGGTGGGCAACCACTGCCGGTTCGCCACTTTCGGCCAGCCGCCCCAGAAGCCGCGGTCGCAACTGCGTGACCGCAGGATCCTCCCCCTCTTGCCGCTCCATCCCGATCCGCTCGAGTGCCGGAGCCAGCGCGTGACGTGCGTAGCGGTCGTACAGCGGCACCAGGGAGTCGGCGATGAACGCCGTCTTCACGTTGCCCACGGCGCCGGACACCGCCGACAGCACCTGCGGATGAGGATCGTTGCGGAACCCGGACACGAGCGTCAGGTACTCGTCGCCGGACAAGGCGCCGGCATCCAGAAGCGCCGAGAGATTGCCCAGGTAGCCCACGCGCTCGCGCGGTGTGAGCGCCGACTCGGCGTTCTCCGCCAGTGCCTTCATCATGTCGAAGGGCACCACCCAGCGGCAGTAGGCGCGCGCGTCGCCGTGAGGCATGATCCACAGCGGCGGACCATCAGATTCGAGATCCACGGTCATCTCGCGTTCCGAGAGCACGATGGTCTGCTGCTTCACCTCTCCGCCCTGCGCGTAGCGGACAGACAGCGGGATATACCACGGCTCGGGCTCCACCAATTCCACTCCGTAGTTGGAGAAGCGCGACTGCCGCAGCTGTACCTTGCCTGACGGCTCCACTTCGAGCGATACCAGCGGAACGCCCGGGCGATCGATAAACGTGGCCAGCGCAGCGCCCACGTCCCAGCCGGCCTCCCGGGTGAACGTGCCGAACAGGTCGTCGGCGGTGGCGTTCGACCAGGCGCGATCGTTTATGTAGGCCCGGATGCAGCGACGGAACGTCTCTTCACCCAGATGCTGCTCATACATGTCGAGCACGGCCTGACCCTTGGAGTAGATGGAGCCGAGATTGCCCGTGAGATCCGACGAAACCGTCGCCGGCTGACGGATGGGTCGTGCAGACGGGCGCGCGTCCGAGTCCATGGTGCGCCCCACGGATTGCGCGGACGCGATGTCGAGCCCAAGCTCGGGATAGTGCTGATGTGCGACCTTCTCGCCAAGCCACTCCGCGAAACTTTCGTTGAGCCAGAGATCGTTCCACCAGGCCATGGTCACCAGGTCGCCAAACCACATGTGCGCAAACTCGTGTGACATGGTGGTGGCCAGGCGCCTCTTGTCTCCCACGCCCGCCTGTGCGGGGTCCACCAGGAGCACCCCCTCCGCAAACGTGATGAGGCCGGGGTTTTCCATGGCGCCGGGCCAGAACTCCGGAACGCCGATGAGGTCAAGTTTTTCGTACGGATAGGCAGCGCCGAAGTACTCTTCCATGCCGCGCAGCAGTGTGGGAGCCAGTTCCACGGCCAGGGCCGTCAGACCGGCCTTGCCCTTCGTGGTGACCACGCGACCCGGCACGCTGAGGCCCGGAATCGGCACGGTATCGAGCGGACCGGTCGACAGTGCGAGCAGATAAGAGGGCAAGGGCGGCGACTTGCGGAAGGTCACGGTGCGCATGTCGCCCTTTATCGACTCGGTTTCGATGGGCGTGTTGGTGAGCGCCAGATGCGACGTGGGGACCGTTAGCACCCACTGATAAGGGAATTTGAATGAGGGTTCGTCGAAGCAGGGGAACGCCTCGCGGGCATCGTCCTCTTCGAACTGCGTGAACGTGTAACTCTCGCCTTCGACTTCCGCTTTGAACAGGCCCTGGGCCTTCCGATCGAAGTCGTTGCCGAACACGATTTCGAGGGTCACAATGCCGGGTTCGATTGGCGCGTCGGCTTCGATGCGGAGCGTGGCGCTGTCTTCCGCGACGTAGCGACAGCCGTAGACCTCACCGTCGCGCACTATCGACAGAGACTGCAGGTCGAGCCGCTCCGCATGCATCCGGAACGACTTGGTGGGCTTGCCGACCTTCAGTTCGATCGTGGTTCGACCCTCATAGGTGTCTTTTCGCGCGTCCACCGTGAGTTCGATCCGTTGAAACTGGGGGACCACTTCGTCGCCCAGGCGGAGGATGTCAGCGGAGGCAGGGAGTGCGAAGCCGAAGTGTGCGGCCAGCACGATCAAAACAGAGCACGCTCTTCTGTTCACGTGGGTTCCTCGTAAGCCCCAACGGGGGCGGGGTGAGCGAATAACCTACAGCGCGAGGCGGACCGTTGCAACGATCATGCGGGCGGGCTTCCCCGCCGGGCGAGAGCGGCCAGGATTCGGGGAACGGCTTCCTTTCGCCCGCGGCTGATCGCATGCCGGGAGAGGTCTTTCAGCTCCACCTGAGGGCCACGGGCGCCGGTTCGTACGGCGCTTACGAAGTCGACGTTCACGATTCGGGTGCGGTGAATGCGCACGAATCGTTCCGGATCCAGTTCGTCTTCGAGCGAGGAGATGGCGCGCAGGATGAGGTGCGACAGGCCGTCCGACCAGAGCCTCGTGTAGTGGTCGGCCGCTTCGATGAGCTGTATGCGTGAGGAAGGCACAAGAAAGAGTCGTCCACCGGTCTGCACTTGAAAACTCTCGATGTAGGCGCCTGAGCCGTCGGGACCGGCGGCCGACAGGAGCCTGTGCATGCGGCGCGCGTACTCCCGCGACTGGTCCGTGGCAAGTTCGTTGCGAGCGCGCTGGAGTGTCTGTTCCAGCCTGTGCCTCGGAAAGGGCTTGAGCAGGTAGTCGAGCGCGTTCAGCTCGAATGCTTCCACGGCGAAGTCGTCGAAGGCCGTGACGAACACGATGCGTGGCGCACCGTCGCCGAGCCGGCGTGCAACTTCCAATCCACCCAGACCGGGCATCTGTATGTCGAGAAACAGGAGGTCCACGGCTCGCGAGGCCAGAACCAGAAGCGCTTCCTCCCCCTGGGCGCACGTGCCGACCACCTGCACTTCAGGGAACTCCGACAGCATCGACACGAGCAGGTCGCGCGCGGGTTTTTCATCGTCCACCACCAGCGCCCGCACCACCGGAGGGCGGTTCATGGCGTCCCGCCCACGTTCGAGGCCGGGAGCAGGATTCGTGCGATCACTCCGCGAGGCACCTGACGCTCCAGCTGAAGCTGGGCTCTGTCGCCGAACAAGGTGGCGAGTCGGGCCCGGGTGTTCTCGAGGCCGAACCCGTCGCGTCCTTCCGTCTCGAACCGCTCGGGCAGGCCCGACCCGTTGTCGGAGACACAGAGCCACAGGGTGTCGTGGTCGCTTTTGCAATGGATGTTGAGCTCGAGCTTCACCTCGGGATCGGCCAGTCCATGAACGACGGCATTCTCCACCAGCGGCTGAAGAATGAGCGCGGGCACGGGGCGACTCGCCAACTCTTCCGGACACTCGATCCGATAGGCGAGCCGGTCGGGAAACCGGGCTCGCGCGATTTCGAGATAGTGACCCGAGAACTCCAGCTCACGAGCCAGCGGCACCTCCCGCAACTGACTCTTCTTCAAGCTTTCGCGCAGAAGTTCAGACAGTCGCACCACGACGTCGTGCGCCTCTTCCGCCCGTCCGTCCCTCACCATGGACGCGATCGTGTTGAGCGCGTTGAAGAGAAAGTGCGGTTGCAGGCGCGCCTGAAGCGTGTGCCACCTCGCCTCCAGAAGCTGAGCCCGTAGTTCAGAGGCCGAGAGTTCCTGTGTGCGCAGGCGTCGTGAATACTCGAAGGCGTATTCGATTCCGACCGTGGCCCAGAAGGCCAGGTAGTAAAACGTGGAGTGATGATCGAGCACGAAACGGACCGCGCCCGCCGGATGGCGGACCTCTGGGAGCGCG
>DAIOGN010000012.1:7444-23635 GCA_036745245.1 Candidatus Zixiibacteriota bacterium
ACGGACCATGGGCTCCAGCTGTGCATTCGCTCCCATCCAGCGGAGGTGCGCCCAGATGGCCACCGAGTAGGCTGCCAGGTACACACCCACCTGAACGACACTCCATCCCAAAAGCGCCACCAGGCGCAGGCCCCAGTGAGGGCCCTCCGGCCGCCAGCGCCTGCACGCCCAGAGGATCCAGAGTGTGCACCCTCCCCAGAGGTACCAGAGCACAATCTTGATGCGCAGCAACTGCCACCATGAGTACGGGGAGTCGCCGAGGTAGAAGAGCTGCCAGTGCGCCGACGAGATCAGGCCCACGGCGGTCCAGCCAGCCACGATCGCGGCGCGCCGGCGGGCACGCGTGGCCAGAAGCCAGCGCACGCCGGCCCCGAATTCCTCCTTCAGCTGCGGAGCGGCGGAGGGATCGCGAACGCCTTCCGGGGCGGGACCGGGTTGTGGAGCCGTCACGCCCTCAATCTACCCGGTGACGCCTGATCCACAAAGCCCGTCGCGGGTGCCCCCTTGCCTTTGGCGAACGATCCGACCCGTTCACGAAATCCGGCGGATGGTGTGGGACACTCCCGCGTCTTTTGTCCTGATCCCCCGAGATCAGGTCCTATGTGGGCCACCCGTGCTCGGAGGTCCGTCCACACTCTGAATGAGGGTTCTGCCATGAACGTTCCGAATCGAATCCGGGGTCTCGCCCGGGCGCTGGCCACAGGCCTGGGGATTCTCGCGAGCGCGCCAGTCGCTCACGCCGCGATCAGCTTTTCACAGGAGATCAACCCGCTCAACCCCGTGGTGAGCGATCTGAGTTCGGGCTCGTACACGGGCTGCGCCTGGGTGGACTATGATTCCGACGGCTGGCCCGACCTCTTCGTGGTGAATCCGGGGGCCAACTTTCTCTACCACAACAACAGCGGCGTGTCGTTCACAAAGGTCACGGGGCAGATCCTCGTGGCGGATGCCCCGGTGGCGGGACGAGGCACGAGCTGGGCCGACGTCGACAACGACGGCGACCTCGACTGTTTCGTCTCCGGGATCCCTTCTGTGCTCTACAAGAACAACGGCGACGGCACGTTTACCAAGGTCACCACGGGTGAGATCGTCACCGAAGACAACCGCGGTTGGAGTGGAGCCTGGGGCGACTACGACCTGGATGGCAACGTGGACGTGGTGATCTCCTATCCGACGGGATTCATGTTCCCTCCGGCAAGCTCGAATCAGTTCTTCAGAAACGATGGCCCGCCGAACTACACCTTCACCAGCCTCGACACCGGCATCGTCGTCTCCGAATTCAAGCCGTTCACCGTGGGCACCTGGGCCGACTACGATCTGGACGGTGACCTGGACTGTTTCATGGCGTCGGGGCCGGCGTCGGCTTCGCCACGTCCCGACTTCCACTATCGCAACCTCCTGAAGGAAACGGGAGCGCCCGGGTTCGAAAAGATCCTCGAGAGCCCCTGGTGCACCGACTCGGTGGATGGCCAGGTGATCAACTGGATCGACATCGACAATGATCGCGACCTGGACATGTATCGCACCAATTGGGGTGCGGCCAGCCCCCCCTCACGGCGCAACAATCTGTACAGGCGAGAAGGGGCGGGCATGATCAAGGTCACCACGGGCGCGATCGTGACGGATGCGCAGATCTCGCTCTCGTCGGTGTGGGCCGACTTCGACAACGACGCCGACCTGGACTGCTTTGTCACGAACGACCAGACCCAGTTCAACAACTTGTATGAGAACCAGGGCGACGGCACGTTCGTCAAGAACCTCACCGGGGACGCGGTGCAGTCCGCCGGGCCGCACTACGGGGCGAGTGCCGGAGATTTCGATCTGGACGGAGACCTCGATCTGTTCGTTGCGGGCGGGGCGACGCAGCGTCAGCTGCTTCGCAACACTCTCGCGGGTACCAATCACTGGCTCAAAGTCCGCTGCGAGGGCACGGTCTCAAATCGGGCCGCGATCGGCGCGGTGGTGTGGGTGCTGGCTACCGTGGACGGCGTGCCCGTGTGGCAGGTGCGCGAAGTGTCCGCTCAAAATGCCTTCATGAGCCACAACGACCTGGTGGTTTACTTCGGTCTGGCGGACGCCGTTCTCGCGGATTCGCTTGTGGTGTGGTGGCCTTCCGGCGGGCGCACGGCGCTTGTGAATCTGGCCTCCGACAGCCTGTACCACGTGACGGAAGTGTGCATGGACGAGGATTCCGACGGCGCCACCTGCATCGATAACTGCCGGACGACTGCCAACCCGTCCCAGCTCGACACCGACTCCGACGGAGTGGGCGATGACTGTGACAACTGCCCGCTTCTGGCCAACTCTCCCCAGGCCGACCTCGATCTCGACGGAGTGGGCGACGGCTGCGACAACTGCCCGGGCGAAGCCAATCCCGGACAGGACGATGGTGACGAAGACGGACTGGGCGATGCGTGCGATTGTCAGATTGTTCTCACCGGAGACATCAACGAGTCCGGCGCCATCACCTCGGCCGACATCATCTCCCTGGTAAACTACGTGTTCAAAGGCGGTGCGGTGCCCCTGCCCTGCGCCGGCGCGGGCGACGTGAATTGCAATGAGAGCGTGACGTCAGCGGATGTAATTCACCTCGTGAATCACGTGTTCAAGGCGGGCCCGGCTCCGTGCGACGCCTGTGACCTGGTTCCGTCCGTGTGGGAATGTTCTTAGCAAGGGCGTCACGACATCCCGCAAAGCGTTATGTCATGAAAATTCGTTGTTAGGGCGAAGGCGTCCGTGGTCGAATTCTAGGGACAGAGGTTTGACCATGGAAGAGCGTCGTAGGCTGAATCGCCAGCGCCTGATTTCCCTTACGGTGGTGCTTGATGCACACACAGGGGAAGTGCTTGGCCGGATCGGCAACCTGTCGATCGAAGGGCTCATGCTCTGTTCGGATCAGGCGCTCGACATCGATCACACCTTCGCGCTTCAGATCAAGCTTCCAGATGAAGTGGGCGGGCGCTCGGAACTGAACCTCAAGGCGCACAGCCTGTGGTCACAGCGCGCGGTGGACCCCACCTACTACGCCACCGGGTTCGAGATTCTCTCACTGGATGACGGCGACCGCCGGGTCCTGGAACTCCTCATCGACGACGCGGTGTTTCAACGCTGGGTCAGCTGAAACGCCCCGTAAGCGCTTCTCCGCGTTCCGAATTGTATTCGTTCCAGCAGCCGATTTGACCCATCCGGTTCCGCAAAACACAAGAATTATCGTCTTTAATGCAACACTCCGGCTGTTTGTAGCGTTATCATACGTAAGAATACTTTTCGCCGGAGGAGCCCTATGCTCGACCATCTCGACCGCAAGATCCTCTCCCTGCTGCAGCAGGACGGCCGCATGGCCAATAAGGAAGTAGCAGCCAACGTCGGACTCGTCCCGTCCGCCACGTCTGAACGACTCAAGAAGCTCCGTGAGCGCGGCTACATCCGCTCCATCGAGGCGCGGCTCGACCCGGCGCGCGTGGATTTCGCGCTTCTGGCCTTCGTCTTTGTGCGCACCAGCGAGCCCACGTCGGGTTCCGAAACGGGGCATGTGCTGGCCCGTATCCCGGAAGTTCAGGAGGTGTTCAACATCGCGGGCGAGGATTGCTATCTCATCAAGGTGCGCACGCGGGATGCCAAGAGCCTGAGTCAGCTGTTGCGGGAAAAAGTGGGGCGGATTCCAGCGGTGGTCGCCACGCGCACCACGATCGTCCTGGAGTCGTACAAGGAAACCTGCGCACTGCCTATCGCTGAGAATGGCCGGCCGGGTCTGGCCTGACCCGTACGTTTTCGAGCCCGGACGGGAGGCCGGATTTGGCCTTGCTGTGCGGGGCCGGGCCGTCTACCATGCGCCCCGTCGCCACAGATCCAGTGGCCGCGAAAGGGAGACACCCATGAACGTAAAGCGTTACATCCTCACCAGCCTGGCTGTGTTCGTGTTCGTGTACCTGCTCGAGTTCCTCTTTCATGGCCTCTTTATGGCCGACTCGTACATGGCGCACGCGGAACTGTTGCGCCCGTCAGCGGAACAGATGTCGTACATGCCCTTCATGGCGCTCGGGTTTGTGATCCTGGCGTTCGGCTTCACCTTCATCTTTGTGCAGGGCTACGAAGGCAAGGGAATGGCCGAGGGATTGCGCTTCGGACTGTACGCCGGCATCGCGTTTTCCGTGTCCACCAACCTCATCAATTACGCCGTCTTTCCGCGTCCCCGGAGCTGGGTGGTGTCGTGGATTGTGGGAGAGACCGTGATTCTCATGCTGGCGGGAGCTTTGGCGGCGCTCATCTACAAACCCCGCTCCGCCTGAGTGCTTCCCCCGGTGGGCGGTCGCGCCCGGGCGACATTGACCCTCCAATCTGAATGACGACCGATCACGCCCGCAGGCCCCGAGTGGTCACGCCTGCGGGCGAGCCTCTGGTGCGCGCCACCGACCTCTCGCGCGTGTACCGTCCGGGGCCGCTGGAAATTCGCGCTCTCGACGGGGTCTCACTCGAGATCCGGGCCGGCGAGTTTGTGGCTCTGGTGGGCAGCTCGGGCTCCGGGAAGTCCACGCTGCTCAATCTCCTGGCGGGGCTCGACACACCCACGCAAGGACAGGTGGAATTCGGCGGCCAGCCTCTCTTCACGGGATCCCCGGGGACACTGGCGGCGCACCGGTCGCTCCGGGTGGGCATGGTCTTCCAATCGTTCAATCTGATTCGCCACCGGACAGCACTTCAGAACGTCGAACTGGCGCTCTATTTCGACAACACCCCGAAGTCCCGGCGGCGCGAACTGGCGGGTGCCACTCTGGAGCGCCGGGGCCTGGGCGCGCGTCTGGACCACCTGCCCGCCGATCTGTCGGGCGGTGAACAGCAGCGGGTGGCGATCGCGCGGGCCATCGTAAAGCGACCGCAGCTGCTTCTGGCCGACGAACCCACCGGCAATCTGGATGAGACCAACGCCCACGAGATTGCCGAGCTGCTTCGCGAATTGAATCGTGACGGTATCACCGTCGTTCTGGTGACTCACGACCTCGAACTCGCACGTCAATACGCAGGGAGAATCGTGCGCCTGCACTATGGTCGCGTGATCCCGGAGGACGCCGCATGACAAAGCGCGACCTGCTCGAGATCGCCCTGTCCAATCTGACCCGGCTGAGACTGCGCACGTTCCTCACCGTGTCCGGCGTGGTTATCGCGGTGGGGGCGTTCGTGGCCATGCTCTCGTTCGGCGCGGGCAATCAGAAGCGGGTGCAGGAGCAGTATGAAAAGTTCGGACTCCTGTACACCATGCAGGTGTTTCCCGACGATGAGCGCCCCGATTCGCTTCCCGCACTGCCGCTGGATGACTCTGCTCTCGCTCTCCTGCAGGGGATTCCGGGCGTGAGGCTGGCGTATCCGCTCGACGCCGTCACTCTCGAAACGAACTTCGCGGACACGGTGATGTCGGCGCGCGCCCAGGGACTTCCCCGTTCCGCACTGGAGACACAACTGTTCTCCCACCTGACGCACGGGGGACTCTTCACCTCCGACAGCGCGGCCGAGGTGGTCGTCACCGACCGGTTTCTCAGACGGTTCGATTCCACGGGTAGCGCAGACCTCCCGGGATCGAAACTGGTCGTCACCACCCGGCTCGCGACACTCGATTCGGCCCTGGGCGCAGTGTTCTCCGATCCCGATGGTTCGTTGCGTCGGCGCGTGGCGGCACTTCGACTGGACTCTCTCCGCAGCCGCGCGTTCCGGGAACAAGCCGTGCGTGACGAGGCCGGACTCGCCCTCGAAAGATTTCTCGAGGGGCTCCTGCGCCACCGCGCCACCGTGGTGGAAACGCTGACGATTGTCGGCGTTCTCGAAACGCAGCACATGACCCGGCGCGGGCAGGAGGAACTGATCGTCCCAGTGGGCATGGTGAGAAGGCTCACCCAGGGAGGCGTGTCCGACAATCCGGCCGATCTCTTTTCGACTCTTTCAAGCGGCCGGATCCCGTGGGCCGGGACGGACGGCTCCTCCCGGGACTACCGGCGCGTGACGCTCGATCTGGATCCCACGATGCCGTACCAACCCATCAAAGACTCCGTAAAGGCGCTGGGGTTCGACGCGTTCAGTTACGCCGAACAGTTCAAGGAAATCCGCGAATTCTTCGTGTACTTCGATCTGGCCCTGGGCTCCATCGGCCTCGTGGCACTCGTGACGGCTGCCCTGGGAATCGCCAACACTCTCTTCATGGCCACGATCGAGCGTCGTCGCGAGATCGGCATCCTTCAGGCCCTCGGCGCGCGCAGACAGGACATCCGGCTTCTATTCCTGGTGGAGTCCGCGGCGATCGGAACGCTGGGTGCGCTGTGCGGCGTGATCCTCGGGTGGGGCGTCTCGAGGATCGGGTCGGCCATAGCGCAGGAAATCATGGAGCGCCAGGGCGCTGCCGTGATCGAACTGTTCGCTGTGACCTGGTGGCTGGTACTCGTGGCCCTGGCCCTCGGGCTGTGCGTGAGCCTGGTGGCGGGGTATGTGCCCGCCTCACGTGCGGCGAGCGTCGATCCTGTGGAAGCCCTGCGCGCCGACTGAGTCAGTTTGACGTCGGCCGGCCTGAGTAGAATTCCGGCCGGCGATCGGCGAACAGATCATTGCGGGCATTCACTGCCTTGTCCCGCGCCTTTGCCGGATCCACCTCGGCCTTCAGCACGGTTTCTTCCACCTCTCCGGCCTGCGCGATCACCTTGCCCGAGGGATCCACAATCTGAGAGACGCCGGTGAATGTGAGGGATCCCTCCTGGCCCACACGATTGGCGGTGGCCACGTACACGCGGTTGAGCAGCGCGTGAACGGGCACCACCCGCTGAGCCAGCCCGGGCGTGATCAGGTTTGAAGGATGACAGATCAGGTCGGCACCCGCCAGAGCCAGGGCCCGCCACACTTCCGGGAATCGCCAGTCGAAGCAGATCAGGATGCCGAGCCTGACTCCCTGAACCGTGAACGTGGGCAGCCCCACGTCGCCCGGCTCGAACACGTCAATTTCATCGAGAAACAAGTGCAGCTTGCGATAGGTTCCCAGTACGCCATCCGGACCCACGAGAAGCGCCGAGTTGTAAAGCGCCTCCCCATCGCGTTCGCAGAAGCCGGTGACCACATGCTGGCCGTGCGTGCGGCAGAGGGCCACGAGCAGATCCACGAAGGGGCTGGCTTCCGGGTCTTCTGCGAGCGTGACGGCCTGCGACCTCGTGCTGAATGCGTAGCCTGAATTGGCGAGTTCGGGAAGGATGACCAGGTCGGCGCCCGCGAAGTCCCTCGACAACTCCCGAACCCGGTCGCGCGTTTCCTGCGGGCGACCGAGGACGGGAGCGAATTGGACCACCGCGAGTTTCATGGACGCCGCCTGCCGGCCGGGCCATTAGTCCACAACATGATTAGCAATAAAACGACCCGTTGTGGCGGCCAGGCAAGCGGCGTATCTCAAAATGGAATCCGGGAGCAGCGGCCCCCACTGGAGGTCGGCTCCTCACAGCTCAGAGCCAGGCGGTAGAGGTGAATGCGGTCGAGCCGTTGCTTCATGTAGCGAAGCATGGCGAGCGTGATGGCGCAGCCTGCAAGCACGGCCCACACGGGAGGCTGCTCCAGGTACGTGAGAATATACCAGGGCAACACGGCCAGGAACACGGCCAGGTAGGAATACCCCCAGCCTCTCAGAAGAGGAAAGAAGAGCCAGAGCGCCACGAGCCAGCAGAGCCCCACGAACCATCCCGACTGCAACCACAGGGCCGCCGCCAGGGGCGCCGCCACGACTCCCGTGAGCCGCAGGGCACGACAGCCGGTGAGCGCCGGCTCGCACTCGGCCAGTTCCGCGGCGAACATCTCCAGTTCGCCGCGGCGCATCCCCCGCTCATCAATCGACATCATGACCATTGGGAAACTATGGTCCGCATGACCTGCAAAAGTCGTTCTCCCCTCCTGAACGATCCTTCGCGTGAAACTCGCACGCGGTATCCATGTCCTGAGAAGTGAATCGGTATTACACTCACGCCATCCGTGCGTGATCTTTGGTTGCGAAGGCACATTGGTTCACCGCCTTTCTGCACTGTTCGACAGATTGAGCGGTGTGCGAATTTCAAGTTCGCATCAATCGACCCACCGATGCGGTAGGTTATTCTTGAGTGAAGAATTGCCGAGGCGGGAGTTCCAAAATGCCCGTAACCTGTTTCTGACAAAGGGTTTAAAACATTGTTCCGGCAGCGGGTGGAAGTACGTGTGCAGACAATAACGACGGGCTCAAAAACAATCGGCCCCGCCCTCCCCGGTTCTCCGCGTGAGCGGAGAATCCGGAGAAGGGGGACCGTTCACACCGAATCGTGAAGCGCTACTGAACGGTCGCGGTGAGGTTGGCGATGGCCGCGGGAGCGGTTTCATCACCCGTGGTAACGGACACCACGTTCGACAGAGGAGACCAGTTGGTGGCCTCATCCGCCGCCTTGAGTGCGAAGTAGTAGGTGGTGTTAGCCGCCAGATTGGTGATGGTGAACGTTTCCGCCGAGCCGGCGACCTTGGGTGCAGGCTCTCCCGTGGCCTGCGTCGCAGATCCGAAATTGGCGCCGGTGATGTTCGCCGTCGCGTAGCGAACGTCGTACTGAGCTGCGGTGCCCACACTGCCGTCGTCGCCCGACGCAGTCCAGTTCAATGTCACCGAGGCAGCTTCTGCCATTGCAGGCAGAGTGAACGTGATCATGCAGAGTCCGATCAAACGGACCATGGTGACTCGAAGTGATTTCATGCTACAGTGTCCTCCCCCTTGCGTTAATAGCACGACTGGCGGCTGATGCGCCGGTCGAATTGAGGCACCACAATTAGCCAAACAGTCCCATTACATAACAACTGACGTGCCAGCCGACGGGCTCTTGCCTTAGTGCTTGCCGTCGCGGGAGTTGGCTCCTTTGGCGCGCTCGCCACACCCGCCGGGAGGGGGTCAGGGCTGTGCTCGAATGTCCACCGGTTCAATTCCCGCACAGTCAGGAGGAGTTCACGCGGCCTTACGCGGTCGCAGCGGATCTGCTATTCTGGGGATACATGGGTCACGCAGTGAGTGCTCCGCGGCCGATCTTTGTGTGTGCCGACATCGGTCGTGGACACCCGTTCTACCTGGATGGATTGAGGCAGGAGCTGGGAGCCCTGCTGCCCCCGGGCGTGCCGCTGGAATCCCATCGCGCACCTGACTTGTCGGGTCCCGCAGGCCGCCTCGCCTGGTTCGCCATTCGACAGATGTACCTCCGGGGCTCCTCGCCAGGTCTGTGGTCGGGCCTCTACGCACGACTACGCCGCAACAACGACTACGATCGCGACACACAGGCGCTTCGCGTTCTCCGCTCCGCCCTGCGTGCCGGGGTGGCGCGCGCCGGACGCGGGCCCATCGTGGTGTCTCATCCGCTCCTGGTCGCCGCGCTGCGACCACATCCATGTGTGATCTATCAGCACGGTGAGCTGGTGACTCCGGGAGAGGCTGTGGTCCTCGGCGCACATCGCGTGCTCGTGCCCACGCCCGAAGCGGCGGCGCCCTTTCTCGCGGCCGGCTACGACGCTTCGACAGTTTGCATCACCGGGCTGTGCATCGAGCCTGAGCTTGTGGCGCAGGCCGAGGTGTGTTTTCGCGATCGCGTTTCGCGACTGGACTCGGGCCGCTCCCTCACCGGAGCGTTTTTCTCCTCGGGAGCCGAACCGTCCCCGCATGTGGAGACCCTCGCGAGAGCCCTGGGCAGCGCCGTCCATTCCGGCGGCACGGCGGATGTGTTCGTGTCCCGCGGCGGACGATTCGCCGCCGTCGTGACTGGGCAGCGAAAGCGAATGTCGGGTGAAGAGTCCGAACGAGTGCGGCTGCATTCCTTTGATTCCCGGGGCGAACTCGATCGACTGACCGCCCTTCAGTTTCATGCGTTCGACTACGTCGTGGCGCCTCCCCATGAACGTTCCCACTGGGCCATCGGCCTGGGTCTCCCCATGTTTCTGGTGGGACCGGACGTGGGGCCGTTCGCGCCGCTTAACCGCCGCCTTCTCCTGGATCAGGGCGTGGCACGGCCTCTGGAGGACGGACCGGGGTTCGGTGCCTCGCTTGCGCAATGGCTGGCACAGGGACAGCTGGCCTCTATGGCCAATCTGGGCTGGGGTCGACATTCGAATCTCGGATTCGCCCAGGGCGCCCGGTATGTTGTGGACAGTCTCAACTCCTGGCAGGGAGACACACCGTGAAACCGAGCCCTTCGACTGGTGCAGGCAAGCTGTGTCAGATCATCACGCGCGCCGCCGGAACCACCTTCCTGCTTACGCTGCCACTAGGCTATGTCCCCGAAGCGACGGACACGACCGACGTGTATCTGGGCGTGCACGGAGGGGCCGGCAACGTGGTCACGGTGCTTCGAGACTGCAATAACAACGCGATCTCGAGCGTGAGTCAGGAGTTCACGGACGTCAGCGGTTCTGTGACCGCACCCATCCCCGGGTCGCCATTCGTGTTTGGCCTCAGTGGAGGCGCCTGGTTTGCCAGCGGCACAGACTTCCACTATACCTGGATCAACCCCCACGTGAGCCTCGAAACCCGAATGGTCGGCGTGGGCCTGGGCTATGTAGGGGGCGACGTCCCTCTGGATTTCGGCAATTATTCGGACCCGGATCCGGTGAGGTTTTCAGGGCATCTACGTCTGGGCAATCCAAGAACATTCTACCTTCGCTTGAGTATGGCGGAACAATCGCCGCTCATTTCCGGAGGCGGGATACTCGATGCGGGCGTTGGCTTTCCGGTGGGCTCAAGGGTGGACCTGTACTCGGCGCTTACTGTCGGATTCTACGATCAGCCGGGGTTCGCGCAGCACGCGCGCTTCCGGCTGAGCCGCACCCTGGACGCTCTGGCCACAGCCCGGGTGGGAGAGGCAGACAACAAGTTTGAAGGCTCCGCGGCCCTGGGACTCCTGATCGCGGTGGGCCGCTAGCGGTCTGAGTCTGCTCTCGACCCGCGGTGCGTCTGCCTTTATGTTGGCCGCGCTGAAATCGCAACGAACTCCGTAACCCGAGGAGATGATGAAGACTGTACTGATCGTGTTGGGGATTCTGGTGGTACTGGCCCTCGTGGCCTTCGGTTGGCTCTGGTCGGGACGCGCTGGCTTGATCGATCGCACGCAGTCCGTGGACGAGAAGTGGGCGCAGGTGCAGAACGTGTACCAGCGGCGGTTCGACCTGGTGCCCAACCTCGTGGCCAGCGTGGACAATTTCATGGCACGACAGCAGTCCACGCTCACCGAGGTGATCGGCATGCGCCAGCGGGTAATCGATCTCAAGAGCCAGGCCGATGCGGCGCTTGGTTCGGGCAGCCCGGTGGTGCTCGACTCCATTTCGAACCTCCTGTCCCGTCAGCTCAATTCGTTCATCAACGTGGTGGTCGAGCGGTATCCCGATATCAAAGGCGAGCAGATGTACAGCGATCTGCTCACCCAGCTTGAAGGCACGGAGAACCGGATCGCCCAGGAACGCCGCGTCTTCAATGAAACGGTTCGCGAGTACAACACGTACCGCCAGCGACATCTCAAGACACTGGCGGCGGGGGCGCTGTTCGGGTTTCCGTACCAGCGCGAGTTTTTCGCGGCCGACGCCGACGCCCAGAAAGCGCCCGACGTGAGAGAGGTCTTCCAGACCCCGTGACGCTCGGGGACGGCTGCAAATCACGGGGGGAACACACGTGATGTCGGGTGGCTTCGCGCGTGGCCTGGTCAGGGGCGCGGCCCTGCTGGTGCTGCTGCAGGCTGCGGCGGTGTTCGCACTTGAGGTTCCCCCCTATCGCTCCGCCGTGAATGACCTCGCGGATATCCTATCGCGGTCGGAGGAGAGCCGGCTCGAGTCCCGTATTCAACGCTATCGAGATTCCACCGGAATCGAAGTCGGTGTCCTCACCGTGCCCTCACTCGAGGGCGGATCGATCGAGGATTTCGCGCACAACGTGCTGAAGACCTGGGGAGTGGGTGACAGCGCCCGCGACAACGGCGTGCTCTTCGTCGTGGCCTGGCAGGATCACGCAGCACGGCTGGAGGTGGGGTACGGTCTCGAAGGCGCCCTCACCGACGTGGAGTGTGGTCGCATCGTCTCCAGGCAGTCGCCCATGGCGGAACAGTTTCGCGCGGGGAGGGTGGGCGAAGGATTCGAGGAAGTGCTCACCGGGATTCAGGCGGCGGTGGCCGGCGACTATGATCCACCGCCGGCGCGCAAGTCGGGCAAGACATCCAACGTGGCGCTCCTCGGGTTTATTGTCATGATGATGCTGGTGATGTTCATCTCGGCCGCGCAACGCAGGCGTGCCCGCCGCCTCGGCCTCTGGGGCCATGGCTCGTGGGGCGGAAGCGGGCTCGGAGGGCTCGGTGGCTTCGGGATGCTCGGCGGCCTGGGCCGCGGGTCAGGTGGAAGCTCGTCGGGCGGTGGATTTCATTTCGGCGGCGGCTCCTCCGGAGGCGGCGGCGCCTCGGGAGGCTGGTGAACGTATGACACAGTACATCGATCGCTACTTCTCGAAGGCCGACCTGGATCGCGTGGAAGCCGCCGTGACCGAGGCGGAGAGCGGCACCGAAGGCGAAATCGCGCTGGTCATCACCCGCCGCTCGTCTTCCCTGTGGCAGGACGGGTGGCTGGCCGCAGGCGCTGTCGGCCTGGCAGCGGCAGTGGTCTGGCTGCTCATCACGCGCGACTCCGGCTGGGGAACTTCGTACGACACCTTCTTTGCCACGGTGACCGGAGGTCTTGCGTTTGCCGTGACGCTGGTCTTGTGGCGGCTCCCCTGGGCGCGCTCGGGAGCTTCGAGAAGTGTGTGGAAGAAGGCCCTGGCGCGATTCGAGAGCTTGCGGCCCACGCGCGCAAAGACGGGCGTGCTCCTGTACATTTCGCTTGAAGAACGGCAGGTGGCTGTAGTGGCCGACCGCGCGATTGCAGAGAAAGTGTCGGCTCAGTACTGGGACGGCCCCAGAGACACCATCGTGGACGGCTTCAAAGCCGGACGCCAGACCGAGGGAATCATCCAGGCCGTGCGCGACATCGGCGCACAACTGGCCGAGCACTTCCCCCGTCCCCACGACGACACCAACGAACTCCCCAATCGCCCGTCGGTGGAATGAAAAACAAGTGGGGTCAGACTCGACTTTTCAAAAGTCGAGTCTGACCCCACTTTTCTTCAAGTCATGAACAGGTACTGCAGCTTCACGAAGAACTGCCGCGCCTGAAGACGGGTGCCGGGCTGAGCGCCGGGGGTGGTCAGCTCTTCAAAGCGCAGATAATCGTACGTGGATCCCAGGTAGAACACCGAGAAGGGATTGATCCGGTAGGTAATGAGCGGATCGATGCCCCAGGCATTGCTGAAGGCGTCGTACTCGTTCACCAGCCGTAGCGACAGACGCTTCGTGAACTGGTACGACAGGCGCAGCCGGCTGATGTAGCCGGCGAAATACTCGGTACCCGACTCCACGTCGGCACTGCGACTGTACTCCAGGGTGTACTCAGCCTGCAAGCGTGAGAGCGGCCGCAGGTTGAGCCAGAATTCGGCGTTGGTCTCGTTCCCCATGGTGAGGAAGTTGCGCGCGATGCGTCGGCCGTAGGTGTACCCGCCGCCGAACGACGCCATGTTCCCCGGCGTAAGGCTGAAGTTCGTCGACCAGTGATAGATATTGTCGAAGTACACCCCGCCGAACAGCTCCTCGCTCAAGAGCACTTCTGTGGAGAACGTGGCCTGGTAGAACGGCAGGCTGGTCCAGATCCACGGCACCAGCCACTCGTCCTTCTTGATTTCGTCGGAGTTGTAGATCGTGCCCACGTTGCCCCCCAGCTCGATCTGGCTGAACACGGCACCGTTGGGCCGGAAGAGATAGCTTGTGCTGAAGTTCGCCTGTCGGTCATCGTTGCGGGGCTGAAACCCGTTTTCCGCGCGATACGTGGGAGACCGCCCGTAGAGCGACAAGTCGGCGTAGAGTCGACGGCCGTCGTACTCCAGACCTGTGAGCAGGGCCGATCCCGAGAAGCTCTCGCCATCGAACGCCGCAGTGTGCTTGCCGTGGTCGAAGGTGGTGGAGTCTGAGCTCCCGCCCAACTCCGCCTCCTCGGTATTCGTGTACACCGCCTGGGCGCGCCACTTCAGCGCCCGTGTGAACCGCAGGCCCATGTCGAGGCTGGCCAGAGATCCCGAACCCCCTCCCTCATGGCGACGGTCGGTGGCCAGAAGCCGAACGTGATTGTCGTTTCCAAAGGCCTGGCGCAGGGCGATCAGGTTTGAGTAGCTCTCGCCCATCTCCACAGTCTCGGACCGCTCTTCAAATGGCACGATCACAAAGGTATGTGCGTCGCTGGACGAAAGCAGGGTCACGCTGGTCTTGCCCAGCTTGGCCGAGCCTTTAGCTGCGAAGTCGGGGTCGTTGATCGTGCGCGTGTACACCAGATTGAAATTCGTTCGCAACGCATCGATCCCCTCCTGGAAGAAGGGGCGCTTCTCTGGATACTGCAGGGCAAACGTGGTGTTCACGTCCACCTGCGAGGCATCGGCCTCGATCTGGCTGAAGTCCGGATTGACCGTGCCCTCGAAGGCGATGTCGGACGTGGGAGCGTATCTCACACCGGCACCCACTGAGGTCATGACATCATTGTTTACGAACGACGCGTCGGGGTCGTTGTAATCCGTCACCTCTCCGGACTGGGACGACACCACGCTGCCGATGAGCTCGAGTCCCTTGCCCGGCTTCACGCCCTCGATCCCGCGCACGGTGCCCCAGCGACAGGGCCAGCAGGCTTCATTCTGGTCGTACCGGGCCCACGACATGGAGTAATGCTCCTCCCGGAGGTGATGGCGGTAAAAGTCGAACTTCCAGTCCTGGACATTCTGGTTGGGAAACCGCAGGCTGCGGAACGGGATGGCCGCCTCCACCTGGTACCCCGAGTCGGTCACCTTCCCCGACGATTCGAACAACAGATCGAAATTACCGTCTTCGCCCCAGCCCGGAGTCCACAGGGCGTCGTACGGGATGCCGTAGGGATTCAGGTTGATGATGTAGGCGCGCGAGGCGTCTCCGTACGTGTCGAAGAAAAAGCCGATGTTGTCGTCGTTGAAGATCTGTTCACGTTCGCACACCGAGGCGCGCACCGACCCGGGCTCGGCATAACAGATGGCACTGACATACAAGTGGCTCTCGTCGAACGTCACGAAGGCCTTCGTTTTGACGGGGGGCTCCACCTCTTCGCCCGGCGAGTGTTCGCTGAAGTTCATGGCCGGCAGGGCGCCGATCCAGCCCGAGTCGGAAAGATCTCCGTCGATCTTGATCTTGCCAGGGGCGCGGAACACGCGCAGCTCGGGGTGGAATTGAGCGGCCGAAGCCGCAGCGGGGGCTGGCTGGACTGCGGTCTTCGCCTCGGCTATGGCGTCGGGCCCCAGGGACAGGACCGAGGCACACAACCAAAGGCCGGCTCCTATGCGCGGCATTCGGTTCCTCCAGGATAGAGCAGGCACCCCAGTCGACGGGCTGGCCACAGGGCCCGGGCTCTTCCGTATTCGCGTGTACGACTGGAACCGCCCCGGGGTTGCAATCGGGTTAGGATAAGGCGGACTTTGCATTGCCAGCCCCTGCCCTGGACTCTATATAGCCGGAGAATTTCATCCAGTCCTCGACGACAGGGAGGTGGTTTGGCCCGACAACGATCCAGTTCGTCACGGAGGATAGCAGGTCTGGTTCGCCCCCTCCGCAGCACCCATCCCAACCCTCTGTGCTGTCAGCGGTGAATCCGCCGTGAAATGGGTCGTTGCGCTGGCGGTGGTGCTGCTCCTGCTCCTCTTCATCAAGAGGGGCCAGAAAAAGTCCGGTTCGGCTGGCCCGGGGGCCGGCCATCCACAGTCGCCCGCGACAGGTCGAAAGCTTCAGAACCTGAAGGCGCTCGAAGGGGCCGTGTGCATCTTCGAAGAGGGGGACGATGTTCTGAAGGGTCGGCTCGTCCAGGTGGAGGAATCGTCCGGCGCTTTCCTCTTCCAGGTTCAGGTCCTGCGGGCCGAGGGTCTCTCCGACTCACGGGAAGAGCGTATTCATCTTGAGGCCACGCCAAACCAGCTGGAGCAAACCGGTAAACTCATCCATTGCCGCCAGACGCACTGGCGACTGTTCTTCGCCCGCGACTTGATCGAGAAGGTGGAGCAACTGGGTCGATCGAGAACGGACATCAAAGCCATCAAGCGCGTGCTCCTCG
>DAIOGN010000012.1:23645-35102 GCA_036745245.1 Candidatus Zixiibacteriota bacterium
GCACCAGATGAAGTGACAGCCTTCGGACTCTGAGTGCGCGCCATTCCGCTCCATAACCGCATCCTTGCCGGTCTTCTGATCGGCTCGGCGGCGGGCATTGTCACCAACCTCATCTACGGGGGTGCGGACCCCGGTGTGGAATGGGTAGTCACCAATCTGGCCGATCCCATCGGTCAGCTGTTCCTTCGCCTTTTGCTGCTCACCGTCATTCCGCTGGTGTTCTCCTCGCTTGTGGTAGGCGTGGCCGGCATCGGTGACATCCGTGCGCTGGGCCGCATCGGTCTGAAGTGTCTTGCTTATGTGCTCGTGCTGTCGGGCATTTCCGTGGCCATCGGGCTGACCCTGGCCAACACGATCCAGCCGGGCCGGCGCGTCGCGCCCGAGACGGCCGCGGCGCTCGAAGAGCGTTACGGCGACCAGGCGGCGAAGCGTGTGGAGGCGGCCCAGAAGTCGGCCGCCGAGGATCCCACGTTGCTGCAGATCGTGAAGACCATCGTCCCGTCCAATCCCGTGGCTGCGGTGGCTTCCGATCCGCCGAACATGCTGCACCTGATGTTCTTTTCGCTCCTGCTCGGCATCGCCGCCACGCTTCTGCCCGGACCGCGCACGGACATGTTCCTGTCGTGGATGCAGACGCTCTTCGACGTCATGGCCAAGGTGATCGACCTGGTCATGCGGATCGCACCACTGGCCGTGGCGTGCCTCCTGTTCGCCAACACTGCGCGCTTCGGGCTCGACCTCCTGAGCGCCCTCGGGTGGTTCATGGTGACGGTGCTTCTGGGCCTGGCGCTGCAGATGTTCGGCGTGTACTCGCTGTCGGTGTACTTCCTGTCGCGTCTCTCGCCTCTGGACTTCTTCAGGCGCATCCGCACCGTGCTGCTCACGGCCTTCTCCACGTCGTCGTCCAACGCCACGCTGCCGACGGCGCTGAAAGTCTCCGAAGCCAACCTGGGCGTGCCGCGCGAGATCAACAACTTCGTGCTCACGGTGGGAGCCACCGGCAATCAGAACGGTACGGCGCTGTACGAGGGAGTGACGGTGCTGTTTCTGGCCCAGCTCTCAGGCATCGACCTGACGCTGGGCCAGCAGGTGCTGGTGGCCTACCTGGCCATGCTGGGGGGGATCGGAACGGCCGGCGTGCCGTCGGGCTCTATCCCGTTCATCATCGTGGTGCTGGGAACCATCCATGTGAATCCTGCGCTCATCGCGGTGATCCTGGGGGTGGACCGGATTCTCGACATGTGCAGGACCACCTTGAACGTGGCCGGAGACATCACGGCTGCGACGTTCGTGGCCCGGAGCGAGGGTCACACCTTGGCTACGACAACCGCCCGCGACAATTTGCTCTGACCTGCGGCTGTCCTGCCGGACGCGCCCCTAGCAGTCGGGCTGGAGTCCGCTCTTGAAGATGTAATTCACCAGCACGATGATGTCGGACGAGGTGGTGACCCCGGAGCAGTCCACGTCACCGGCCTCCACGGGCGTCGAAGGCGGTCCGCCCTTGAACACGTGGTTGACCAGCACGATGACATCGGCCGACGTGATCACTCGATCGCCGTTGGTGTCACCCACGTAAAACGAGGGGGGCAGGACACGCACAGTCCATTGATGTGTCGTCTGCAGGAGGCCGCCCGGATCGATTCTCACCCAGGGAGTGGTATCGGCCACGAGGGCGGTTACCACATGCTGGCCCGTGTCGAACACCTCCGCCTGGAAATCGAAGTCGGTCCCGGTGAACACGGGGTCGCCGTCCACGGTCCAGGAAACGGCCATGGTGTTGGGCGTTACGGCCAGAGTGGTCACAGAGAATAATGCCGTGGAATCGTACGGAACCTCCGGTGAGGTGGAGACGGGCTGGACCTGCTCCACCGGGTCCACCAGGCCGTAGGTGACCTTCACCATCTGCTCACGACACACTTCGCAAAACGGCACGCCCAGAGACTGCATCTTGCAGTTGAGTTTCGGGCGAAACCAGCCGGTGAGGTTGTACACGGCCCCCTCAAACAGTCCCACGAGGCCGCTGTACGTTCCGGTTTCCGGCGTGGGTACAGGCGTGGTGGGAAGGATCCAGACATTCCAGCGAATCTGCGGACGATCGGTCACAGCCGTGCTGTTGGGCGATTCATGCCCTGGCCAGCCGCCGTAGTCGTATTCGTCCGCCAGATTCCCGAAGGAATGGCCCATCTCGTGCAGTGCGATCTCAGTCGAGGACGAGTGCGTGGAGAACGTGGACACCGTCCCCCCGGTGCCGCCGTACCAATCGGTATTCACGATGACGAACGCAGCGTCCCACATCGGGAAGTTGTTCTGCAGCACCGTGAGAACCTTCCCGTCGTCTGCCACGAGCGCCCGGTGAACTCCCGACGCGTCGAACGTGCTGTTGAAGTAGGTGTTCCGGAATTGCACCGGGAAGCCCCCTGGCTCATCCGATGCGGATCCCGGATGATCGGTGCCCGACTCCACGGACGGCACCTGCACCGCGTACGCATTGAAGTACGCCTGATAGGACGAAAGCGGTGACGCCGCCAGGAGTCCATTCAGGATTCCCTGGACGTCCGTGTGGAAATCGGCCATCTCCGTGCTTCGATAACCTTCCGCGAGAAACACGAGGTTGATGCGGTCCGCGGGCGGCCCGTTGTCGAGCAGCGTGTCCACCGGAAACAGCTGGCCCAGGGCCGGGCGACACAGAACGAAAAGCCAGAGGACCGCCAGGATCCGGCTACTTCTTCTCATGCTCGCTCAGATCGAGTTGGACAGACCCCAGGGGCCGTGCCCTGGACGCCGCTGAGGCATCCCGGGGCAGAGTGAATTCCACCCGGGTGGCCCGGGCGTCGAAGGGAAAGCGGATTACGGTGACAGCGGATGGACGCTCTTCCACCACCCGACCCACGGTGCCGTCCTCGTTGAAGGTCTCGCGCACAACGAACCGTGGATCGTCCATAGCCTCGCTGTGAAGCACCGTCGAGTTCTGCCCCAGCACGCGGAGCGTCACTCGATCGCCGTTCGCTATGCCATGGCCCCCGGTCTTCAGTGTCCCCGACACGACCGACGTGGATTCGAGAGTCACACCGGCGGAATCGAAGCGAACCCG
The DNA here is from genome assembly GCA_036745245.1 of Candidatus Zixiibacteriota bacterium. Lineage (GTDB taxonomy): Bacteria > Zixibacteria > MSB-5A5 > JAUVRN01 > JAUVRN01 > DAIOGN01. The sequence goes on from DAIOGN010000012.1 coordinate 26,737, forward strand.
CAGGAAGACGATGCGATCTTCAGCTTGTACCGTCGAGCTTCCCAGAATGAGGGCGCCGAGGACGATGGGAGCCAGCCACCAACGCTTCATGTCAACCCACGGACTTCGCCATGACGGCTGGGCGCTGGGTGGTGCTCTCATCCGAGTCGGTGCCGGTGGTGATGCGCATGCCGTAGAACGACCGCCACACGAACACCGTGGATCCGACAAAGAAGACGGCCGCCAGGATGTGACTGGTGGCCGGCCCGAGGGCCAGCGCCAGTTCCACCGCCAGAAGCCCGAACAGCGTGGTGAACTTGATCACCGGGTTCATGGCCACGCTCGAGGTGTCCTTGAACGGATCGCCCACCGTGTCGCCCACCACGGTAGCGGCGTGCAGCTCGGTGCCCTTCTCCCGCAGCTCCACCTCCACCACCTTCTTGGCGTTGTCCCACGCGGCGCCGGCGTTGGCCATGAACATGGCCTGAAACAGCCCGAACAACGCGATCGAGATGAGGTACCCGATGAAGAAGTACGGCTCGACGCACGCAAAGGCGAGCGTGGAGAGGAACACCGTCATGAAGATATTGATCATGCCCTTCTGCGCGTACTTGGTGCAGATGGCCACCACAGCCTTGGAGTCCTCGATCGAGGCCCTGTCGGTCCCCTCGAGGCGGATGTTCTTCTTGATGTACTCCACGGCACGATAAGCGCCGGCCACCACGGCCTGCGTGGACGCACCGGTGAACCAGTAAATCACCGCACCTCCGGTGATCAGCCCCAGAAGAAACGGCGGATGCAGGGGCGACAGCTTGTCGATGTTGACCTTCAAACCTTCGGTGAGCAGCATGATGATCGAGAAGATCATCGTGGTGGCGCCCACGACGGCTGTGCCGATGAGCACCGGCTTGGCCGTGGCCTTGAATGTGTTGCCTGCACCGTCGTTTTCTTCGAGCAGGTCCTTCGCCTTGGACCACTGTGGGGTGAATCCCCAGCCCTTCTTGATGTCGGCTTCGGCGCCCGGCAGGCTTTCGAGCATGGACAGTTCATAGATCGACTGTGCGTTATCCGTGACCGGTCCATAGGAGTCTACGGCGATGGTCACAGGTCCCATGCCCAGAAAGCCGAACGCCACGAGGCCGAAGGCAAAGACCGCAGGCGCCAGCATGAGCCCGCCCAGACCCCAGGTGGAGGCAAAGGCGGCGATGGCCATGAGCGCCACCACCACCAGGCCCAGCCAGTAGGCGCTGAAGTTCCCCGCGGTAAGTCCGGAGAGGATGTTCAGAGAGGCCCCTCCAACGCGCGAGCAATTCACCGTCTCCTGCACGTGACGCGAACTGGTGGAGGTAAAGATCTTCACCACTTCCGGGATCACGGCCCCGGCGAGCGTTCCGCAGGAGATGATCGTGGACAACTGCCACCACAGGTCGGTGTTGCCGCCCAGATCGCCGATCAGAAGCTTCGACACCACGAACGTGAGCGCGACGGACACCAGAGACGTGAGCCACACGAGGCTGGTGAGCGGATGCTCGAAGTTGAACTTGTCTGCGTTCGAATACCTGGCGTGTGCCACCGCCTCGTTGATGAGGTACGAGAACCCGGACGCCAGGATCATGGTGAGGCGCATGGCGAAGATCCACACGAGCAGCGCCACCTGGTGCTGGGGGAATACGGCCAGAAGAATAAACGAGATCAGAGCCACCCCCGTGACTCCGTAGGTCTCGAAGCCGTCGGCCGTGGGGCCTACCGAATCGCCGGCGTTGTCGCCCGTACAGTCGGCGATCACGCCCGGATTGCGGGCGTCGTCTTCCTTGATGCGGAAGACGATCTTCATGAGGTCCGATCCGATGTCGGCGATCTTGGTGAAGATCCCTCCCGCGATACGCAGCGCGGCTGCGCCCAGCGACTCCCCGATGGCGAAGCCGATGAAGCACTGGCCCGCGTAGTCGCCCGGGATGAAGAGCAGAATCGCCAGCATGATGAGCAGTTCCACCGAGATGAGAAGCATCCCGATCGACATGCCTGCCCGCAGCGGAATGGAGTAGCACGGGTACGGCTTGCCCTTGAGCGCGGCGAAGGCCGTGCGCGAATTGGCGAAGGTGTTGACGCGGATACCGAAGTGCGCCACCAGGTAGCTTCCGGCCATGCCGATGATCGAGAACAGCACGATGATCGCCACGCGATCCACCGGGAAGCCCACGAACGCCTTGAAGTACACGACGATGAGCGCTGCCAAAAGCACCCACAGCATGAGGATGAACTTACCCTGGGTGAACAGGTAGGTCTTGCAGGTGGCGTAGATCAGCTCGGACACCTCCTGCATCGCGCTGTGCACCGGCAGGTTCTTCAGCTGGCGGTAGATCACCAGCCCGAATAGGAGCCCCAGGAAACAGATGCCGAGCCCCCAGGTGAGGAGCTGGCTTCCGGTCATCCCAAGGAAGCTGACCGAGCTTAAGTCGGGCAGGACGAGTGCGGCTTCGCCGTGCAGTTGAGTAGCCGAATGATCCATATTCCTTCCGTTGTGATTGGTTACAGACTGATCGCCCGGATCAGGCAGACCTGGGGCTTGAAATTCCCACCAGAGGGTGGAATGTCAGTTCGCCCCCGGGGCCGGCAAGTTCATACAGAAACGGGCTTTACGATGCGGCGCTTGAGCTTCCCTGCAGAGGGTCCGAGGGTGTCAATAGCCTGCGACCGGCCATGAGTATAAATGTCAGGGCCAAGAGAAGCAACCCCAGCCCGAGGGCCCCATTAAGAAGTGGCAGGAGGCCTCCGGAGGCCCCGAGATTCGTAGCCGACTGCATCCCCAGGGCCGTGAACGTGACTGCGAAGATGAAGACTGTGGGCCAGGCGACGAACCAGTAGCGGCGGCCCGTGCGCTTGAGCCACACCGTGACACCCAGAAGCGAGAGTCCCGCCAGAAGCTGGTTGGAGGTGCCGAACAGGGTCCAGAACTTGAGATAGCTGCCCGGACCCGACGCGAGCACGAGGGCGAGCGGAACCGCGCAGGTGACGAGAGTGGCGGCCAGAGCCGAAGCTCGATTGGTTTTGCCAACCAGTTCCTGAAGAATGTAGCGACCGAGTCGTGTGGCGACGTCAAGCGTGTCAAAGACGAACGTCGAAAAGGCCATGGCACCGAACGTCACGGCGAACACCAGGTTCTGCTCACCGAGAAACACCGTGAGGAATCTGCCCAGACCTTCGCCATAAATCGTGCCCGGGCCCTTCCCTGCGACGCCTTCCTTCGACACGATCAGCAGGGTCGCAAGTGCTATGGTGGCAACAAATCCTTCGGCCAGCATGGCACCATAGCCGATGCGCCGGCAATGTGTCTCCTTGGAGATCTGTTTTGAGGTCGTACCGCTGCACACGAGGCCGTGAAAGCCTGAACATGCGCCGCATGCGATGGTGACAAACATGAACGGAAACAAAAGTCCGGTGGCCCCGGGAACCTGGAAACTGGTGAACATGGGCTGCTGCACGTCGAAGCCGCCGAAGAGCACCCCGGCCACGCCCGCCGCCAGCGCCATGTACAAGATGAAACCGCCGAGATAGCCTCGCGGCTGCAGAAGACTCCACACGGGCAGAAGTGATGCGAGGAAACAGTACGCGAGGATCAGCACCGCCCACATGTTCGCGTCGAGCAGTAGTAAGGTGGAGATGCGGGTGCCATACCACACGACGCCAAGGGTGGCGGGCACAAAGATCGCGGTCTGAAGCCACAGGGGAACCTTCAGGAAACGCACCACCAGCCCCATGATGACAGCCAGTCCCAGGTACATGGTGGCCGAGGCGGCCACCGCCCCACCGGGATTGAAGCGGAATGTGAGGCCGGCCAACTCGGCATCGCCCGTGGAAAAGGTCTGTGCGGTCACCTGAGTAAAGGCCACGATCACGTAGATCAGAGCAAGCCAGATGAAACTGAGCAACAGGAGCCAGGCAGGCCGGCCGATGTGCTCCCGGGCCACCTCCGCAATGGATCGAGCGTCGTGGCGCAGCGAAGCGACGAGTGTCGAGAAGTCGTGCACGGCCCCGATGAAAATCGAGCCGAATACGATCCACAGGATGCACGGCAACCAGCCGAATTGCTGGCAGGCCAGAATGGGGCCTGCGATGGGTCCGGCCGCTGCGATGGCTGAGAAATGCTGACCAAAGAGGTAGAACCAGCGCGTGGGGACGAAGTCGACACCGTCGTTGTGCTTTTCGGCAGGCGTCTTTGCGTTCGGATCGAGCTCGTAGTGCTTCGCTACCAGGCGGCCGTAGAGCCGGTAACCCAGGGCGAGAATGGCCAGCACCGAAACCACAAGGAGCAGGAGTTGCACGGGGTGGAAACGTAGGGGGTGCCTCAGCTTGCGGCCAGAGGCATTTCAGGTCGGAGACCATGCCTGCGATCACAAGGCCACAAGAACCCACGGATGACATTCTGCGGGGGCATGCGTATCTTGGTCTTCGAGAGGTACAGCTATGAGCAGGTGGCGTAGCCTAGCATTGACCGTTCTGGTCTGTTCGATTCCATGTGCTCCTTGCCTGGCAGATCAAGGGGTCTCCGACTCCGACTTTGTCTTCCTGTCGCCGTACGACATTTTTGAACCCGTTCCACCGTTCTGGGAGGACTTGAGACGAACGCATGCGGTCCTGGTAAATCACAAGTCGCCCCTCCTGACCATCACCATACCACTGAGCTACAACGATACTTCTGGACGCTGGGACTTTCTTGATGAACTCCGACTTGACTCCACCGTAGTAACGGCTCCCGGCGTCTGGGGAGTCAGTTTTGGCCCGGGAGGCCATGACTCTCTCTGGACTTCACGCGAGATCGAAGTCGACAACACAAGCAGAACGATCCTCATACGATTCGCCACAGACGTGCCGATCAGCCCACAGACCATCGATACGTTGTGTATCCTGCATTGGCTGGTACCGTTGGAGTCTCAACCGACGGCCTTTGGATTCGCGATGATTGACAGCTCGGAAGTTTCTGGCCACCACTTGCAGATTACGGGTCCTGCGGACACTTTGACTCCCACATGGCAGGGAGGTCAATTCACGGTCGGCGCCATCGACAACGTCGATCCGCACCCTACACCTTCCTTTCTTCGATTGATCACCCTGTTTCCCAACCCATTCAACTCCCAGGTCCGAGTCCAGTTCACTCTCCAGGCGCCTGGTCAGGCGGGACTCACCGTTTTCAGTATCCTCGGACGGCGTGTGAGACACTGGCCAACGCAGCGTCGGTCCGTGGGACTGCATGAGCTCGTCTGGGACGGTCGTGATGAGAGTGGTCGCACCGTCGCATCTGGAGTCTACTATTTCGTGTTGGAGACGGAGAAGAGTAGATCAACCTCCGCCGGAGTCATGCTCAAGTGATACTGCGGCTCACCCCATGGAGCCCTCTGTGCCAGCGGCTGTCTGCCGTCATTCTTTGCATCGAGTGACCACGTCCAGCAGCCAGCTGCGGGCTGGAGGCCAGCGTTCGGTGGTTGACGGAAGCGAGAGCATCCGTATATTCGCTGACGATTCTTTCGGGTGCTAAGAGATGCGTGCCGGCGGCGGCCATAGCCCGCCTCCAGCCGGGGTCACCAGATCAGACTTAGGAGATACAGATGAACCGTCATGCGTCCCTGCTTGCTCTGACTGCATTGGGCCTCATCGTGGCTGCCTCCCTGCCCCGGGCGGCTTCACACCGTGGCTCGGGGTTGAGTCAGTCCCTTGAGCTATCGACCTCGCGCCAGAGACCAGCGGCGACCTGCGCGGTGACCTTCACGGAAAACCAGGGCCAGTGGCCCGACAGCGTGCTGTTTCGCGCGGACACAAGGGTCGCTGTCGTGTGGCTCATGCGTAGCGGCCTCTGCTTCCAGGTGGCGCATCCGACGGCAGAGGACGACAGCTTCCGACCGACCGAGATGGTACACCTGACCTTCCTGGGATCTGCCGTGGTGCCGGCCGTGGAACGCTCGGGCCGGGCGGCTGCCGTTTCACACTTCTTCCTCGGCAGCGATCCTGGTCGCTGGCGAACTCACGTGGCCAGCTATTCCCGCATCACTTATGAAAACCTGTATCCCGGAATCGATTTCGTCTGCGATGGGTCTGAGGGCTGGCTCACGTTCACGCTTGAAGGCCTTCGCCCGGGTCAGGCGTCCCCGGTTCAGGCCACGGTTTCAGGCTCCGAATCTTTGTCTGTCACGGATGGCGGCGAACTGCTCCTGAGTCGACCGGGTTCCGGCGGGAAGATCCCCCTGTCGCCGGGTCTCCAGTTCGAGACCGAAGGTCTCAACACGTTTCGCGTGTCGCCTGGCAGAACTCAGTCGGTGGAGGCTTCCGATTACTTCGAGTACCGAACGTACCTGGGCGGCACCATGTACGACCTGGCGCAGTGTGTGGACGTGGACGACTCCGGCTTCGCCTATGTGGCGGGTCGCACGGATGCCGCCGACTTTCCTACGCTCTTGCCGTTTCAAACCGACTCGGGGCTCACCGACGCCTTCCTCACAAAGATGAACAGGGACGGTGACGGAATCGTGTACAGCACGTACGTGGGCGGTGCCAGTCTCGACATGGGCATCGACGTGGTCGTGGACGATTCGGGGTACGCGTATCTCGCGGGCGAGACGTTTTCGACCGACTTCCCCACACCCAACGGCTGGGCAGGCTACAACGGGGGCAAGGACGTGTTTGTAATCAAGTTTACGCCGGCCGGCGACAACGTGGTCTATGGCTCCTGTCTGGGCGGAAACAGCTCCGAGAGCTTCGGCGGCCTCGCCGTGGATGGCCCGGGACGCGCTTACCTGGTGGGCTCCACGCAATCGGCGGACTTTCCCACCTTCAGTCCCATCCAGGGCACTCTCTCGGGCACCTCGGACGCGTTTGTCTCCAAATTCAACGCCGTGGGCGGCGGACTCGTCTATAGCACCTTTCTGGGTGGCAGCCTCACCGAGCAGGCCCATACCATCGCCCTCGACACGGCCGGGCGCGCGTACGTGGCCGGGCAGACCTTGTCCTCCAACTTCCCGCTGGTGAATCCCTACATGACCTACCAGGGAAGTGAAGATGCCTTTGTGGCAAAGCTCTCGGCTTCAGGAGACGTGCTGCAATATTCCACAATTCTGGCGGGAACCGGATCTGGCTCCGACTTCATCGAAGCCATCCAGGTGGACTCGGCGGAAAACATCTACGTCGCGGGCACCACGTTCAGCACGGACTTCCCGACCTTGAATCCCTATCAGACCGATCAGGGGTTGGGCGATGCCTTCGTCACCAGGATCAATGCAAGCGGCGCCTCACTTTCCTACTCCACCTACCTGGGTGGATCCGCCGGCGACCAACCCAAGTCGCTGGCCATCGATGAGCGGGGCCGGGCGTACGTAGCGGGCCTCACCCTGTCGGCCGACTTCCCGACCGAGCGCGCACATCAACTGGACATGGCTGGCGAGGATGCCTTCATGGCCGTCCTGGATTCCACCGGAGAGAATCTGCTGCGATCGACGTACCTGGGCGGCAGTGGGAATGACTGGGCGCATTCCGTGACCCTGGACCCTCTGGGCCACATCTACCTGGCCGGATTCACAACCTCCACCGACTTCCCCGTGTTCAACGAATTCCAGTCGTACGGAGGCGGCACGGATGCGTACGTAGTGCGCCTGTGTGGCGACCAGGATTTCGACTGCGTGGCCGACGCCGCCGACAACTGTCCCGTGACCTACAATCCGGCGCAGGAGGACTTCGACTTCAACGGCGTGGGCGATTCGTGCGACGCCGGCAACCCGTTGTATTTCACCGTGTACTCCCCCATCGATATGGTGATCACCGATCCGGCCGGCGATTCCATCGGCGTCGACTCGGTGTCGCGCGTGATTTTCAATACCATCCTGGTGGGCTCCACCTACGACACGCTCACCGACGAGAATTCCGCTTCCCTCACAGGTCCCGACGGTGAATTCGACGATATCGTGACCATCCCGAGCCCCCTGGTGGGCTCCTACAGGGTGCGCCTGGTGCGCGAGCCGGGCGCGTCCGACACGGCCACCTTCACGCACGCCATCCGCATCAACGGCAATCAGCAGCTCGTACTCGACGAGTACCGGGATGCCGCCGTCTCCGCGCTCGGCACGCCGGAGGTCCCCTCGGAGAACGACTATGTCGTAACGACGACCCTGCCGGGCGACATCAATGCGAACGGCACGACCACCTCGTCGGACATCATTCTCATGGTGAATTACGTCTTCAAAGGGGGACCACCCCCAGTGGTGCCCGGGCATGGAGACGTGAACTGCGATGGCGCGAACACGTCGTCCGACATCATCATTCTGGTAAACTTCGTCTTCAAGAACGGTCCGCAGCCGTGCTCGCAGTCGGGCGGATAAGCGCAGGGACGGACGCGACGGCGCTCT
>DAIOGN010000012.1:35112-38280 GCA_036745245.1 Candidatus Zixiibacteriota bacterium
CCGCGCAAGCGAACGGTCGTTTCACCTGCCCGTGCCGACCTGCACCCGGCGCTTGAGTGGCCCGTCAGTCCAATTCAGACGCGCAAGGCGCTAGAGGTTAAAGCTTCCCATCCGTCCTCTGCAACACATAGAGCGGGCCATTTCGTGTGCGCTGGCGCCTTGTGATTGCGCCCGGCACACCTGCTGCTAAGCCACCCTCCAACCGTTGATCGTTTCCGACAGACTCGCCCGACCAGGCAGCCTGCGATACGCGATCACACACTCTGGAGGGAGGTACTTCATGAAACAACTCACATGGCTCGCTCTGTTCCTGGGGATGCTGGTGCATGCACTGGGGCTGATCGTGGGCTGTCAATCCTCCGACGCGCCACTCTCGTCGGTCGCCCACCAGGCGCCGGAACGCGACGCCTCGCCCGCACTCGAGTCGAAGGTGCTTCTGGATCCCGCAGCCACCACGCCCGCTCTGAGAGGCGCGCTGATACAGCCGCAAGTGGTCGCGGCGCGCGCACTGCTCGAAGCCGACGGGTACAGCTACGTCGAGCACAATTCGCTCGTCCTGATCCAGCAGTCTATCGAGACCCCATCCGCGTTTACACCTGCGGCCAGCGGGCCCATCCCGCCCCGCGATCCGTCCAGGGCCGATCGGATACGAACCGACACGGTCACGTGGCTGGCTTTCGAGAATCCCACCCATGACATGGGGAATCACACCGCCGTGCTCTACCGAACCGACGGACTCACGTCGGGTACCGTGCTGATCGAGCTGAACATCGCCGGAGAGTGGCCCCTGGTGATCCGCCAGGGCTCCGTGAGCGACAGTGGCTTCGTGTCGGCCGATATCGGCACCAACGGGTGGCTGGCGTGCGTGCTCGGGGGCTCGGGTGCCTCAGCTATTCGCTGCGCCCTCTCCAACTGCGGTTGGGCGCACTGTACCGCCATCGGAGCCGGCGCGTCGCTCGTGGGGTGCACGATTGGCTGGCTGGTCGACCGTGCGAGCAAATAGGGGGAGCCGTGAACCTTCTCTCGAACGGCTCAGGCCTGGGCCCCAACCGGTGGCTGGTGCTGGGAGTATTTGCGGGCGTGCTCCTTGCGGACGTCATGTCGAAGCACGTGTCGCCGGTGCTGGCCTGGCTGGCGGGCGGCGCCGTCATCGGGCTGGTTCCGGTGGGGGCCGAACAGCCGCGGTCGGCGATTCGCATCGTCGCCGGCACGGCGGCCACAGCCGGCGTGGCGGCCCTCGCTCACTGGTTGACGACTCAGCTGGTGCCCTGACAGTGTAGCGCGAATCAAGCGGTGGTTTCAACAAGAAGGGCGGCACAAGCCGCCCTTCTGACTAACACTAGCATTCCGCCTCGAGGCTAAAGCTTCGTCACCTTGAGACACACCTTGATCTCGTGCCCGTGGGCATTGGGATTGTCGTGCCACACCTTGATGCACGCGTCGGCCGGCAGGTCCAGGTCCAGGCTCAGCGTATGCTCGTTGGCCGGGGTCCATTCGTAGATCTCCCCGTCCACCGAGATCAGAAGCTTCTGCTCGGGCTTGTCTTTCTCGGTCCACCCCGAAAAGTCGAGACGATAGTGGCCCGCCTCATTGTCGAGCCGCCACGTGATGGTCTTGTTGTGACTGTTGAGCTTTTCGCAGAACTTCTTGCAGTCTTTATCGTCATCGTCATCGTCGCAATCGCGCACCACGACGGTGTCCACCACGACGACCGTGTCGACAACTCGCAGTGTGTCGGTGACGATCACCGTGTCCGACACCATCACGGTGTCGGTCACATGAACCGTGTCCCCCACGAATACCGTGTCCCCCACGAACACCGTGTCCCCCACGAACACCGTGTCCTCACAGTTCGTGATGTACACCGTGTCTGCACACAGACTGTCGGCCACCAGCACCGTATCGACCCTGGTAAGGGTGTCGAGGATGGTCAGCGTATCGATGCTCTCGAATGGATTCCCCGGCTGCGGGGGCGGTGTGGTTTCGAGCGGATTGGAGCAGCTCGCCAGCACCAGCCAGACCAGGGCAGTTGCAGTGACGCCGATCCAGACGGTTCGTTTCATCTTCCACCTCCGAAGTCAGTGAACACACTTATGCCGAGCAGAAACTGTCCGTGTTTTCCGGAGGAGAAGTCGGTCCCTTCCACCCTCTGGCGGGACGGATTGTAGAGGCCCGAGATCGACACGTGCTTGACGGGTGTGATGGAGACACCTACCACCGGTCCCTCTGAGAGGCGAACGTACTCGTAGTACGACTGCGCGATCTCTTCCACGCGCACCCAGCCCCCCACGAAGCCCACGGGCTTGTCGACCCAGGGATACCAGGTGACCCCGCCGCCCACCATGCGTTGCCAGGTCTCGAGGTTCTGCCCCTGGAACGAATAGGAGTCATTCCAGAAGGTGTGACCCAGGATCACGTTGAGCGCCAGCTTGCGATTCCAGATGACGGCTCCGCTCAGCATCGGCAATGCGCCGAAAGGACTCGAAGAGGCACCGAAGCCCAGCCTCAGCGTCATCCGGTCGTAATAGTTGTTGGTCTCGTTGACTTCCGTCACGGCCACGGGTTCGGATTTCTGTTCCTGCACCACCACGGGCACCACGGGCGGCGCCTCTGCCACCATGGGAGGTGGCGGCATCTCCACACGCACGCTGACCGAGCGGTAGTCGCCTCCGGGGATGGCCACGTCGCTCGTTTGAATGAGCAGCTGCGTGGAATCCACGTCGAAGCGATCCACCAGCACGTTGCGCAACGCGTGCGCGCGACCCAGGGACAGTCCGGGATTCTTCGCGTCGTTGCCGTTGCGATAGCGAGTGCCATCGGCGCGGCCCACGATCACGGCCCGCGCGTCCGGATGCGCTTTGAGCGCATCGGCCACCTGGCCCAGGGCGCTGGAATGCGGCTCCCAGAATTGCGGATCGATGGAGGACCCCACCCCCAGTGGGAAGCCACCGATCACCACTTCCTGCGCGCCTGCAACCGTCGCAAACGCCGCGAGAAGCACAACCATAAGCGCGGTGATTTTCATCACGAGTCTCTCTTGTTTCAAACCGTTTATTGAACCGATTCGGACTACGATCCGTCGCCCCCAGTGCGACGGCTATCCCCTGTCGAGCACCCCTTAAGCAAATCCCGATCCGGTCGTTGCGAAAAATGCGCAGCTGTGTCCGA
>DAIOGN010000013.1:0-3276 GCA_036745245.1 Candidatus Zixiibacteriota bacterium
GTTCTGCAACGGGACGACCACGGTGTCGGGGCCGACGAGCGGCGGCAGCAGCGGAAGCGCCGATTCCGTGTCGTACAGCTTCACCGCGAAGAAGGCCACGTCCACCGGGCCCACCGTCGACGCATCGGCGGTCGCGGTCACGCGCTGCAGCAGGGCCCGCGTCGGCGCCACCGCCTCTTCCACACACTCCCAGACCCCGGGCATGATCGAATTAGCGGTCCGCCTTGGTCCGTGAATCCGGTACGAGGGGCGGGGGGAACACGGCCGTGGAGTCATCGACTCCCAGCGCCTCCGAAATCTTGGCATCGACGTCGTCGCGCTCCACGCGCTCCGGCTGCCAGCGCCGGGGCGAACGCGAGTCGGCATCGATGCGAACGGTTTCCGGTCGCTCGGACGCGGGCGTGGCGGCCGCCGGGGTCGCCTGAGCGATCGCGGGGGCGGGTTGTGCGGGCCGCGGCCGTGGCGGCTCGACGGGGCGCGGCTGGATGGCCTGCCGGGAGGCCTCGCGCATGCGATCGGGCTGTTCGATCCCTTCGAGTGTGGCCAGCTGTGCGCGGCAGAAGCCGCGGAGCTGCTCGATTAAGCCCTGCTTGGCCTCGCGCAGATATTTGAGGTCGCCCTCGAGTTTGCGGCTTTCGAGCTCGGCTTCGTGAATGATCTGGCGTGCCCGGCTTTCCGCCTCGCGGCGAATGGACTCCACCTCTTTCATCGAGCTGGCACGCGCCGTTTCCATGGCCTGTTCCACCGTGAACACGGCCTTCTTCAGCGCGCCTTCCTGTTCGCGGAACCGCTCCATGTCGCGATCGAGGCGCGAAGTCGACTCTTCAGCCCTGCGCCGGGCTTCGAGAGCGTCTTCGAGGACCCGGGCCACGTGTTCGAGAAACTGATCTACTTCGTCGGTGGCGTAGCCCCGGACACTCTTGCTGAACCGGTGCTGTCGCACGTCGTTGGGTAACAATTCCATGAGGTATCCCCCCTCGTTAGAACAGCGTGTAGAGAATCCTGAAGATGAACCCTCGGGCCAGCAAAATCAAGATCAATGCCACCCAGGGTGAAAAGTCGATCCCGCTGTGCGGCAAAAACCTGCGAATCGGCGCCAGCAGGGGCTCGGTGAGACGCCACACCCAGAACACCAGGGTGTTGCGCACATTCGGATAGATCCACGACAGGGCCACGCGCACGATCACGAGGACCACAAGCGAGTTGAGGAACAGCTCGGTCGTGCGCCAAAGGACACCTCCCAGTTCGGACATTACCATTCTACCCGGTGCGATCGCCAAAGATGGCCGTCCCCACGCGAATCCAGTCGGCTCCGCATTCGACGGCCCACACCCAGTCGCCCGACATGCCCATGGACAGGACGGACATGGAGCCGGGAGGCAACTGCGCCCCCCACTCCTCCCTCAGCCGGGCACAGCACTCGAACGCCTTGCGTGTGCTGCGCTCGTCCATGGTGACCGGTCCCATGGTCATGAGCCCGGAGAGCCGCAGGGCGGGTTGGGCCGCCACCGCCTCGAGCACGCTGGCCAGCTCCGCAGGCGAGCACCCCGACTTCTGAGCCTCGGAGGTGGTATTTACCTGCACGAGCACCCCCATCTTCTTGTCGGCTTCCCGGGCCGCCCGGCCGAGCGAGTTGGCCACCCTGGCGGAATCCACCGATTGCACCCAGTCGAACAGGCGGGCCGCGGCATGGGCTTTGTTGGTTTGCAGGTGCCCCACAAGATGCCACACGGGCCGGGGACGCACAGAATCGATCTTCGCCGCGGCTTCCTGAACGCGATTTTCTCCGAACTCGGACAGGCCCGCCGCCATGGCTTCCTGCACCTCCTCCGCAGAACGGGTCTTGGACACGGCGATCACCTTGATACGCGAGACGTCGCGACCAGAGGAGGTGCAGGCAACCCGCAGTTCCTCCAGCAGTGCTGCGGAGCGTTCACGGATGGAGACTGTGTCGTTCATGCGTTTCCGATTGAGTGCCGGCCTGCCCCACGCCGAATCGGCACCGCCGTGGAATTAAGCCCGGCCGAGCCGGGCGCGTCAAGGCAGGCTCCATCGCGGCCCCTTGCGGGATTCCGGCGGGTGCCCTATATTTGGCTGTTTCTTCTGACATCCACGGCCCGGTATTGGTGTTCCTTCCGAGGGCTGTGCAGAAGGCCGGTGCGGCTGGGTGAGCAGCCCGCCCGCTGGTCCACGTGATATCCACTTCGGTTCAGACGACAGGACGAGGATTAATGACACGCTGGGTTTCGCGGTTGAATTGGCGGGCGCGCCTTCGGCCGGCCCTCTGGCAGGCCGGACTGCTTCTGTCTCTTTTTCTGCCGGGACTGGCGTACGGCCAGTTTTACAAGTACTTCTGGTATCCGGGCACGGGGCTTTTGCCCGAAGAGACCTGCCCCCGTTGGACTCTCCTGAATACAGCCGACGTCGAGATCCCCGATTACAATCCGGTGCGCCTGAGGCTGAACACGTCCTCCTCCGGCGAAGTCATGAGCTACACTCTGCAGGACCCCGGCTTCAACGTTTCCTTCGGTGGCGTCTATTACATCGAGTTTCGCATGCGTTACGTCTCAGGAAACACCACGGACAGTTCGCGCCGCGTGGCCTCGGTGCTCTTCCAGACGCAGGATCCCATCGGGGGCGATCCGCTGGGCAATATCCTGTGGATCGGCAAAGACGATATCTTTCTCTGGTCGGCGGATGCCACGATCGGTCCGCGCGCCTTTGTGGACACCGACGACGCCTACCACACCTATTTGATCGAATGGGACGTCGAGGGGAGTGTCGTCCGGGTGTACAGGGACGGCTCCGTCATTCCCACGTTGACTGGAATTCAGTTCAATCGGCCGCAGTGGACGACGGAGGCCCGAATCGCGTGGGGGCATCAGTTTTTCGGCGCCCAGGGGGAAAGCCGCTGGCAGTACATGGCTCACAGCCTCGATGGTCCAAACGGTGGCGGCGACGAGGACGGCATCCCCGACTCGTGCGACAATTGCGCGAACTACAACCCCACGCAGGACGACATCGATGCGGACGGGGTGGGCAACTTGTGCGATTCCAACGACTCCCTCCAGATCCGCCTGCTCTCTCCGGTGGACATGGTGGTGACTGACCCCGCGCTCGACTCCATCGGCAAGACGTTCAATGTAATCGGAGACGGTTCATCGTACACCGACAACACCGACGTCAGCGGTGACGGCGATCCGGACGACATCGTCTCCATCCCCCGGCCCAAGGCCGGCCCTTACTTTGTGCGCATCTTTGCAGAGCCGGGTGCGA